>NZ_CP072801.1:1236250-1545312 GCF_017901135.1 Thiothrix litoralis | reverse complement strand
AAGGGTTGGCGTGGCAATGTGGCATAAGGATAGCCTGAATGTTTCATGCTATTCTTGGAAAAGCAAGCAAGGCATGAAACCAAACTCAGGAGACGCTTACATGGGCGCATTGCCAAAATCTGCCTACATTTCCCCGGAAGAATACCTGCTCGGCGAAAATGACCGTGCCGATGGGGAAAAGTACGAATACGTCAACGGGCAAATCTACGCAATGGCAGGCGCGAGCCGTGGGCATAATCGGGTTGCTGGCAATTTTTTCCTTGCGCTGTCCCTGCATTTGAAGGGTAGCAGTTGCGAAGTTTTCCAGTCCGACATGAAGGTGGGGATCGAAACCATCGGCGACACCCGCTATTACTACCCTGATGTACAAGTCACTTGCGAAGAAGAAACCGCGACTTACTACAACACTTCCCCGTGCCTGATTGTAGAAGTCCTGTCGGATGCCACTGCCCGCAAAGACCGCACCGAAAAACTGGCGGCTTATCGCCTGATTCCGGCGTTGCAAGAATACGTGCTGTGTTCGCAAGAAGTCCCATACGTCGAGATTTACCGTCGCCGCAGCGAATGGGGAAAAGAGATTTACACCGAAGGCCAGAAACTCACACTGGAATCTGTTGGGCTGGAAATGGATGTGAATGAGCTTTATGGGTTTTTGTTGTAGTTTTTATATTGCATTAGGCTCTATCTGGTTTTCGAGGTCTTGCCGTCTATGCTCTGGCGGTAAGCCTCGTGCCACCAAAAAGTTATAACACGACAGACAGGCCAAGACACTGAAATACATAGTGAGCCATAATTAAAATGCTTGCTGTTTGATATTTGCTCAGTATAATACTTGATCTAGTGCAATAATCTATGGCTTTATTAAATATCTCATGGGGAAAGGGTAATGGGGAAAGTAAGGAAGTTATCTCTTAGAGAAATAGCTGATTGGCAGTTATCAGAAAAACATCAGCTATCCGAAAAAGATAAAGTAAAAGTTTGTATTCCATCTCTACAACGCGGTGCTGTTTGGAAACCAGAACAAGTTGAACTTTTATGGGATTCATTATTGCGCGGGTTTCCAATAGGCTCTTTCATTATTTGTCCCCATTTACAAACACAAAATAATGTCAAGGCCAAATACGGCAAGTGTGAAAATCCAACACACCACCTCCTTGATGGACAACAACGCAGTAATGCCATTACGTTAGGATTCGTTGATCCATTCATAAAAGAAAATGTATATGAAGCAATTTGGTTGGATATAAATCCACAAATTAGCGATAGTAGCACTCGATCATTCTTATTTCGGGTGACAACGGAATCACATCCTTGGGGATATAAAAAAGATGAGTCAAAAGATTCCATACAGAAAAACTTCATATTAAATACAGGGGATATAAGAAAAGCATTGGTGAGGTTTGGGTGGCGAGAGGATGAACTCGTGCCAAAAAAACAAGGACGTCCTAGTGTAGGTTATTCTTGGCCTTATGAAGCCAACTTGCCTATTCCTTTTGCTTGGTTGTTAGAAGCAGTTAATGCTACATCAGATGAAGAGGAATTTTGGGTTAAAATTAAAAGCAAGTTTGATAGTTATTCTATTGTTAGGCCAGAATATTATAAAAACTTCAATGAGGCACTTGCTAAATATATTGAAGATACAGACTTAACTAGCCTTTCTGTTAAAAAGAAAATATATTCAAAAGCTAAACAATCTTTAGAGTCAGAGCTTGTTCTTATTGAAGTACCTAATTCTGTAATAGCAGAAGAAACACACCAAGAAATCAATGACGGTAAAAAAATAAAAAATTATAATGAAGAAGAGAGTGAACCAGAAAATATATCAAATATTGAACATTTATTTGATCGGTTGAATTCAAAAGGAACTCCATTAAGTCCACACGATAGAATATATTCAATGATAAAGGCATATTGGCCTGTTTTTGAAGAAAAAATCACAGAGCTTAAAGAGAAGGGCTTGTTGCATTTGCCAGATGCTGAGTTTGTAAGTTTAATCATAAGAGCAGCAATTACTACAGCAAAAGATGAAAAAATACATCCGCCAATTGACGTAAGAGAAATACGACAAATAGCAAAAAATACAAACAATGAATATCAAAAAAAAGATGCTTTAGAAAATATTTTTAGCGAAGATAAAATAATTCTTTGTTGCAGGTTAATAGACTACTGGCTACTTTACTCAAATAACCATGATTTTGGATTGCCTCCATTTATTCGAAGCGAGATAGCTAAGCAATCTGGTGAGGTTTATTTGCTGCTCTTTTGGCTGGCAAAGCGTGAACTAGAAACTACTAGTTATAACTTGGATACTGCAAAATATAAGACTCAAGAATGTTGTAAATATATATTAGGACTGGCAACATCAATTCATTGGTTTTCATTGAACAAATCACAAACTGAAAAAAATAAGCGAATCAATCTTGTCTTTAAAAAACTCAAGGATAATTCCATGAAAAAATCTGATTTTAATGGGATTTTTTCTCCAGAAGATGATGCCAATCCTGTTTGCATGTCTCCAGATAAACTAAATATAGATTTTATTGGTGATGACATTGATGCATGGATTGATAAAGAAGGAAGAAATGAGGCTTGGAATCAAGCAGTTTCACAGCTTTGGAATGATGATATAAAAAGAGCTCATTTTATAAGTATTTGTAGAAGAGATAAATCACAAAGAATTGTCAGTTTGCTTAGCTATGCACAAAGAAAGTATATGAGTAACCAGTTTACTGGTTATGATCCTTCAAATATTTCATTTTGGGAAAACTATAATAGACCTTGGGATTACGATCATATTCTGCCAGCATCAACTCTCTACAATAGAAGAAATAAAAGATATATGCTGATATGCAGAGAGTTTGTTAATCATATCGGCAATCTTCGAGCAATACCTTATGAAGAAAATCGTTCAGATAGAAATATCTTAGCAAAAGAAAAAATAAAAACACCAGAAGATTTTGAAAATAGTTTTCTTACACAAGAACAAATGAAAGGATTAGGGGCTGGTGAAGAAATACTGTGGGATAAAAATGGAGCCGAAAAATTTATTAATTCATCTCAAAGTAGATTAGTTAGAATTTATAGCGAATGGTGGGAAACACTTGATATTTATTATTTATTCGATAATGCAAAGTGCATTCATTAATTAATGAAAAAATATCGTACAATAGATAGGTTGATATTCTATCTATTGTGTTCACTCCCTAGCTAGATGACCGATTATGCTACATGTAATACTGGTAAATGACAGTTACTGAATTTATGGTGGGGGCAGCGTTTAACTAAAGGCTGATGTATTATGGAGCTGTTTCAGTCGCCAACTCCTCCGCCCAACACCCCAACGACACCCCCAACGTCCCGCTCTCATCCTCAAACTGCACCAGATAAAACTCCACATCCGGGTATTCCTCATAATGCCCGGTATTGATCAGCACCCCGCGAGTCCCCGCTTTAACGACCAGCGCTCCTTCGGCATAGCCCGGAATTTCGCCGTCACTGAACAAGTCGGCAGCAGCAAACACCATGTCACCGGGTTGAATTTGAGCAATATCCATGTCATCTCCGATACAAAACAATCTCTTACTCCCCCTCTACCTCTGGGAGAGGGGGCTGGGGGGTGAGGGGGCTTCAGGCATAAGCCGGAGCAAACGCCTTTTCCGGCTCTTCCACTGGCACATTATTGGCAGCATCCCAATACGGCGACAGCTTGCGCAGTTGCGCAATAATCGGCGGAACAACGGCGATGACTTTCTCGATTTCCGGCATATTGTTGTAACGCGACAGCGAGAAGCGGATCGTGCCATGCGCAGCCGTATAAGGAATGCCCATTGCCCGCATCACGTGCGACGGTTCAAGTGAGCCAGACGTACACGCCGAACCGCTGGAAGCCGCGATGCCTTGCTTGTTGAGCATCAGCAAAATCGCTTCGCCTTCGATGTATTCAAACGCGATATTGAGCGTATTCGGCAAGCAATTGTCCGGGTCGCCGGTCACGAAACAGTTGGGGATGGCAGCCAGCAAGCCTTCTTTCAGACGGTCACGCATGGCACGCACGCAAATGTTTTCATGCTCCATGTGTTCCAGCGCCATTTCAGCCGCCTTGCCGAGCGCGACGATGGAAGCCGCATTTTCCGTCCCCGCCCGCCGCCCACGTTCCTGATGCCCACCACGCAACAGCGGACGGAAGCGTGTACCCCGGCGCAAATACAGCACACCAATGCCTTTGGGCGCGTGCAATTTATGCCCGGAAACCGACAGCATGTCGATCTTGGTGTCTTTCAGACTCATCGGGATTTTGCCGACCGCTTGTACCGCATCGGTGTGGAACATGATGCCCGCCGCGTTCGCCATTTCAGCCATTTCCACCACGGGGAAATACGTGCCGCTTTCGTTGTTCGCCCACATCGCCGACACAATCGCCACGTTGTCGGTGAGCAGCTTGGCGTACTCATCCAGATCCAGCCGACCTTTGCCGTCTACCTTGAGGTAATGCACGGTGTAGCCGTCTTTTTCCAGATTTTCGCACAGGGTCAGGATGGCAGGATGCTCCACCACGGTGGTGATGATTTCCTTGCGTTCCGGCTGTGCTTTGAGGGCGGAGAGGATCGCGGTGGAATCGGATTCGGTGCCGCACGAAGTGAAAACGATCTCGGAATCGTGTTCCGCACCCAGCAGCTTTTGCACTTGCTTGCGGGCAGCTTTAATCGCCAGCCCAACCTTGTTGCCAAACTGGTGGATGGAAGACGGGTTGCCGAACTGCTCGGTGAAATACGGCAGCATGGCTTGCACCACTTCCGGCGACACCATCGTAGTCGCATTGTTATCGAGATAAATACCTTCACTCATCACACCACTCCTTAAAACTTGCCCATTTCAGTCGCAGGCAATACGCGGATGAATTCACCCAGATCTTCCATGACGCGCTGTTGCACGCCACCCAAAGTAGCCGCTGCCATCTGGCAACCGGAACATGCGCCGCTGAGGTTAACGAAGGCGATTTTCTTGTCGAAATCGACTTCCACCAGCTCGATGTCGCCCCGGTCGGCTTGCAATTGCGGGCGAATCGCTTCCAGCGTGTGTTCGATGCGGCGCATCCGTTGCAGATTGGTCAACGGGGCTTTGGCAGGTTTGACGGGTTCGGGTGATGGTGCGACGACTTCTTCTTCATCGCGTTCCAGCATGACTTTGTTGAGGATTTCTTCGATGCCTTCAAAACACGCGGAACAACCGCCACCGGCTTTGGTGTAGAAGGTGACTTCTTCCACCGTGCTGAGGTTATTGGCACGAATGGTTTCTTCGATCAACACCGCATCCACCGCGAAGCATTTGCAGATCAACGCGCCTTCTTCGTGGTCGTCTTTCCACTCTTCGCCACGGTAATTAGCAACGGCGGCTTGCAAGGCTTCGCGCCCCATCACCGAGCAGTGCATTTTTTCCGGCGGCAAACCGTCGAGGTAGTCGGCAATGTCTTGGTTGGAAATTTTCAGCGCATCATCTACCGTCATGCCCTTGACCATTTCGGTCAGAGCAGAGCTGGAGGCGACTGCTGAGCCGCAACCAAAGGTTTGGAAGCCAGCGTCTTCGATAATGTCGGTTTCAGGGTTGACCTTGAGGGTCAGGCGTAGCGCGTCGCCGCAACTGAGTGAACCCACATCGCCAGTGGCATTGGCTTGTGCGACTGCACCAGCGTTACGCGGGTTGAAAAAATGGTCTTGTACCTTTTCTGAATAATCCCACATGGCTTGGGTCTCCTGTTGGCGTGGCGTCGTGAATCAGGCAGCGAATGATTTGCCGCAACCGCAGCTATTGGTGGCATTGGGGTTTTCAAACTTGAAACCGCTGCCGTCGATACCGTCGATGAAATCCACGGTTAAACCTTCCAGTTTCGGCGCACTTTCGGGGTCAACGAAGACGGTCAGTGCAGGGAATGGGACTTCCAGATCGCCGTCGGCTTTGGCTTCGACCAAGCTCATCGAATATTGCAAGCCGGAACAGCCGCCGCCGGAAACGCCAATGCGCAAGCCAGCGATGGATTTGTCTGCGCCTTCAATGAAACGTCCGAGGGCTTTCTGGGCATTGTCGGTCAGTATGATCATGCGTTATCTCCCGTTGTAAAGTGCTTTACGGGAATATTGCAAAGCCTGTGCCAAGTAGTTTTATTGTTGATTTTTAAGGATTTTTTGCATTGTTCGAGCGGTTTTGTAGGATTTGGCACAGGTCAGTTGCGCTAGGCTTGTCGTTAAGCAGACATACTGTTGTTGTAGACGGTGTGCGGCGGAAACATGGTGGCGATGTAATTGCTGACGGAATCTTCACGCTGTTTCCACACACTGCTGGGTTTGGTGCTGGCGAAATCGGCAAGGGTGAGTTCGCCGAGAAAGTCGCGGATACGGCGGCTGAGTTCCACCCACCCTTGGGCAGCTTCCAGCCCGCGTGTATCCACGGTTGCAAGCGTGCTTTCTAGCGTGTCCTCATCTGTCAGCGCGTGGGTGGCGTGGAGGATGTCGGCAATGCTGATCTGTGTGGCAGGGCGTGCCAGCCGGTAGCCGCCGCCTACGCCGCGCAAGCCTTCGACCAAGCCGTGTTTGCGTAGGCCGCTGAAAATGTGTTCCAGATACGAGGTGGAAATGCCCAGCGACTCCGACAATTCGGTGAGGCTGATCGGGGCGGCGTAGCGGTCAGTGGCAGCCAGTGACAGCATCGCGGTGATGGAGTGTTCGTCTTTGCGGGAAAGTCTCATGGGGTGTGTCCTTGTTGTGCCAGTTGGTAAAGGGCGCGGGCTTGTTGGGTGCATTGGGCGCGGATGTTGGGGTCGAGCCGTTCCAGCCAGCGGGTGGGGATGTTGTCTATGCCGTACAGTGCGCCAGCCACCATGCCGAGGATTGCGCCCGTGGTGTCGGCATCGCCGCCCCGGTTGACCACATCAACTAGGGCGGCTTCAAAGTTGTCGGTGGAAAATAGTGACTGGAACACGGCTTGCAAGGTATCGACGATGTAGCCGCTGGGGTTGTCGCGGCGGCGTTGGCGGTGGCGGTATTCAAACACGGGGTAATCTTGCACCAGTTGGTGCGCGAGTAATTCCAATTCTGCCAGTGATTTGCCGCGAATGGCGGCTTGCACCATCTGGATAATGCATTCAGTGCCTGCGTCCGATACCGGGTTGTTATGGGTGGTATGGGCTTGCAGGCGGGAGGCTGTTTGCACGTCTGTCCATGACGAATGCACGGTGGCAAGGGCTACGGGCAGGCAGCGCATACACGCGCCATTGCCTGCGTCGTGTTCGCTTTCCGGCATGATGGTTTGTCCGGTGCGGCGGAATTGCACGATGCCACGTCGCACGGTATTGCCGATGTCTTTGGGTTTGCTGCGCATCCATTGACTGAAGGCTTCCGCCACGCTGGTGGGGTCGACTTTGCCCGCAGCAAGGATGGCATCGCCTAAGGCAAGGCTCATTTCGGTGTCGTCGGTGATTTCGCCCGCTTTGAGTTTCAGCCAGCCGCCGCCGATGATGTGTTGGTGCGTGCCGTATTCGTGGCGGATTTCTGCCGGGGTCATGAATTCGACCGTTGCACCCAAGGCATCACCGATGGCAAGGCCGAGGTAGGCGGCTATTCCCCGAAACATGCGGCGTAATCCACGCAAACTTCACAGGAAGGCGCACGGCACACGTAAACGCCTTCGCCAATGCACATTTGCTTGTAGAGGAATTTTTTCCACTTCATGTCTTTGTCGTTCCGTTCGGCGAGGGGACGGAAATTATCGTGCATGAGAGCGGATAAGTCTTTGCGCGACCACAATCCGAGGTCTTGCCAGAGGTGATCGTTGCCCGTACATCCCGCGATGAGTATTTCGGTCATCCAGCCTGCCATCGGTGACGATTGGCTGAGGTTTTGTTGGAGAAGGGTGCGTAGGTCATCAAGTTCTGGCAGACGTGCAAAATCCAGCGATGCGACGTGAGCAGGTAGCGGTAATTGTGGCAGGGTCGGGAAATGGTATTCCATCATCGTGCGGAAAATGTCCAGCGGTAAGCCGAGGTAGAGCGGCATTGCGCCTTGTCCGCACAGGGCAGAGGCGTACATGGTTGCCAACAGGTGCTCGTTGGTTTCGCCACGGCGGTGCTGTATTAGGTAGGCATAATGCGTTTGCAAGAGGTTAGGTGGTTTGGGCATGGCGGTCATAATGAATGGTTTCCTACAATTGGCACGTTTATAGGGATTGATTCAATAAACGTGCCATGAGGCTGTAGGGTGGGTGGAGCGGAACGCGATACCCACCGTTTTTGAAATGGGGAAAAATGAGGTGCATGGGGAAATGGTGGGTATCGCCTTTGGCTACACCCACCCTACGATCAATACTCGACGAAAACATCCTCATCACGCGGAATAAATTGGCAAGCCAGCCGCCATTTGCTCGGCAAATCATTAACGATCATGTCTTCCATCTCGCTTTTGGTGATTTTGCCGAGTTCCAGCAAGACAGTCTTTTCCTTTTCTTCCAGGTGATAGCCCATTGGCGCTTTGTCGCCCAGTTGCGTGACCTTAACCACGCAAGTGCCGCATTCGCCATCACCGCAGGAAAACTGGATCGGAATCTTGTTGGTTTTGGCAATTTTCAGCACGGTTTCGGTGAAGCTGCCTGCCACCGCGTACACGGTTTTGTCCTTGTATTCGGGGCTGGAAAAAGTAATTAATGCCATGTTGTTCTCCTTGAATTAGGCGGGTTTAACTTTGCAATCGCCGAGGATTTGCGCTTGGCACGCAAGGCGGTAGTGGCGGCCTGCCATGTTTTCGCGCAGGACTTTTTCTTCCAGCACGGAAGGTTCGGTCAGGTTGTTCCAGCCTTCGGTGACTTCCATCATGCAAGTGCCGCAATCGCCTTCGCGGCAACCGTAAATAACGCCCGCCCCAATCTTTTCGGAGATTTCGATAATGCGCGTTCCGGCAGGGACATTGACCGTTTGGTTGATGTCTTCAAAGGTAATTTTTGCCTTTGCCATGTCTATTTTCCTTCAATCATTGCTAAAAATTATCAGGTAGTTGGGGTGTTCAGGTGAGGTCGCCGAATTCAATGACCCCGCGCTGCACTTCCTTGCCCACCAGAATATTGGCTATTTCTCTACCAAACCCTGTGCATTCATCCAATTCTTCTTGTGTTGGAATCAGTTTGACGCGGATGCCTTCACGCGGAACCCGCATTTTCAGCCCGCGCATCCGGTCTTCGACCATGCGCACTGCTTCGCCGCTCCAGCCATACGAGCCGAACGCTGCGCCGATCTTGCCTTTGAGGTTCACCACTGCCAGCGACGAGAGCAAATCCCATACCGGCTTGACCGCATCGCCGTTGATGGTGGGGGAACCGAACAGCAACGCGTCGGCGTCTTCAATCAGGTCAACGAAAGGCGCGACTTCGCCGCCTTCGAGGTCGTACAGCGATACGCGCACGCCTTCGACCGTATCCGCACCGCTGTAAATCGCTTCTGCCATGCGTGCCGTATTACCGTAGGAACTCATGTAGAAAATGATCAACGACTTGTTGGTGTCGCCGATTTCGCGGCTAAGGGTGGAGGTGGATAGCTCGCGGTAATGCGCCACGTAACGGCGTGGGCGTTCGCGCAGAATCGGGCCGTGTGTTGGCGCGACGATTTTCATCTTCAACGGTTCGATCAAGGCGAGTGCTTCCATCACCCACTGCTTGAACGGGCGCATGATGTGCGCGTAGTAGTAATCGAATGAAAAGCGGAAATCGCCCACCCGGTCGTTAAACAGGCGCACATCGCAGTAATGGCAGCCAAACACATCACCAGAAAACAGCACTTGTTGCTCTTCCAGATAGGTGCATTGCGTATCCGGCCAGTGTAGGAATGGCGTGTGCAGGAAGCGTAAATGGCGGTCGCCGAGGCTTACCCGGTCATTGGTGGTGACGGTGGTGTATTCAAACGGCTCTTCGCGGTTGGGACGCAACAAGGCTTTGAGCATGGTCGTGGCGCGGGTGGAAATGTACAGCCGTGCTTGTGGGGCGCGGCGCATCAGTTCCGGCAGTGCGCCGCTATGATCAGGCTCCAGATGGTTGAGCACGATCACTTTGATTTCGTCGTAACGCGCTACCGATTCCAGCCGATGGAAAAATTCGTCCTCAAAACCTTCTTTCACCGTGTCGATGATGGCAACGCCTTCGCTGCCGCGTACCAGATACGAGTTGTAAGTCGTGCCGTTGGCGGTTTTGAGGATGATGTCGAAGGTGCGCAAGGTGGGGTCGAGTGCGCCGATCCAGTGGACGCCGGGGGCGAATTCGACCGCTTCCTTCCATGTGGAAACGTTGAGCGGGGTGTCAGCCATGACGGTTGCCTGCAAGACTCATGCTCAACAGCGCGGAATGGCGTTTGATCAGGCAGTTGGGCAGGTTCGGGTAGGCGCGTTTGAGTGCCGGGTCGACCTGTCCGTGACGGCGGAAAGTCTGCAAGAATTTTAGTAAACGTGATTGCATGGCTGTGTCCTCGTGTGGAATAGCGTTCTCCGAACTTACCCCTCACCCCAACCCCTCTCCCTCAAGGGGAGAGGGGCTAAGAAAATCTCTTGTTCCCCCTCGC
This sequence comes from Thiothrix litoralis, assembly GCF_017901135.1. NCBI lineage: Bacteria > Pseudomonadati > Pseudomonadota > Gammaproteobacteria > Thiotrichales > Thiotrichaceae > Thiothrix > Thiothrix litoralis. The sequence continues at coordinate 1,534,727 of NZ_CP072801.1, read as the reverse complement.
CCCTTGAGGGAGAGGGGGCTAGGGGGTGAGGGGGTTCTTATCTTGCCTGTATCTCCGCCCGCACCTGTTCCCACCGTTCCGGCGGAATCCCGGTCAGCGAACCCGGCGGATTCAGGGCTTCACCCTGACTGTCCACGATCACTTGTTCGACCGGACAGATGCTGGCGCATTGCTTATCGGCGTAGTCGCCGTCGCATTCGGTGCATTTCTTGGCGTCGATCAGGAAATGCGGGATCGCGGCGTAAATGGCTTTGCTGGGGCAGAGCGGTTCGCACGCCCAGCAGTTCACGCAGCCGTCAACGATTTGTAATGCCATGATGCAGCTCCTTACGCGGTGGCGCGTTGCTTGGTTTCCAGTTTCTTGTCGAGCAAGCCTTTTTCGCCCATTTCCTTGTAGACGGCGGCAACCGCGTCTTCGATGGCTTCCAGCGCGTGTTCACCGTTGGGCATGATTCCGGCTTCTTCCAGCATTCCCCACGGCTCGTAGCCGATTTTGGAACACAGCACCACTTCGCAGCCTTTCAGCGCGTTGATGGTTTTTTGCAGCACGCTTTCGCCGTCGCCGCAGGTGTCATCGCCGCTGCAATACAGGTCAGTTTTGCGGTGGCTGATGAAGCGCACGTCGTGGGCATTGGCTTCGTAAATCAGGAATTCACGCGCATGACCGAAGTGCTGGTTGATGATGCCGCCGCCAGAAGTGGCGATTGCCATCAGTACCGGGCGTGTTTCCTTTTTCGGAATGCTTAAGCTGGACAGCGAGATGAAGGTTTCATTCTTCTTCTGATGTTTGGCGGCGAGGGTGGCTTCGATGGCGGCGTGGACTTCGGTGCGTTTGACCATCGCGGCGGCGTAGTCGACATCCACGGCTTCGATTTTGTCCATCGTGAACTCATCGCCACGGTCTTCGCCCAGCATTCCGACCGCATCGGCGCGGCATTGGCGGCAGTGGCGCATCATGTTCATGTCGCCGGAACAGGCATCTTGCAGTTCCTGCAATTCGTCGTGGGTCGGGCCGCGTTGCCCCATCACGCCGTAGAACGTGCCGTGTTCGGCTTCGGCAATCAGCGGCATGACGTTGTGCAGGAATGCGCCTTTGGCTTTGACCGCTTTGCTGACTTCTTCCAGATGCTTGTCGTTGACACCGGGGATCATCACCGAGTTGACCTTGACCAAGATGCCGCGATCGACCAGCATTTGCAGCCCTTTTTGCTGCTGCTTGATGAGGATTTCTGCGCCTTTACGCCCGTACACGCGGCGGTTTTTCCAGAAAATCCACGGGTAAATTTGTGCGCCGATGTCGGGGTCAACGCAGTTGATGGTCATGGTTACGTGGTCGATATTGTGTTTGCACAGTTCGTCGACCAGTTCCGGCAGTGCCAGACCGTTGGTGGAGACGCACAGTTTGATGTCCGGTGCTTTTTCGGTCAGTTGGCGGAAGGTGTCGAAGGTGCGTTCCGGATTGGCAAGCGGGTCGCCGGGGCCTGCGATGCCCAGCACGGTCATTTGCGGGATATTCGCCGCCACGGTCATGACCTTTTTCACCGCCTGATCGGGGGTGAGCAGTTCGGAAACTACGCCGGGGCGCGATTCGTTGGAACAGTCGTATTTGCGGTTGCAATAGTGGCACTGGATGTTGCAGGCCGGGGCAACCGCAACGTGCATCCGGGCGTAATGGTGGTGTGCCTCTTCGGAGTAGCACGGGTGATTATGCACCTTGGCGCGGATGTGTTCCGGCAGGTGGTTCAGTTGATCGTCGTTGCTCCCGCAACCGCTGGAGGCGCAGCCCCCGGCTTCGGGGGCGGTGGTTTGGCTTTGCCCTAAAACAGTCAGTTCCATGCGTATTCTCCGTGACGTAGGGGTTTCGTGAGGGTGTTTGCATGGGTAGTTCAATTTGCGTGCCAAGTGACGATGCTTGGTAATTTTTCTTTTATTTACAGTTGGTTGGGATTTTGTTGTTGGGTGTGCGACAAAGGGGTTTGAGGGGGAATGTCGGGAATGTGATGTAGGGAAGATGACACCGTATAAAACCGAAACTTTAAGGCAAGACGACTGCCTGCCATGAAGCCATCTACCAGCACAGCAAATTCTTTTGCCTGAGCGGAAATCTTCCGGCAAATGCGCCGTCATGGAGACTGAAAAAAAGCGACCCGAAGGTCGCAGAGGAGAGGGAGATACCGGAGGTGGAGTCGGACTTGTCGGTATCAGATTTGTCGCACCTGAATATTGAGTATTTGGATACGGTAGGCAATTTGGCGCGGTGTCATATTCAGCAACCGCGCGGCCTTGGCTTGCACCCAACCCGCTTCTTCCAGAGCCGTAATCACGCGCTCACGTTCGTCCAGATCCGGCGAATCCAGATCAATCTTGGGTGGCTGTTTGACAGTAGTGCTGCTGGTTTCTACCGGGAAATGGCTATCCAACCCCGTCAGGTGGATCACTTGCTGGTCAATATGCCCATCGGTGCTGAGAATTGCGGCACGTTCCATGCAGTTTTCCAGCTCACGCACATTGCCCGGCCAGCCGTGGTGCATCAGCGCACGGATGGCACTGTCGCCAATATCCAGTGGTCGCCCTTGCTTGTTGCTGATTTTATTGACCAGAAAGCGGGCAAGGTCGGGAATGTCTTCTAAGCGTTCGCGCAATGGCGGCATGATGATCGGCATCACGTTGAGGCGGTAATACAAGTCTTCGCGGAACTCGCCCGCCCGCACTTCCTGTTCCAGATTGCGGTTGGTGGCGGCGATGACGCGCACCTCGACCTTGAGAGTGCGCGTACCGCCGACGCGCTCGAACTCGCCTTCCTGCAAGACCCGTAGCAATTTGGCTTGGAACGCGGGGGTGATTTCGCCGATTTCATCCAGAAACAGCGTGCCGCCGTCGGCTTGCTCAAAACGCCCTTTGCGCTGGCTGACCGCGCCAGTAAATGCGCCTTTTTCATGTCCGAATAGTTCGGATTCCAACAAATTGTCCGGCAAAGCGGCGCAGTTGAGTTTGATGAAAGCATTATTAGCGCGGGGTGAATGGTAGTGGATGGCGTTGGCGATCAGCTCTTTACCCGTGCCGGATTCACCGCGAATGAGTACAGTAGTGTTCCACTTGGCAACTTGCCGCGCTTGGTCGAACACGACTTGCATCACGCGGGTGCGTCCGATCAGGTTGGCGAAACCGGATTCGCCTTTGACCTTGCGGCGCAAGGAGTCGCGTTCTTTTTGCAGTTCCTGCTTGTCGCTGGCGACTTCGTTGGCAAGGACTACATTTTGCCCGATCAGGTTGCCAATCATTTCAAGGAAACGGCGGCGTTCGCCCAGCAAATGCAATTCAGCGGGCGGTTGTGCAGCTAATACGCCGACGATTTCATCGCCACGGGCGCGGATCGGCACGGCAATCAGCGGCAACACTGGGTTGTATACGCCGAGTTTGTCGAGGAAACGCGGTTCGTCGGCTAACTTGCGGATAATCAGCGGCTTATCCATTTCAATCGCCAGCCCCATAATGCCTTCGCCTGCACGGTAGCGCACGTTTTCTACGGTAAGTTTGTCGGCACGGTGCAATTCCAGCAGCAGCAAATCGCCGCTATCGCCGTCCAGCAAGCTGACCATGCCGTGTTCGAGCTGGCCTTCTTCGTGCAGTACGCGCAGCACTTCGCGCAAGGTTTCCTTGAGGTTGAGGGAGCGGCTTAACACCTTGCTGACGGCGTAAATACAGGCAAGTTCGTCTTCCAGCAAGTTGAGGGTTTGTTGCAATTGCGCGTTGTCGTGGCTCATTCCATCCCCCCGTTGCTGGCTTTTAGGGGTAGGTTGACGCGGATACGGCAACCGTTGGGGTAATCGGGGTCGATGCTGATACTGCCGTCGTGGTTGTTGACGATTTCTTGCGCCATGCACAAGCCCATGCCGACATTGCCGTTGCCGCGTTTCCAGCCACTGTGGAAGGGTTCAAATACTTTCAGGCGTAGTGCGGGGGGAATGCCGATGCCGTTGTCGGTGATTTCCACGCTAATGCTGTCGTCGTGTAAACGGGTGTGAATGCGCAATTCGCGGTGTACGCGCCCCGCTTCGTGCAGCGCGAGCAGGGCATTGTCGAGCAGGTAGTTGAACATGCGCCGCAAGGAGGCTTCGTTGCCCATGATGGTGGGTAGCACGGGTTCGGGTCGCCAATCGACGACCACGCCTTCCGAGAGCATCCGGTCGGTGGCAATAATGAGCAAGTCTTTGAGCACCTGATTGATGTTGACCAAGGAATACGTGCCGTGTTCGGCTCTGGGGATTGCCATGCGCATGGCGTTGATGGCGCGATAAGACGATTCCAGCACTTGTTGCAGCACCGGGTACAAGGCTTCGGTGGAAGAGGGCGGCATGACCAGAGCGGCTTGGATCACGTTGAGCGGAGTTTCCAGTTGAAAAATCGCGCCTGCCAAAGTTTCGCGGACGCTGCTGGTGAGTTCTTGTTCCGCCATTTGCACTTTGAGGTGTTGGATGCGGGCGCGTTCCAGCTCGGCCTTGCGGGTGGTGATGTCGGTGGCAACCAACAGCAGGTAATGCCCGCCGCTGCTGGTTAGGGCGAAATAGTTTTTGGCGGCATCGTCGAGTTCTTCGACGTGGATGCCGGACAGGGTGAACCAGCATTCGTTGCCATTGGGCGCGTCGAAACGGATTTGCACATCGTGGAAGTTGTCGAAGGTTTCACCGTCAAGCGAGGGCAAGCGATCCTTGAGTGCGTCGAGGAATAGGTGGATGGGTTCGATTGTACCGAATTCGACTTTGAGGTGTTTGTAGGCTTTGTTATCCATCAAGATATTACGATTGCTATCGAGCAATACCACGATGGCCGGAGCGAGATCGAAAATGGTGTCGGAGAGGATTTTTTGGTGTTTGAGTTGCTGTTCGAGGTTATGGATCACCGATATGTCGCGGTGCATTCCGAGAAAGTTGGTGATATTGCGCTGAGCATCCAGCACAGGCGCAACGGTGACTTCGGCGAGGTAGCGGTCGCCCGCTTTGTTGCGGTTAATCAGCGTACCGCGCCATTCTTTGCCGCTTTGGATGGTGCGCCATAACGTGCGGTAAATTTCCAGCGGTGTGGTTTTGCAGGACAGTACCGATTCGTTTTGCCCGCAAATCTCGTCGCGGGAATAGCCGGTTAATTCCTCAAACGCGCTGTTCACGTAGAGGATATTGGCGCGGGTGTCGGTAATGGAAATCGCAACCGGGGCTTGCTCCACGGTTTCAAGGATGGCTTGCAGCGATAAGCCGGGGGTCACATGCTCGAATCCGGCAATGTGCGAGAGGTCGGCGTAGTGTTCGGCGAATGAGGTGCTTGGCTTGTGCATAACGGTTTCCACGGTTGCTGTGTTTATTGCGGTGCAATAGGCGTGCCAGCCCTACAACGCATGGTAAATGGTGGGTATCGCGTTCGCTCCACCCACCCTACGTTGTCGCAAACCCGACAATTCCCCTCCTTTGTCACAAACCCCACCCCGCAAAATCCGCCGCAAACCCAAGCCACGCAAGGCTTGCAGCGGCTGGCACGCTCCCTGCATTGCCTTCCTCACAGATGATTCTCAGGGAATGTGCGATGGAATATTTCATGATCTTGCTCGGTACGGTACTGGTGAACAACGTGGTGTTGGTCAAGTTCCTGGGGCTTTGTCCGTTCATGGGGGTTTCCAAGCAGATTGACTCGGCGATTGGCATGGGCATGGCGACGACGTTTGTGCTGACGCTGGCGTCGGTGGCGGGCTGGATGCTGGAACACTGGGTATTGCAGCCGTTTGATCTGGGTTTCCTGCGGATTTTGTCGTTTATTTTGGTGATTGCGGCGATGGTGCAGTTTACCGAAATGGTGATTAAGAAGGTGTCGCCCGCGCTGTATCAGGTGTTGGGGATTTTCCTGCCGCTGATTACCACCAATTGCGCGGTGCTGGGCGTGGCGCTGCTGAATGTGCAAGAACAGCACAGTTTTCTGCAAACCTTGCTGTATGGGTTTGGGTCGGCGGTGGGGTTTACTTTGGTGCTGGTGATTTTTGCAGGTTTGCGTGAACGGCTGGCGTTGGCGCAAGTGCCAGCGGCGTTTGGCGGGTTGCCGATTGCGTTCATTGTTGCCGGGTTGTTGTCGCTGGCGTTTATGGGTTTTGCGGGGCTGGCGAGCCAATAGGAAAGGGAGAAAGAGCATGACTGCGATTTTGATTCTGATGACCTTGGGGTTGTTGCTGGGCGGGCTGTTAGGGCTGGCAGGACAATATTTCAAGGTGGAAGGCAATCCGTTACAGGAAGAAATTGAGGCGTTGATGCCCGGTTCGCAATGTGGGCAGTGTGGTTTTCCCGGCTGTGCGCCAGCGGCGGAAGCGATTGCCAACGGTGCAGCGCCCGTGACTGCTTGCCCGCCCGGTGGTAAGGCGTTGGCGGAAACACTGGCGGCGAAGCTGGGTGTCAGCATTGATCTTTCCGGCGTGGCGGATAAGGGGCCGATGATTGCGTATGTGCATGAAAACTTGTGCATCGGCTGCACCAAGTGCTTTAAGCGTTGCCCGACGGATGCCATTGTGGGCAGTTCCAAGCAGATTCATGCGGTGTTTGCGGATGCTTGCACCGGCTGTGAGAAGTGCTTTGAGGTTTGCCCAACGGAATGTATTGAGATGCGCCCGCTGACGCATACGGTGCAGACGTGGTATTGGCCGAGTCCGATCATGACAGGAGTTGCAGTATGAAATTATTCAGCATCCGTGGCGGCGTACACCCGCACGATTGCAAGATCCTGAGCGAGGACAAAGCCATCGAAAACCTGCCGATGCCGAGCTTATTGCACATTCCTTTGCAGCAGCACATTGGCGCAGCGGCGAAACCGGCGGTCAAGCGCGGCGATCACGTCCTCAAAGGGCAATTGCTGGCTAACAGCCAAGGAATGATTTCCGCGCCCATCCATGCCCCCACCTCCGGGCGCATCGTCGGGGTCGGGCATTACCCCGCGCACCACGCCTCCGGCCTGTCGGTACACACCATCACCCTGCAACCCGACGGCAAGGATGAGTGGGGCGAACTCAACCCACCCGCTGACCCGTTCGCGCTCGAACCTGCCGAAATCGCCACTCGCGTTGCCGCTGCCGGAATCGTCGGCATGGGCGGCGCAACCTTCCCCTCCGCCGTCAAACTCAACCTGCGTAACCGTTACAAGCTGCACACGCTGGTGATCAACGGCGCGGAATGCGAACCCTACCTGACCTGCGACGACCGCCTGATGCGCGAATATTCCGCGCATACCATCGACGGCATCCGCATCATGGCTTACGCACTGGGGGTGGAAAACATCATCATCGGCATCGAAAACAACAAGCCCGAAGCGCAAGCCGCGATGCGCGAAACCGCCACCGTCTTCCCCAACATCCAGGTCGTCGGCTTACCGATGCGCTACCCGATGGGGTCGGAAAAGCATCTGGTGCAAACCCTCACCGGGCTGGAAACGCCTGCACGCGGCTTGACCGCTGACATTGGCATTGTGGTGCATAACCCGGCAACCGCGCTGGCAGTCCGCGATGCTTTACGAGAAGGTAAACCGTTAGTCTCCCGCGTCGTTACCGTTTCCGGCGGGGCAGTGCGCCAGCCACGCAACCTGCGCGTATTGCTCGGTACAAAAGTGCAGGACGTGATCGACCATTGCGAAGGTTTCAACGTCGAACCTGCCCGCCTGATCAGTGGTGGGCCGATGATGGGCAACCTGCTGCCCGATACCCGCGTACCGCTGGTGAAAGGTTGCAACGGCATCCTCGCCCTCACAGCCAAAGAGGTGTCGGAAAATCAGGAATCGCCCTGCATCCGCTGCGCCAGTTGCGTGCAAGCCTGCCCGTGTGGGTTGTTGCCGCTGGAAATGGCAGCCAATGCCCGCGCTGGCAACCTCGATGCCGTCACCAAACTGGGGCTGATGGATTGCATCGCTTGCGGTTCGTGTTCCTACGTTTGCCCCGCGCACATTCCGCTGGTGCAATATTTCAACTACGCCAAAGGTGAACTCGCCAGCCGCCAACGCGCCAAGCACAAGCAGGACGAAACCAAACGCCTGATTGAACAGCGCAACGAACGCATGGCAGCCCAAGAACGTGCCAAGAAGGAAATGATGGAACGCCGCAAACGCGAAGCCGCAGCCAAAAAAGCTGCCGCAGCGGCGGCTGCTGCCAAAACCGCACAGGAGGCAAGCGCATGAGCCTATTGATTTCCAGCCCACACACCCATTCCGGCAAAAGTGTCCACACCACCATGTTGCTGGTGATGCTGGCACTTGCCCCCGCGACCGTTTTCGGCTTGTACCTGTTCGGTTTGCCTGCCATCAGCCTGTTTTTGATCACCATCCTCGGCTGCGTGCTGGCGGAGGCGATAGCGCTGAAAATCATGGGCAAGCCCGTAGGCAAATACCTTAGCGACGGTTCGGCGATTCTCACCGGCTGGTTGCTGGCAATGAGTTTGCCACCGACTGCGCCCTGGTGGATTGGGCTATTGGGCGCGTTTCTCGCCATCATTATTGGCAAGCAAGTGTTCGGTGGCATCGGGCAAAACCTGTTCAACCCGGCAATGGTAGCGCGGGTGGCGTTGCTGATTTCCTTCCCGCTGGAAATGACCACGTGGGTGACAGTCGATGGGGTTAGCGGTGCGACCCAGCTGGGGCATATCCGTACTGAAACCGGGCAGGGGCATACCTTGACGAGCCTTGCCGACATTTTGCCGAGTGTCAGCGACATGGGGCTGGGAATGATGGGCGGCAGCATGGGCGAAACCTCGTCGGTATTGCTGCTGCTTGGCGGCTTGTTCCTGCTGTGGAAACGCATTATTACTTGGCACATTCCTGTGTCGATAATTGGCACGCTGTTGGTGTTGGCGGGGATCATGCACGCTGTTAACCCTGATGTTTACCCCGGTGTGGAAGTGCATTTGCTGGCGGGGGCTACCTTGTTAGGTGCGTTCTTCATCGCTACTGATCTGGTCACATCCCCTGTGTCTCCGACCGGACAACTGATATTCGGCGTGGGCTGTGGCTTGCTGGTGTACGTGATTCGCACCTGGGCAGGCTACCCGGAAGGCATGGCGTTCGCGGTATTGCTCATGAATGCTGTTACCCCGCTGATTGACCACTATTTCCGCCCACGCATTTACGGGCGTGACCGTAAGGGTGAACCCCTCAACTATGCCAGCGGGGAGAACAAATAATGACGACTGAAGCCAAAACCCCGTTGCTGGAACGCATTCCCTACCAAGCAATCCTGTTGGGTGCGTGTGCCGCGATTGCCGCCGCTTTGCTGTTGGGGGTGGATAACGCCACCCGCGAACCGATTGCGCAGCGCAAGATGGAAGACCTGCAACAATCACTGGCGCAAGTCGTGCCGGATGATTTGCACGATAACAACATCGTCGCCAAACCCTTGCTATTGATGGGCGCAGATGGCAAGGAGGTCAAGGTTTACCAAGGCACTAAAGCAGGCAAAGTCACCGCGCTGGTGTGGGAAACCGTCGGCTTCGGCTACGCGGGCGAAATCCGCACCATCATTGCACTTGACCCGGAAGGCAAAATCCTTGGTACGCGGGTGTTGTCACACAAGGAAACACCGGGGCTGGGTGACAAGATCGAAGCCGCCAAGGCTGACTGGATTACCAAGTTCACCGGGCTTTCCTTGGGCAATCCGCCCGAAGACCAGTGGAAAGTGAAAAAAGACGGCGGGCAATTTGATCAGTTCAGCGGTGCAACCATTACCCCGCGTGCGGTGGTGAAAAGCCTGCACGAAGCATTGCAATTCTTTGAAGCCCACAAGGCGGAAATGCTGGAGGTAAAACCATGAGTACCGATTATGCACGCCTCACCCGTGATGGGTTGTGGGACAACAATGTGGTGTTCGCGCAAGGCTTGGCACTGTGCCCGACGCTGGCTGTGACCAGCACCGCGACCAATGGCTTGGGGATGGGGCTGGCAACCACGGCAGTGTTGGTGGTTTCCAACCTGCTGGTGTCGTCGGTGCGCAATATTGTCAGTCCAGCGGTGCGGATTCCGGTTTACATTGTGCTGATTGCGACACTGGTGACGCTGGTGGATATGGCACTGAATGCGTGGGTGCATGAGCTTTACAAGGTATTGGGCTTGTTCATCGCGCTGATCGTGGTCAACTGTGCGATTTTGGGGCGGGCGGAATCGTATGCATCCAAGAACTCGCTGGTGCCGTCAATGGTGGACGGGCTGATGATGGGGCTGGGGTTCACGCTGGCGTTGGTGATCCTTGGCGGGGTGCGCGAAGTGCTGGGTAGCGGCACGTTGTTTGCCAGTGCATCGCTGTTGCTGGGCAAGGCGTTTTCCTTTATGGAACTGACTATTATCCCCGATTACAAAGGCTTTTTGTTGATGATTTTGCCGCCGGGTGGGTTTATGGCACTGGGTTTCCTGCTGGCGGGGAAACGGGTGTGGGATGGGAGAAAAACATGAACGTAGGAATTGCTTACGCGGATAAGTTCAAGCAAACGTGGTTGAAGCTGGAAGTGCCGGATGGTAGCACCATCAAAGAAGCTCTTGAGTTTTCCGGCTTGCTCAAGCAGTTCCCGGATATTGATCTGGAGAATCAGGCCGTGGGAATTTTTGGCAAGGTCAGCAAGCTGGATACCAAGGTGGAGGATGGTGACCGGGTGGAGATTTACCGCCCGATTACGGCTGACCCGGAGACAGTGGAGCGGCGTGACCGCAATAATGATGACGAATAGTGCAACAAGGAGTAGGTAATGGCGAAGCCAGAGAAACACGTTTTTATTTGTACCCAGCAACGCCCGCAGGGGCATCCGCGCGGTTCGTGCGGGGCAGACCGGGACGCCTTTTCGGTGTATGCCGCATTTAGTATGGAACTGGATCAGCGTGGGCTGTACAACAAGGTGCAGCTCACCTCCACCGGCTGCATGGGGCCGTGTAATCAGGGCGTCAGCGTGCTGGTTTACCTGGAAGGGGTGATGTATCGCGGCATTACGCAGGCGGATATTCCTACGGTAATTGACCAGCATTTGGTGGGTGGTCAGCCGGTAGAAAGTTTGCTGATGCCTGCTGAGCATTGGGGCTAATGTAGGGTGGGTGGAGCGAATGCGATACCCACCATCTTCGGTATACCTTTATGAAACGGTGGGTATCGCGTTCCGCTCCACCCACCCTACGGAGCGACCATGAACGACAGTTTGGCAGATAAAATCAAGGTGGCTGCGCCACAAGCCGTCAGCATTTGTGCGGAACTCAATCGGCAAATCATCAAGCTGGGTTTTCCGCCCGAACGTGCCGAGGTGACGCTAGGTAGCCATGTGCAATACAGCCTGCAACGCGATACGTTTTCGGGGCTGGATTCGCTGCTGGGGGTGTGGATGCACCCCACCAGCGGCTACAAAACGGGTTCGCTGCTGTTCCATGCGGATGGGACGTTCTTTGCCGAATACGACGTGTTGCAACCGCACCCGACCAAGCGCCAGTGGTTTGTGGAGGCGGTGACAGCGTGGGGCAAGGGTGACGACATCAAGGGCGACCCGCGTTTATTGCCTGCGTTGGGGGAGTAGGTCATGCGTGATATGCTGCAATGAAACTCCAGATCGAACGCCCCTACGTCGAAGCTTTAGTCCGCGAATTTCCTGAGCTTGCGCTGCTGCAAGAGCAACTGAAATTCGGCAACAAAGCCGAGTGGCCTTGCCAGCAGCTCTCCGCGCCCCAGCTCGCTTTCCTGCATAGTCTGTACGCAGTGGCGGGGGCTGCCATGCAAGGGCGGGCTGCCCAGCTTGCCACCCTGCAACGCGCCCTGCACGGCGGCGGCAAACGCTATCAGGAAGGCGAACTGGAACGCCTCGTGCCCGACATTACCGAATTCCTGATCCGCGACGGCATCCGGGGCTGGCTGTTCAAGGCCAATAATGCAGGCAAGCCGCTGGCGTTTTTGCTGGCACGGATTGATTTCACTCCACCGGGCGAAGAAGAGACGGGACGCATCCTGCTTGACCTCAAAGCCAACAGCATGGCGAAAGTTGCTACCGTCAACCTGATGATCCGCGAACGCGACATGATTGGGCAAACCATCCCCGAAATGCTCGCCGCCAAAGGCTTCTTCAAGGAAACCCCGGAACTGATCGCCGCTTACGAACACTCCGCCGAACGTTATTTCACGTGGCGTGCCGATTACGGGCGGCAGTTCTCCGGGCGTGGCACAGGCATTGTTGCCGAAGACCCGACTGCCACCCACCGCAATACCGACTGGGCACGCAAAAACGTGGTGGTGCTGTCGTCTGGCGGTGGCTGGGCGCGGCTGGTTAACGACGAAGAAATCATCAAGGAACGGGTGCTGACGCTGGATGCTTCCGGCGACATTCTCGGCAAATACTTGCGCAAGGCGGGGCGCAGCAACAACTACAACAGCAAGGTCGAAAACGCTACCGAAGCCCTGCAAACCGACATTCCACCGGGGCTATTTACCGAATTGCCGGTGCATGGCTACATCCTCGCCTTCCACCTCGAACTGCACCAGCATTTGTGGGTACACGTCGATGACATGCAACCCTATGTGTACCAGCCCGAACTCAAGGACAAGCTGATCCTGCCGCCCGAACAAACCGACCTGATCGACATCCTCACCGCCGAAATGGACGTGCTGATGGACGACATCGTGGAAGGCAAATCCGGCGGCACGACTGTGCTGTGCGCCGGGCCGCCGGGGGTAGGCAAGACCCTGACCGCCGAAGTCTATTCCGAAATCATCAAACGCCCGCTCTACCGGGTGCATTCCGGGCAACTGGGTTTGAACGTGGGGGAAATGGAAACCGCGCTGAAAAACACCCTGACACGGGCGCAACGCTGGGGCGCGGTGATGCTGATCGACGAAGCCGACGTGTACATCAAGCGCCGTCAGGACAATATTGCCGCCAATGCGGTGGTCGGGGTGTTTTTGCGGGTGCTGGAATACTTCAATGGCCTGCTGTTCCTCACCACCAACCGGGTGGACGACATTGACGAAGCCATCATTTCGCGCTGCATTGCCCTGATTAAATACCATCCGCCCGGCCTCGAAGACCGCCGCAAAATCTGGCGCGTGATGACCGAACAATTCGGGCTGGCAATCGACACTGACCTGATCCACCAGCTTGCGGAACTGTTCCCGGATGCCAGCGGGCGCGACATCAAGGGCTTGGCGAAACTGGTTGCCAAATACTGCCACCACAAAGCCGTGCCGCCGACGCTGGCAGTGTTCAAATGCTGTAGCATGTTCCGTGGCTTGGAGCTGACACATGACTGCTGAGTATGTGCGCCAGTGGGTGCTGGAACATCCGCTCTCGCCCGCCCATGTCGATTGCGCCACCGCCGTCATGCTCAAAATCCTCGATGGCAAGTGCAAGATGGATGCGGAGGAAAAGGCCGTCATGGCGTTGCTGTATGACGCGGTGAAAGGCTGCCCTGGAGTGATTTTAGGGACGGATATTCATGCGCTGATCGAAACTGCCCGACATTCCCATGAGGATGACGATATTCGGGAATTTGTGTATGAAAAGCGCGTGTTGGCGGAAACGATTATTTCCCGCCCGGTGATGAAGGGGTTTAAGGGAATGATTCGGGCGGAGGGGGTGTTTGGGTGATGTAAGTTACCTGCCTATTACCTGTTGTAGCCGATATTGGGGTCTTTAGCATTTAGGGCTTTTATGTATTGCTGTTCCATCCGAAGTATGTCACCAACTCTTACGTCTTCTTGGGCATAAAGAATTTCCTTCTGAAGAACATAAGCATCACCCGTCGTCAGGTATGTGCCTAATTCGTGAAGCATGTCAGTTTTAGCCTTACGAGGCGAGCCAAAATATTTGAAAAAATCGAGACGTGCAGTGCAGGCAGTGTCGCTACCGACATAAATTTTCCCATTGGGAAACGTGATTTTGAAAACGCAACCCCATGAAATGACGGTATCTTTATTTGGGCGCATCATCTGGCTTCATGATTTTTCGTACTCCGCAGCATAAATAGTTACCCGTCATGCTATCTCTTCAATTGATTTTGTCCACTGATTTCACCCTGTATAGCCCAGCATATCGGGTGTTACAAATTTCACTTGTCGCAAAACCAACAACGCCCAAGATTAAAGTCATTTGAAAATCAATGCCTTGAGAAATGGCACACACCTTGCAACAGAACCCGGCATTATCGGGTAAATGTTGGAAGAAAAAGTTTGACCATGAGTTATGAATCGCTATTGGCAGAGCAAGTGCCTGAATTGCTGGAGCAAGCCGACCTGGTGGTGCTGGATACCCGCGACCCGCACAGTTTTGCTCAAGGGCATTTGCCGAATGCCAAACCCGCTGACGAGGCGAACATTGCCCGCCTGATCCGGGGCAGGAACAAGGCGCAGCCGGTGCTGGTCTATTGCTACCACGGCAACAGCAGCCGTGACCTGTGCCGCTTGCTGGGTGGTTTCGGTTACACCCAAGTCTACAATCTGGAAGGCGGCTGGCAGGCATGGGTAAGCTTCCGCGATCGTCAGGAAGTGAGCCTGTCAGCCAGCACCGGATGATTTTAGGCTGCACTCTGACAGGGCAAACACCCCGTCGCACTCACGCCAATAGTGCATCTAGCTCCATCTTTCGCGCCCCAACACCAATAAAACCGCCACTTCACACATGGCACAACACTTGCATTGTCTTTTCCATGCGCGAGAGTAATCAGTCACCTTGACCATTGAGCCGCTCGCAGGACAATTTGGCAAATAGGTCGCTAGGGTTCCGGTTGGCAAGCAGTAGCTTGGCGATGCTGGTCCGAGAGCAACCGACCTTCACAGCAAGGTTACACGGCGGGATAAAAGCCCGGGAGGTTATCGTTATGGATACTCTCGCGTGCCGTATTTATCTTGAACCGAAACTGTGGAGATACTCTGATGACTGGTCATTTCCGTAACAAACTCAGCGCCTTGCTGCTCATACCTGCACTCCTGTTCAGCCTCAACGCTCAGGCTGAAGCCAAAGATTCCTTCAAAATTGCCTGGTCGATCTACGCAGGCTGGATGCCGTGGGATTACGCCGACAGTTCCGGCATCATGAAAAAATGGGCGGACAAATACGGCATCAGCGTCGATATTGTGCAAATCAACGATTACGTCGAATCCATCAACCAGTACACCGCTGGCGGTTTTGATGGCTGCGTCATGACCAATATGGATGCGCTGACCATTCCGGCAGCAGGCGGGGTCGATTCCACCGCGCTGATTGTAGGCGACTTTTCCAACGGCAACGACGGGGTAGTCCTCAAGGGCAAAGACAAGAAGCTGGCTGACATCAAGGGGCAGAAAGTCAATCTGGTGGAACTCTCGGTTTCGCACTACCTGCTGGCACGCGGTCTGGAAAAAGTCGGCCTGTCGGAAAAAGACATTACCGTGGTCAATACCTCGGATGCCGATATGGTCGCCACCTTCAGCTCCAGCGATGTGACCTCTGCCGTGACCTGGAATCCGTTGCTGTCTGAAATCACTGCGCTGCCGGATACCAGCAAGGTGTTCGATTCCAGCGAAATTCCCGGCGAAATCATCGACCTGATGGTGGTCAACAGCGATACCCTCAAAGACAACCCCAAACTCGGCAAAGCCCTGGTCGGTGCATGGTATGAAATCATGGGCTTGATGAAACAAGGCGACGAAACCGCCCTGACAGCGATGGCGAAAGCCTCCGGTACGGATTTGGCAGGTTACAAAGCACAACTGGATGCCACCAAAATGTTCTACGCCCCAGCGGATGCGGTGGCTTTCACCGACAGTGCGGAACTGCCCAAAACCATGCAACTGGTCAGCCAGTTTTCGTTTGACCATGGCTTGCTGGGCAGTGGGGCCAAAGATGCCGGTACGGTGGGCATGGCGTTCAGTGGCGACAACATTACCGGCGACAAGGCCAATGTCAAACTGCGCTTTGATAGCACCTACATGAAAATGGCAGCAGACAGTAGCCTGTAAGCGAACGCACAGGGGAACCGTGCCATGAAAAGACTCATTAACCAGCATCCATCCCGCGCCGCCCAGCTTGCGTTGGGGATTTTGCCCTTTGCCTTGCTGTTGCTGGCCTATCTGTGGGCATCGGAACTGCGGCTGGCAGCCAACCCGAACGACAAACTGTTGCCCGCTTTCAGCAGCATTGGCGAAGCCATCTGGAGCATGGCGTTTGAAGCCGACAAGCGCAGCAGCAACTACCTGTTGTGGGTCGATACCCTCGCCAGCTTGCAACGGCTGGGCTTGGGTGTCTTGCTGAGTGCCTTGATGGGGCTGGTGATTGGGGTGGCCAATGGCGCGGTTCCACTGTTTCGGGCAGGGCTTTCGCCGCTGGTGATGGCTCTGTCACTGATTCCGCCGATGGCAATTTTGCCGGTGCTGTTCATTGTGTTCGGCTTGGGGGAAGTCTCCAAGGTGGCGCTGATTACGATTGGTATCGCGCCCTACCTGATCCGGGACATGCAGCAACGGGTGCTGGAATTGCCGGAAGAACAGTTCATCAAGGCGCAAACCCTCGGGGCGAGTAGCTGGCAATTGATCCTGCGGGTGATCTTGCCGCAAGTATTGCCGCGTTTGCTGGATGCGGTGCGCCTGAGTCTGGGTTCGGCGTGGTTGTTCCTGATTGCCGCCGAAGCGATTGCAGCCACCGAAGGTTTGGGCTACCGGATTTTTCTGGTGCGCCGCTACCTGTCGATGGATGTGATTTTGCCCTATGTGCTGTGGATTACCTTGCTGGCCTTCCTCACCGATTACCTGTTGCGGGTGCTGACCCGGCGCAGCTTCCCTTGGTACTACCACGGAGGCAAACCATGAACGTCATCGAAGCCCGCCACTTGTGGAAAGAGTACGGCGACAATGTGGTGCTGGAAAACGTCAGTCTGGCGGTCAAGGCAGGGGAATTCATTACCGTGGTCGGCACGTCCGGCTGTGGCAAAACCACCTTCCTGAAACTGCTGCTGGGGGTAGAAACCGCTACCCGTGGCGACTTGCTGCTGGATGGCAAACCTTTGCCGCATGAACCCAATGCGGATCGCGGTATCGTGTTCCAGCGTTATTCGGTGTTTCCGCATTTGAATGTGCTGGAAAACGTCATGCTGGGGGCAGAACTGGCAGCTTCACCTTTCTGGGGACGCACCTTTGGCAAACGCCGTCGCGCCATCCGTGAGCAAGCAGTGGCGATGCTGGAATCGGTCGGTTTGGGGACAGCTTTGCTCAAATACCCGTCGGAACTGTCCGGTGGGATGCAGCAACGCTTGGCTCTCGCGCAAGCCCTGATTAAAAAGCCACGTATCCTGTTGCTGGATGAGCCGTTCGGCGCACTCGACCCCGGTATCCGTGCCGATATGCACCAGTTGATCCTCTCCATCTGGCGACAGACCGGCCTGACCATTTTCATGATTACCCACGACCTCAAGGAAGGTTTTTACCTCGGCACGCGCCTATGGGTATTCGACAAACGGCGGCACGACCCGCAAGCCCCCAACCGCTTTGGGGCCACCATTACCTACGACATTCCGCTTGGGCATACCGACCGGATGACCTTGCAGACCATCCAACAATCGCTGGGAGCCAACCATGACTGAAACCCCTTCCCCCTCTACCTTGTTGTATGAAGACCGCATCCCCGGCGGCGCACACTGGTCATTACTGCTACGGCAGGGAACCAGCCTGCGCCTGATTGACCTGGAAGGTGGCGCGAATGTCGGCATGTTGTTCTATAACCCGCTGGAAAAGCTGGAACGCTACAATGCCCCCGACACCCTCAAATGCCAGCACACCTTCAAACTGACCCGTGGGCATTGCCTGTATTCCGACATGGGGCGGATTTTCTGCTCCATCGTGGCCGATAGCGTCGGCTGGCACGATACCGTCGGCGGCAACCTGAGTACCGCCGCACTGCAACGCAAATGGGGGGTGAAAACCTATCAGGATTTCCGCAACGACTGGATCATCAGTGGCGAACAAGCCTTTCTGGTGGAACTGGCAAAATACGGCCTCAACCGCCGCGACATGGCAGCCAACCTCAACCTGTTCAGCAAGGTTGCGCCGGATGATGATGGCAACCTGCATTTCGTCCCCGACCACAGCAAGGCAGGCGATAGCGTTGAACTGCGCTTTGAAATGGATACGCTAGTGCTGTTCCACACCTGCCCACACCCATTGAACCCGGCGGCGGAATACCCCAAAAAGCCGATTGCCTACCAGCTACACACGGCTGCCCCGGTCGCCGCAGACGATTACTGCATGAACTTCCGCCCGGAAAACCAGCGCGGATTCCAGAACAACCACATCTACCATTTACAGGGCAAGCACCCGCACGGCTGCTGTTGAGGAGGCACTCATGATCAAGGAAAGTCCATTACAGGCAGCCGCTGCCCGTTACCGCGCAACCGTTCCAGCGGGTGATTACTGGATGCAGGTGGTCAAGGCGGGGCAAACCCTGCGCATTCTCGATCGGGAAGGCAATCAGGCTGCCGATACCCTGTTTTACAACGCGGCTGACCCGTCGGAGCGTTATTCAGCCGTGGATACCATCCGCGAGCAGGGCAATGTGTACCTGACGGCGGGTACGCCTTTGCTGTCGAATCTTGGCAATGTGATGCTGGAAATCACTGCCGATACCTGCGGGCGGCACGATACCCTGGGTGGGGCGTGCGCCACCGAATCCAACACCGTGCGTTACGCGCTGGAAAAAAAGTGTATGCACGCCTGCCGCGATAGCTGGATGCTGGCGGTGGCTTCCCACCCCGAATTCGGCATGAGCAAGCGCGACATTACCCATAATATCAATTTTTTCATGAATGTGCCGGTCACGCCTGACGGGGGTTTGAGCTTTGCCGATGGCATTTCGGATGCGGGCAAATACGTGGAAATGCGGGCGCACATGGACGTGATTGTGCTGATTTCCAACTGCCCGCAGCTCAATAACCCGTGCAATGCCTACAATCCGACCCCGATCGACGTGCTGATCTGGAATTAACCCAGCGGGAAGACTGCCATGTTCAACAAAGTCCTGATTGCCAATCGCGGCGCGATTGCCGTGCGTATTATCCGTACCCTGCGTGCGCTGGGGGTCAAAGCGGTGGCGGTGTATGCCGAAGCCGACCGCGATTCCCTGCATGTTCAATACGCCGACGAAGCCTGGTCACTGGGCGAAGGTTCGGCGGCAGAAACCTATCTGAACCAGCCGCGTTTGCTGGAAATCATCGCTGCCAGTGGCGCACAAGCCGTGCATCCGGGCTACGGTTTCCTCAGCGAAAATACCGCGTTTGCGCAACGCTGCGAAGCCGCAGGCATTGTGTTTCTGGGGCCAACCCCGGCGCAAATGGAAGCGTTTGGTTTGAAACACCGCGCCCGGGAACTGGCCTTGCACAATCAGGTGCCGTTACTGCCGGGTTCGGATTTGCTCGACTCGCTTGACGCTGCCCTTGCCGCCGCCGAAAGCATTGGCTACCCGCTAATGCTGAAATCCACTGCCGGTGGCGGCGGTATCGGGATGCAACGCTGTGACAATGCTGCTGAACTCAGTGCCGCGTATGAATCGGTGCGGCGTTTGGGGGCCAACAATTTCGCCAACAGCGGCGTATTCCTCGAAAAATTCATTACCCACGCCCGCCATATCGAAGTACAAGTGTTCGGCGATGGGCAGGGGCAGGTGTTGGCTCTCGGTGAACGCGACTGTTCCGCGCAACGCCGCAACCAGAAAGTGATCGAAGAAACCCCAGCGCCCAATTTGCCGGATGCGGTGCGCCACGAACTTCAAGCCGTAGCGGTGCGGCTGATGAGTGCCGTGCAATACCGCAGCGCAGGCACGGTGGAATATGTCTACGACCAGCAAACCGCTGCGTTCTATTTTCTGGAGGTGAACACGCGCTTGCAGGTAGAACACGGTGTCACCGAACAGGTGTACGGCGTGGACATTGTGCGCTGGATGCTGGAACTGGGCGCGGGTGAATTCGCGTTCCCGACTGAAGCGTTACGCGCCAATGGGCACGCTATCCAGACCCGTGTGTATGCCGAAGACCCCAACAAGCAATTCCAGCCGTGCGCCGGGTTGCTCAGCCATGTGGCATTCCCGCAGACAGCCGGTTTGCGTATTGACCACTGGATTGAGGCGGGTATGACCGTTTCACCGTTTTTCGACCCGATGCTGGCCAAAATCATCTGCCACGCGCCGGATCGGGCGGCTGCCTGTCAGCAACTGGATGCCGCACTCGCTGCCACCGAGATTTACGGCATTGAAACCAATATCGCCTACGTGCGGCAAGTGCTGGCAACCGACACCTTCCGCGCCGGACACATCACCACCCGTTACCTCAACAGTCTGGCTTGGCAGCCGCACAGCGTGGATGTGCTTGCCCCCGGCACACAAATCAGCGTGCAGGATTATCCGGGGCGGCAAGGGTATTGGGATATTGGCGTGCCACCTTCGGGGCCTTTCGACGCCTGGTCATTCCGTCTCGGCAACCGTTTGCTGGGCAATGCGCAGGAGTGTGCGGGGCTGGAAATTACCTTGAGTGGCCCGACCTTGCGCTTCAACACCGCTACCCGCATGGTGCTAACGGGGGCGCAGATGGAAGCGACGCTGGATGGCGTTGTTATTCCATTCTGGCAAGTCATCACCGTAGCCGCAGGCAGCACCCTGAAGCTGGGCAAGGTGCAAGCCGCTGGCACGCGGGCGTATTTGCTGCTGCAAGGCGGGGTGCAATGCCCGCACTATCTGGGGTCACGCGCCACTTTCACGCTGGGGCAATTTGGCGGACACGCCGGAAGGGTGTTGCGCAGTGGCGATGTGTTGCACCTGCCGACCTTGCCAGTGGTGTTGCCGGAAATTGCAACCTTGCCTGCCAGCCTGTTGCCGGAGATAAGTACTGACTGGGAAATCAAGGTGATCTACGGCCCCCACGGTGCGCCGGATTTTTTCACCGTGCAGGACATCGACACCTTTTTTGCCACCGACTGGGAAGTGCATTACAACTCCAGCCGTACCGGCATCCGCCTGATTGGCCCCAAACCGCAATGGGCGCGTTCCGATGGCGGCGAAGCGGGGATGCACCCGTCCAACCTGCACGATAATGCCTATGCGGTTGGCACGATTGATTTTACTGGCGATATGCCAGTGATTCTGGGGCCGGATGGTCCGTCCCTTGGCGGATTTGTTTGCCCTGCCACGGTGATTACTGCCGAACTGTGGAAACTGGGGCAATTGCGGGCAGGCGACAAAGTGCGGTTTGTGCCAGTGTCGCTGGCGGATGCGGTGGCGTTGGAGCGGGCGCAACAGCAAGCGATTAATGGGTTGCAACCACTGCGTAGGTCGGACTTTAGTCCGACAAGTCGGGCAACGCCTATCCTCAAATCCATTCCACCCACCCAACACCCCGTCGGTATCACCTACCGCCCCTGCGGCGACCACTACCTGCTGGTCGAATACGGCGCAATGGTGCTGGACATTAACCTGCGTTTCCGTGTCCATGCGTTGATGTTGTGGTTGCAGGAACAGCAAATCGAGGGCGTGCGCGAACTCACCCCCGGTATCCGTTCGTTGCAAGTGCATTACGACAGCCAAACCTTGTCTGTGGAGGCGTTGCTGGCATGGCTGGAACGGGCGGAACAAGCCCTGCAAGGCATTGAGGATATGCAAGTGCCTGCCCGCATTGTGTATCTGCCCCTGTCGTGGGATGACATCGCCTGCCGTGAAGCCATTGCCAAATATCAGCAGTCGGTGCGCAAGGATGCGCCCTGGTGTCCGAGCAATATCGAATTCATCCGCCGCATCAATGGGCTGGCGTCGCTTGAGGAGGTCAAGCGGATTGTGTTTGAAGCGAGTTATCTGGTGATGGGCTTGGGCGATGTGTATCTGGGTGCGCCAGTTGCCACGCCGCTTGACCCGCGTCATCGGCTGGTGACGACCAAATACAACCCGGCACGCACCTGGACAGCGGAAAATTCAGTGGGTATCGGCGGCTCTTACCTGTGCGTCTACGGCATGGAAGGCCCCGGTGGCTACCAGTTTGTCGGGCGTACCTTGCAAATGTGGAACCGTTACCGCCAGACCCGCGAGTTTACCCAGCCGTGGTTGCTGCGCTTTTTCGACCAAATCCGTTTCTATGAAGTCAGCCACGAGGAATTGCAGCGTATCCGTCAGGATTTCCCGCAAGGCCGTTACCCGCTGCGCATTGAGGAAACCACCTTCAGCCTGCGTGACTACAATGCCTTGCTGGAGCAAAACCGCGCTGATATTGCTACGTTCACTGCGCACCGGCAGGCGGCGTTTGACACCGAATTGCAGCACTGGATCGACAGCGGGCAATTCCATTTTGAAAGCGAATCGCAAGCTGGAAACGCCGAAGCCGAACGCGAAACCCTCGATGAACACCACACTGCGGTGGATAGCCCGCTGGCCTGTTCCATCTGGCAAGTGCTGGTCGAGCCGGGGATGGCGGTCAAGGCTGGCGATACCCTGCTGATACTGGAGGCGATGAAAATGGAGATCAAACTGGAAGCACCGTGCGATGGCGTGGTGTTATCCCTGCAACGCCAAGCCGGGGCGCAAGTGGCGGCGGGCGAACGTTTACTGGTACTGGAGGTGCAATAATATGGCAATGTCGATACTCAACCTGACGATTCCGGCACTTCAGGCAGCCTATCGCAGCGGCACATTAACGCCTGCGCAATTGCTGGATGAACTGCTGATCCGCTGTGACAGCTATGCTGAGCACCATATCTGGATCACGCGCCTGAGCCGGGAACAGCTTCAGCCTTATCTGGAGGCGCTGGAAGGGCATAGCCCGGATACTTTGCCTTTGTATGGCGTGCCGTTTGCGATCAAGGACAATATCGATCTTGCCGCGATTCCGACCACTGCGGGGTGCGCCGAGTTTGCTTACGTGCCGTCCGAGGATGCGTTTGTGGTGGCGCAATTGCTCAAGGCGGGGGCCATTCCATTGGGGAAAACCAATCTGGATCAGTTTGCTACCGGCTTGGTGGGGGTACGTTCGCCGTGGGGGGCGTGCCGCAACAGTTTCAACCCGAACTACCTGTCTGGTGGGTCGAGTTCCGGTTCGGCGGTGGCAGTAGCGTTGGGGCTGGTAACGTTTGCCTTGGGAACGGATACCGCAGGTTCGGGGCGTGTGCCAGCGGCATTCAACAATATTGTGGGGCTGAAACCCAGCAAGGGTTTGCTGAGTACGCGCGGGGTTGTGCCAGCCTGCCGCAGTCTGGATTGCGTGAGTATTTTTGCCGCCACCACCGATGATGCAGCCCAAGTATTGGCACTGACTGCCCAGTTTGATGCGCAAGATGCCTATGCCCGCCCCAACCCGGATACCAACCGGCGCAATTACGGTATGCCTGCCAAGCCTGCGTTCCGTTTTGCCGTTCCGTTGGCAGAGCAATTGCAATTCTTTGGCAATGCCAGTGCGCAAGCCTGTTTCGCGGCGGCGGTGGAGAAATTGGAGGGTCTGGGCGGCGAATGTCAGCGGCTGGATTTTACCCCTTTTCTGCAAGCGGCAAAGCTGCTGTACGAAGGCCCTTGGGTGGCGGAGCGGCGCATTGCTACCGCAGGCGTTGATCCTGCGGCGATGTTGCCAGTGATCCGCGACATCCTTGCCGGTCAGGTCGAGGCGAAGGCGGAAGATCTGTTTGGGGCGCAATACCAGTTGCAAGCCTATATCCAGCAGGTGACGCCGATTCTGGCGCATTTCGATTGCCTGCTGACACCGACTGCCGGAACGCTGTACACCATTGCTGAGGTCGAAGCCGACCCGATCCGCCTCAATAGCCATCTGGGGTATTACACCAATTTCATGAATTTGCTGGATTGTGCGGCGGTGGCAATGCCTGCGGGCTTTATGGAAAATGGTTTGCCGTTTGGCGTGACCTTGTTTGCGCGGGCGTTTAGCGACAATCGTTTGCTGAGCCTTGCCAACCGTTGGCAGCAAGCCTTGCAACTGCCCTTGGGGGCAACGGGAGTGGCATTGCCCGCTTCAACCGCGCCTGCGGTTGGTGTTGATGACCGGATTGAGGTAGTGGTATGCGGCGCACACTTGCAAGGTTTGCCGCTGAACTGGCAGTTGACCGAGCGCGGTGGCGAGTTGGTGACGAAAACGTACAGCGCGGCCTGTTACCGCCTGTATGCCTTGGCAGGTGGCCCGCCATTCCGCCCCGGCATGGTCAGGGATGAAGCGGATGGCAGGGCGATTGAGGTGGAAATCTGGCGTTTGCCCACCGCGCAATTCGGCTCGTTTGTGGCGGGTATCCCCGCCCCGCTGGGGATAGGCAAGGTGGAACTGGCTGATGGGCGCTGGTACAGCGGGTTTATTTGCGAGCCGTATGCGCTGGCAAGTGCGACCGATATTACGCAATTGGGGGGCTGGCGGGCGTATATGGCGGCTGGCCTTCCAACGAAAAATAGAACAACAGCCCGACCACACTGAACAAGCCCAGCGCAATCGCGGCGTAGATGCTCTTAAACAGCACACTGAACTTGAGCCGCTGCGAATCGCCCATCAAAAACTCGATGGTGCGTGACAAATCAATGTCCAGCACGATGTAACCCAGCAAGACATCGGTAGCAGAACGCACCTCCACCGCCGCCGAAATGCACAAGCTGCGGCTGGCAACCGACAAATACGGTGCAGTGACGATGGTGGCACGGCTGTCTTTGGCTTGTAGAAAATACGGGCGGTGGCTGCGGTCTTTGCCCACGCCGCCTTGCTGATCAGCCAAGGTGTTACCGGGGGCGACATTGTGGCTGAGTTGCTGCCCGCTAGGGTCGAGGGTGTAGGGCAAGTCCACAAACGGGTAACTTTCCATAAGGCAATCAATGGCTTTCTGTTGGCGAGCCTCATCTTGAAACAAGGTTTCGTCGTTGATGCCGCTGAGGATAGACCCCATCAGCTCGTTGATCGAGGCGGTGTGTTGGTGGTAATGCTCGATGATCTGGATGTAACTCATTTCAGACATAGCTTAGCTCCCTTTCTCAGGTTATTTTGTGCAGTTGCAGCAATATCCATGCCATTGCATTGCCGTTATGTTTTATGATACATAACGAAACCATGAATACAGTACCCAACACCTACCACCTGCGCGGACGCTTTTGGATCGAAAGCCCTCAAGGAACCTTCCTCGGTCAAGGCCGTGTTGCCTTGCTGGAACGTATCCGAGAACACGGCTCGATCAGCGCGGCGGCACGCTCCATCGAAATGTCTTACCGCCAAGCATGGGCACTCGTCAACTCAATGAACACGTACAGCCACACGCCGCTGGTCAGCAGTGCCACGGGCGGGAAGGGCGGCGGCGGCGCAAGCCTTACCGAAACGGGCGAAAAAGCCATTGCGCTTTACCATGCAGTCCGCGCTGATTTTGACGCTTTTCTGGCAAAGCGTTCTGAATCCCTGACCCTGTAAAATTTTTTGCTACTCGTTATGTTTTTTTGGGAATAGCGAAATGGTTATGCACTACAACAACATAACGTAGTAAATCCAACAGGATTATGAAATTTGTTAGGTCTGCGACAGATAGTTATTTTATCAAATAATTGAAAATATTGAGATTGTTCTCGTGGCATGGCTTTTGCTATGTAGGATTTGAAAATCGGAAACTTGTGTAACCCGTTATGTGGTAGCAGGTAATAACGGAGGCCGTATGAAAGAAATCACCAAGCAAATGCAACAACTGATGGCAACCCCGTTACGCCACGGGCGACGCTGGGACTATCTGGAATTACTGGAACGCATTGATGCCACCGGCTCAATTTCCGCCGCTTCCAAAGCGATGGGGATGAGCTACAAAGCCGCGTGGGAAGCGGTGCTAATGGTCAACAACCTGTCAGAAGAACCCGTGGTCGAACGGCAAGCGGGTGGACAACACGGCGGCGGCACCAACCTGACCGCTTACGGGCGGCGCATGGTGATGGTTTACCGCCATCTGGAAAAAGAACACGCCCGTATCCTCTCGCAACTGGGGCAGGTGGCGGACAATTTCGAGCAATATTTTCAACTGATAAGGAAATTCGACATGCAAACCAGCAGCCGGAACCAGTTTCTTGGCACTGTCACCAAAGTGACCAACGGGCCGATTAATTCCGAAGTCATCCTCGACATTGGTGGCGGTGACGAACTCGTTGCTGTCATTACCCACAACAGCGTTGACCATCTTGGCCTTGCCCCCGGCGTACAAGCCTACGCACTGGTCAAAGCCCCGTGGGTGATCCTCGCCAAGGACGACGGCAAGATCAAAACCAGCGCCCGCAACAATTTGCGCGGCACGATCGTCAGCTTGCAAGAAGGTGCGGTCAATGCCGAAGTCATCATTGAATTACCCGGTGGCAAAACCGTCACCGCGATTATTACCAACGACAGTGTGCAGGATATGGAACTGAAAGTCGGGGACAAAGCCTGCGCTTTGATCAAGGCATCGCACATTATCATTGCTGTATCCAATTGATAAACAACTGATTTTTCCTCACTAGCAATTGAAGGAATTTACCATGAAACTGTTTAAACACACCCTGCTTGCCGCCGCTATCGCTTGCAGCACTGCCAGCGCGTGGGCGGATGAAGTGCAAGTCGCCGTTGCCTCCAATTTCTCCAAGCCACTGGAAGCCATTGCGGAAAAATTCAAAGCTGCCAGCGGGCATGAGTTGAAAATCTCCGCCGGTGCAACCGGCAAGCTGTACGCCCAGATCGAAAACGGCGCACCGTTTGAAGTGTTCATTTCCGCCGATAGCAAGACCCCGAAAAAGCTGGTCGAAAACAAAATGGCAGAAGCTGACACTCAATTTACCTACGCTTTCGGCAAGCTGGTGTTGTGGAGCAGTACTGAGGGTTATGTGGATGACAAAGGTGAGGTATTGCGCAAAGGCGACTTCAAGCATCTGGCGATTGCCAACCCCAAAACCGCGCCTTACGGTGAAGCAGGTATGGCTGTGATGGAAAAGCTGGGGCTGACAGCCACGATTACCCCTAAGTTGGTAACGGGCGAAAACATTACCCAAACCTATGATTTTGTCTCGACCGGCAATGCCGAGCTGGGCTTTGTCGCACTGTCACAGGTGCAAAAAGACGGCAAACTCAAGGGCGGTTCGGCGTGGATCGTACCAGCGGAGATGTACCAACCGATGGCGCAGGATGCGGTATTGCTCAGCAGTGCCAAAGACAGTGCCGCCGCTAAAGCCTTGCTGGAATTCCTCAAAGGGGAAGAGGCGCAAGCCATTATCAGCAGTTACGGCTATGGTTTGCCTGAAAAAACGACCGAGGCAAAATAATCATGCTTTCCCCCAGTGATTGGTCTGCCATTTGGCTCACCTTTAAACTTGCCAGCCTGACGACTTTGATTTTGCTGGTCATTGGCACACCGCTGGCATGGCATCTGGCACGTACCCGCCGCTGGTGGAAAGCCCCGTTGAGCGCGGTGGTGGCGTTGCCGATTGTGCTGCCACCTACCGTGATCGGGTTTTACCTGTTGATCACCCTTGGCCCTAAAGGGCCGATTGGGCAATTGACCAGTGCGTTGGGCTGGGGAACATTGCCGTTCACCTTCACGGGTTTGCTGGTGGCTTCGGTGTTCTATTCGCTGCCGTTTGTGGTACAGCCCATCCAGAATGCGTTTGAAACGCTGGATATGCGGCTGATGGAGGCGGCAAGCACGCTGCGGGCAAAACCGCTGGATGCGTTTTTCAGCGTGGCGTTACCGATGGCTCGCCCCGGTTTTCTCACTGCCTGCATTCTGGGGTTTGCGCATACCGTGGGCGAATTCGGCGTGGTGTTAATGATCGGCGGCAATATTCCCGACAAAACCCGCGTGGTGTCAGTACAGATTTACGACCATGTGGAGTCAATGGAATACGCGCAAGCCCACTGGTTGGCGGGTGGCATGGTGGTGTTTTCCTTCATCGTGTTGTTGCTGATGTATACGCTTAACCGTGGGATTAGGGTGTCAAAAATATGAGCAATACACCACACGACAATTTACACGCCCGCTTTCAACTGTCTTTTAGTGGCTTCCAGTTGGAAACCGATTTGCAATTGCCGGGGCGTGGTGTAACCGCATTGTTTGGGCATTCCGGCTCTGGCAAAACCACCTTGTTGCGCTGCATTGCCGGATTGCAACGCCCGGACAGTGGTTTCCTGCAAGTGCGTGGGCAGGTGTGGCAAGACAGCGCGAAGGGGGTATTTTTGCCGACGCACCAACGCCCCTTGGGGGATGTGTTTCAGGAAGCCAGCCTGTTCCCGCATCTGACCGCACGCAAGAATATGGATTACGGGCGCAAACGTGCCGCGCAATCCGCCAATGATGCCGAACTGGCAGCGATTGTGGAGATGCTGGGAATTGAGCATTTGTTGGATAAAATCCCTGCGCAATTATCCGGCGGGGAACGCCAGCGGGTCGGCATTGCCCGCGCCCTTGCCCTCAAGCCGCAAGTGTTGCTGATGGATGAACCGCTTGCTGCGCTCGACCTCAAACGCAAGCAGGAAATCCTGCCGTTTCTGGAACGCTTGCACCGCGAACTCGACATTCCGATTTTGTACGTGACGCATTCACCGCAGGAAGTGGCCCAGCTTGCCGACCATCTGGTGGTGCTGGAAGCAGGCAGGGTGGTGGCTTCGGGCGCATTGGCGGAGGTGCTGACGCGGCTGGATTCGCCAATGGCGCAAGGCAAAGAAGCCTCCAGCGTCTTGCAGGTGAAAGTGTGGGATCATGAGCCGGAGTTTCATCTCAGTCACGTCGGTTTTGCCGGGGGCGTGATCAGCTTGCCTTACCAGCAGGCAACGGCAGTGGGTACGCCGTTACGTTTGCGCATTGATGCCCGCGATGTCAGTTTGACGCTGCAACAACCGGCGCAAACCAGCATCCTTAATGTGTTGCCCGCCAGTATTACCGGTATGGCAAAGCCAGTGGCAGGGCAGGTGATGGTGCGTTTGAACATGGGCGGCGTGCCATTGCTGGCACACATTACCCAGAAATCAGCGGTGCAACTGGGGTTGAAGGTGGGGATGGCGGTGTTTGCGCAGATCAAGGCCACCGCGATTGTGTAGGGTGGGTGGAGCGGAACGCGATACCCACCACTCTTCAGCACAATGATACATTTGAAACTCGGTTGAAGTCGGTGGGTATCGCATTCGCTCCACCCACCCTACGCGGTGGCTTCGATTTGGGTGGTTTCCGGTTCGCGGTATTCCAGCGTAATCTCGGCTTCGCCCTTCACTACGTCTTCTGTTACTACACACCGTGACACATTCTCTTCCGATGGTAAGGTAAACATCAGCTTGCGCAACAAGGTTTCCAGTACCCCGCGCAAACCGCGTGCCCCCGTGCCATGCGCAATGGCTTTCTGTGCAATCGCCCGCAGTGCCTCGTTGGTGAATTCCAGTTCGGCATTATCCAGCGCGAACAGTTGCTGGTATTGCTTGGTCAGGGCGTTTTGCGGTTCGGTGAGGATGCGCACCAGCGCGTCTTCGTCGAGTTCGTGCAGCGCGGTGATGACCGGGAAGCGTCCGATGAATTCGGGGATCAGCCCGAAATGGCGTAAGTCTTCCGGTTGCACTTCGCTGAACAGGCGCAGCTTGTCGGCTTTGGGGTCATCCGGCGTGTGCGTGGAGTGGAAGCCGATGCCTTTTGCGCCCGGTTTCAGGCGTTTTTCCAGCAGCTTTTCCAGACCTGAGAATGCGCCGCCAACGATAAACAGGATATTGCGCGTGTCGAGCATCACCGGTGCTTGGTCTTTGCGGCCTTTGGCGGTGACTTTGACGGTCGTGCCTTCCACCAGTTTGAGCAGGGCTTGTTGCACGCCTTCGCCGCCCACATCGCGCGTGCCATGCGAGTTTTCACCGCTGCGGGCGAGCTTGTCGATTTCGTCGATGTAAACGATGCCCCATTCTGCCAGTTCTTTGTTGCCATCGGCGCTGTCGAGCAGGCGGGCAATGATGCTTTCCACGTCTTCACCGACGTAGCCTGCTTGCGTCAGAGTGGTGGCATCGGCGATGACGAAAGGTACGCCGACGATCCGCGCCAAGGTGCTGGCCAACAGGGTTTTGCCCGTGCCGGAAGGCCCTAGCAGCAGGATGTTGGATTTGTCGAGTTCGACCACTGATTTGTCTGTGCGGGTGCAGATGCGCGGCTTGTCGGTTTCCAGATTCAGGCGTTTGAAATGGTTGTAAACCGCGACGGCAAGGGTTTCTTTGGCGGTGTCTTGCCCGATTACGTAGCCGTCGAGGATCGCCTTGATTTGCAGCGGTTTGGGCGGGGTTTTGAGCGGTTCGCTCATGCTGCGCTTGCGGCTCCAGGTGCTGATGACTTGGTGGGCAAGGCGCACGCAGGCTTCGCAAATGTGTCCGTTCATCCCGGCAATCAGTGGGATGTGCGCGGTTTGCTCTTGTCCGCAGAAGGAACAGGCGGCTGTTTTATCGCTCATGAGGATACCTCCGGGGTGGTGGCTTGCAATTGCTTTAACCATTCTTTCTGGCAGTTGCGCTGGGCGCGTTCTTGCAACTGGGTACGGATTTGCGCTTTGGCTTTGGTCAGGGAGACTTGTTGCGCGGGGTAAATGTGTTCGCACAGCAATAGGTGGAAACCGAGTTCGGTTTCGATGGGGGCGCTGACTTGCCCCGCACTCAGGGCGAACAGTGCGGCATCGAGTTGTGGGTAGAGTTTGCCGTAGGGCAGGTTGCCGAGCTTGCCGCCTTCCATTGCGGTGGGGCATTCGGAATATTGGCGTGCCAGCTTGCCGAATTGTTTGACGTTGCCCGTGGCTTGCGCGGCAATGCTGCGGATGCGTTGCAGCACGGTGTCGTACTGGTTTTCGGCGTAATCGTTGTTGACGGTGACGAGGATTTGCCGCACCAGCCGGGTTTCGGGTTGGGTGAAACGTTCGCGGTTCATCTCGTAATAGAGCTGTACGTCGATGTCGCCGATGGTGATGCTGCGGGAGGCGACTTTTTGCAGGATGCCATCGAACAACAATTCGCGTTGCAGGGCTTGGCGCAGGGTGTCGGGTGTCAGACCGTTCTGGCTGAGGTCGATGGTGAAGTCTTCGTCGTTGGGATAGCGGTCGGCAATTTCTTGCAGTGCCATATCCACCCGTTCGGGCTGGATGAGGATCTGGCTGGCTTCGGGGCTTTGCAGGGCGAGTGATTCGAGGTGGAAACTGCGGTCGGCGCGTTGGCAGACGCGGTTGAATTCCTTTTCATCCAGATGCGGCAGGTTTTTCTGGAAGGCTTCCAGCGCATTGCGCAGCAGGTGGTAGCGGTAGGCGGGCGGTTTGCCCATGATGGCGAAACTTAAGTTAGGCATCGGGGACTTCCTCCAGCAGCTTTTCGGGGACTTGCAGCGTTCTGCCGGGGAAGCGTACATGGTAGGCGAAGCTTGTGGGTAGGCCGCTGATCACTTTGAGGATTTCGCCGACATCGCCGGGGTTGGCGATGACTTCGCCTTCGATGGCGAGGGTGACTTTGGTGGTCACTTTGTCGCGGAATTGGTAGAGGCTGGGTTCCCACGGATCGTCGCCGCCGATCAGCTCTTCTTCGCGGCAACCGACGGTTTTTTGTTCGTCGAGGAAATGCACCGAGTAGATGATCTGGTCTTGCAGGAATGTACCAACATCGCGCACGTAGCCGACACTGCCACGCTTCACCAGCAGGTTGCCGATGGCTGCGCCGTAAAACGTGCCGTCGTCACGCACGTTGCGGATCACGCGCACTTTCGCGCCGTATTCGTATTGGGGCATGGCCTTACCCCTTCCCGAACAGGCTTTCCAGCGTGACGAAAGCGGTTTGCGGTTCGTTCATACGGTAGACTTTCAGCACTTTTTCGGTCTTGGCGTCAGAACCCACGAAATCGGTATACGCCTTGGTGAGCAGGCGCGTGTACTGTTCGCGCATGGCATCGTCGTTGCTGGCGACTGGCTCTTTCGTCAGGTAGTTGTGGAAGCGTTGCAGGATGTGCAGGCGGTTGACATGCACCACGGTCTGGTCAAACGCGATGTCGAAATAGTTGAGGAAGTCTTCCGCGCTGACCAGTTCTTCGAGGTCGAGGGTGAGGTCGGTATCGGTCATGTCGTGCTCCTTGTGCCAAATGAGGAAGATCAAGCAAAGGGCGTGCCATGTTGTTAAATTGTTTGTTATTCAATAGCTTGGGCGTTGTTGATGTGGGGTATGTCGGGTTTGGTACAGTGACGGGAGGTGGGAGATTGTGGGAAAGGGGACATTGCCACATTAATAGCAAACTGGTGGGGAATGCCAATGCTATAATCAACCTTCAGTTCACAGGCAACCGGGATCAGTATGGAACAAGCCGCACCCGCTCCGCGCATGATTAGGAAGGTGGTATGCATCACCACTAACAAAGACCAACCGTCTGACTACCAGTATTGGGTCACGCGCCCGATTGCAGAACGCATTGATGCCATTGAAATGCTCCGCCAATCTTATTTGAGTTTCCGTCAAGATGTTCCACCGCGACTTCAAAGAGTTTATCGAGTTACTGAACAATCACGGGGTTGAATACCTGCTGGTGGGTGGTTACGCGCTCGGTATTCACGGCTATCCGCGCTATACCGGCGATATGGATATTTGGGTCAAGCCTGAGCAGGTCAACGCCGAAAAAGTCATGGCAGTGCTGGAGGCGTTTGGCTTCGGCGAACTTGATTTGAGTACCGATGATTTCACCAAACTAGGTAATGTGATCCAGCTTGGCTACCCGCCTTTACGCATTGATTTGCTTACCCAACCGGATGGCGTGGATTTCTCCAGCAGTTATTCTCAGCGTCTGGATGTGGAATATGGTGGCTTGACTGTTCATGTTATCAGTCTTGAGGATTTCAAGAAAAATAAGGCGGCGAGTGGCAGACCGAAAGACCTTGAAGACTTGCGTAATCTGACATGATGGGCAGCGTGTGTAACTTGCTGAATTCTTTTCCTATCCGTGCCAAAATGCTCGCATCTTCCCCAACCACAAAGCAGGGTTTGTATGGCAGAACTCCCTACCGAAGAAGAACTTGAGAAGCTCTACCATGAGAAAGGGCATGATGCGCTGGTGTGGTATGCGTGGAGGAATACACTACGAATTTTACCAATTTTAGGGAGTTTATCTCTTGAGGAAGTTTGGCCTGATAAGCTAGTAGAAAATATTTACTTAATTTTGCGCATTCCAATTGTTATTCAACAATGGTTAATAGCTAAAGAGCGAGCACAATCTGTTATCAATACCGTGGGATTGGAAGCAACTAGAGCTGTTGCTGCAACTAAAGATGGAACAGCCGTGACGGATGCGGAGATATTTGCTGCAAAGACTGACTTTTTGGCAGCGTCGGAACGACAAGCTGCGGCTTCTGCGAAGATTGATGCAGAGACTGCTAGAACAATTGCTATAAAAGCCAGAGATATTGCATTTTCTAAAAATAGTATTGTCAGATTTATTACTGATACTAGTAAGTTAGATTTTGTGAGAGCTAATGCTGATTCTGCCTGCATTGCAGCGGAAAGAGCAGAATCTATTGCTGCCAAGCAAGCAGCCAGAGCATCAGATGCGGCTGAATCTGCTGCAATTTCCCAATCAATTGATTGCGAGGCCAAAAAGGCTGTAGTTAGGGCTAAAGCCATCGCAGATGAAGTTTCCACTGCTGAAGCGGCTGCGGCTGTCGTCAGAATTGTAGATGTCGTACTCAACGATACAAAGAGTGCTATTGCTGAAACAATGGTTATTGCAGCTAGAGCAGCGAAGATTGAAGCTGAATCAGTTGCAATGGCTCGAAATGATTTTAATTGGCTCTATGAAACTGATTTTTTTCAGGACTCTATTCCATTATTTTCAATAAAAAAATTATATGATAAAAAGCCCAAAAAAATACTAGAATGGGAATCTGGATTACTAGGAAACTTACGTCAACTTAAGTTGGAGTTTCTTGCTGAAGATTTAAAAAATTTATGGAATGGTGATTTTCCTGAGCCACATGCTCAAAATTATCTAAAAGAGTTTTCTGTTGCAATTACTAATGATCCTATCGCACTACAACTTGCTGTTCTTGGAGCGAAAATTGAAACAACGCATTCAGCGCGAGTAATCTTGTTAGGCCCAGGAGGTGCTGGAAAAAGCTCATTAGCTGATCGTTTGCAAGGAAATATGGTTCAATATATTAAGCAACCAACTGTTGGTGTTGATTATCTCCAACATCAATCCATTAATGTACTCGACACTTTTCCCGATTGTGGCCTGGATGGTAAAAAACTAGATTTATTTTTGTGGGACTTCGGTGGACAAACTATTTTCCACGGTTTGCATAGTGCGTTTCTGCATGAAAACTGCGTTTACGTGTTAGTAGTGGATAGCCGCCACGAACAAGCTCCCGATGAATGGCTTCACCAAATCCGCCACTTAGCAGGCTCACAAGTAAAAGTGCTACTTGTCACCAATTGGTATGAACAATGTGAAACTTACCAGAATAAAACCCGTTTACGGCGCGAATTCCCCAAGCAGTTTTCGGATGAAAGTTTCTTCTACTTCTCTTGTCTCGACAAAGATGAGCCAGATTTTAAACGCTTCGTGCAATCCTTGGTAAAAGCCAGCCTCGACAGCCAGAAAATGGTTCTGAAGGAAACGCTGGATGTACAACGGGCATTGGATGCGCAATACAAAGACGGGGATACCGTTTTCGTGCGTGAAAGCAAGTTACGCGAACTGATTGCGGCTAATATTCAAGATGCAAAAAATACCGATAGTACCCTCAATCAGTTGCAACAACTTGGTTTTCTGGTACAGGTCGAGAAGGGCAAGAGCCGCTACTGCCTCAAACCCGCATGGGCGGTAGACAACGCCTACCAATTGCTTTATTCCCCCGCATTGCGCCAAGCCAACGGTATTCTGAATTTGACCGAGTTGGAGCAAGTATTTGCAGGCAAAGTGGATGAAGACCATGTGGAATATCTGGTCAGCTTTCTCAATGAACGTTCTCTGTGTATTCGGTTACAGGATAATGGCAAGTATTTCTTTCCAGATGCAACGCGAGCAGATGAGCCGCTTTTGGTCAGCGAACTACTGAATCAACAGAACAAACTAATACTGCGTTTCGACCTGCCTTACCTGCCACTGGGTTTCCATGCAAGATTGGTGCATAAATTGTTTGTGCCGCATAGCGAAGTGGGCATTCATGACCCTCAAAACATTTGGCGGCAAGGTTTCATCCTGAAGGCGGGTACAACAAGTCAGGCGGTCGTACATTACCTACTGCGAAAAAATGTCATCGAAATGGTGCTGACCGGAGATTTGAAGGCATTTTCCTCGCTGTTACGCGAGTTCTTCACGCATCTGAAAGCGGTGCTGGTGAGTCCGAACGGTATCCGACCGGAACAGATTCATCCATCGGTATTGTTCAACCAGCAATCATTCTCGGTGCATTCCGGCGAAGGCTTGGTTAAAGTGCTGGCGCAGATCAACAGTTACGACCAAATTTTCCAAGAGGTAAGAAAAATGGCAAGTACAGGCAATATTAACGTCACCAACGGGCAAGTCATCATCGGCGACCACAACACTCAAAAATCCCATTCGGACAATACCACCATCACAGTGACAGCCGACCAACGCCAAATCATCAGTTCTGTGCTAGATGAAATGCTGCGCCACAAAGCCAACCTATCGGACGATGTGCTGGAAGCTGTTTATGATGTGCGCAAAGCGGTCAAAACTGACGAAAAACAGCCAACAGAGAAAAGCCAATCGGTGTTGGGCAAACTCTGGGGCGGTATCCGTGAACTCACCAACGTTGCCAAAGACATGACCGATGTTGGCGGATTCGTTGTTGAACATCAGGCAGCGATAGGGACAGCAGTGACGGCGGCAGCGGCTTTGCTTTCCTAAACTAACGGTGTTGTTGGTAAATATGCTAAAAGTATGACGTATGCAAAACCCTTCCTACCAATTCCAGCCCTCCGCCCAGTTGACCAGCAAACTGGCAGCCATTGATGCCGCGCAAGCGGACATCCAGCGTTTGCGTGCGCAACAAACTGACCGCTGGCAACCCATCCAGCAAAAGCTCCGCGCTGAATGGACGTATGACAGCAACGCCATCGAAGGCAGCACGCTGACGCTCGGTGAAACCATCTTCTTTTTGCAGGAAGGGCTGACGGTAGAGGGCAAACCGTTCAAGGATTTTCTCGATGCCCGCAATCATGCCGAAGCCATCGACCTGCTGTTTGATGTGGTAGCACAAAAACGCGCCATCAGCGAAGGGCTGATCAAGGAACTCAATGCGCTATTGCTGGCGGGCGTGCAATCTACCCCTGCACTGAATTCACAAGGGCAACGGGTACAAAAGCCCGCCACACCGGGGCAGTATAAATCGCAGCCGAATCATGTGTTGCAACAGGACGGTTCAATCCACCATTACATCGAACCGCTACAAGTCCCGCTGGAAATGCAGCAATTATGCGACTGGGTGAACTCAAATCTGAGCCAGCTTCACGCAATCACAGTGGCGGGGATTGCCCATTACAACATGGTGCGGATTCACCCCTTCGACGATGGTAACGGGCGTGGGGCGCGAATATTGATGAACCTGATCCTGCTGATACAAGGCTATACTCCCGTGATTGTGCGCACCACCAAACGGCGGATTTACCTGCAAGCCTTAGCGGCGGCGGATAGGGGAGATATTGAGCCGTTTCTAGATTTCATCGCCGATTCCATGCTGGATACGCAGCGGGTGATACTGGCAGAATTATAAGTTTTTCAGTATAAAAACCTTTTTCTATATAAAATTTGCAGGCATTATACAAAATCCACCCCCACAGGAATGCTTGCTCATGTCCACCTTGTCCGGTTATCGCTGGTTGGCGCACCATTACGGGCTAGAACCTGCCCAGCCATTCCTCACGCCTGCCCGTTTGCCCAGCACGCGCCCTGCGGATACCTTGGCAGGTCACTTGACGTTTGCTTTCAAATACGAAGGCGTTCACCTTGAATGCCTGTCGCGTCTGTTTGTGCTGCTGCCGGTGCAGGAACTAGAGGTATGGCTGGCGCAAGAACCCAGCGGGCAATACGCACGGCGGGCAGGTTTTTTTTACGAATGGCTAACCGGGCAGCGGCTGGCGTTTGCGGGGGTAACAGTCGGCAATTACGTGAATGTACTGAATCCACAACACTATTTCACCGCCCACACCGCCACCAATAACCCGCGCTGGCGCGTGCGCGACAATCTGCTCGGAACGGCGGCTTATTGCCCGCTCATTCGCCGCACGGCAGCGATTCAAGCAGCAGAAACTTACGATTGCGCCCAGCATTTGCAGCATCTGGAACAGGCTTACGGCGAAGACCTGTTGATACGCAGTGCTGTTTGGCTAACGGTGAAAGAAAGCCTCGCCAGTTTCACGCTGGAACACGAAGGTCAGCAAACCGACCGGGTGCAACGCTTCGCCACTGCGATGGAACGGCATTGCGGACAAGCCCCCACCCCGTTGGCAGCGGATTTTCTGACCGCATTGCAGCGGGAAATCCTCGGCGATAAGGCTACCCGTTACGGGCTACGCCGTTCCCCCGTGTTTGTCGGTGAGGTGCAAGGTTTTCTGCCCGTGGTGCATTACATCGCGCCGCATTGGGACGATACGCCCGCGCTGTTGGCAGGTCTGGCAACAGTGGAACAGCGTACTCGTGGGCAAGCCAGTGTGTTACGGGCGGCATTGTTGGCGTTCGGGTTTGTCTACCTGCATCCGCTGGTGGACGGGAACGGGCGGGTGTCGCGCTTTCTGGTCAATGACATCTTGCGCCGTGACGGGGTAATACCTGCACCGTATATCTTGCCTGTTTCCGCTACCATCAACCGTAATCCGGCAGCACGGCGAGCCTATGATCAAGCACTGGAAGCCTTTTCGCGCCCGCTGATGCAGCGTTATCGTGGACAGTATGCGTTTGGGGAAGAGCAGGAAGCGGCGGATGGGGTGCGTTACAACCTGCATTTTCACGCTTATGCCGACGCGTTGCACGCTTGGCGTTACCCCGATTTGACGGCGCAGACCGAATACCTCGCCGAGGTAGTGGCGCAAACGCTGGAACAGGAAATGCGTGAGGAAGCAGTCTATTTGCAAACCATGCGGCAGGCGCGGCTAGCAATCAAGGCGCTGCTGGAAGCCCCGGACGCTGACATTGACCGGATTATCCGTTCGATACGTGAAAATCCCGCTGGTTTGTCACGCAAAATCCAGAAGGAATATCCGGCGCTGCAAGACGCTGCGTTAGGAGCAGCGATGGTAGCAGTCGTGCGCCGCTATTGGTCGGATTAACCCGCCGCCTTGCGCAACACCGCCACCCCTTGCTGCTCATACAAATGCTCCTGCGCCAGCACCAGCAACGCCTTCGCGCCCAGCCGGTCGTTGCTATCAATATCCACCAGCGTTTGCAGCCGCCCGACCGCATCCGCCAGTTCCCCCAGCCGCATTTCCAGATAGCCCGCGCCCTTGTGCGCCATCAGGTAGAAGCGCGTCAAGGTCATGGAAACCAGCACACCTTGCCCCAGATGCAAACGGGTCAAATGCCGCCAATCTTCCGGCAGGTGCAAACGTTTGCCGCTGACGGCGATGGCTTTGTGTGCCACGTTTAGCGCATCCGGCAGGCGATGTTGGTAGTAGAAATAGCGGTACAGTGCGACCAGCACGTTCAAATCTTCGGGGGCGAGGAAATAAGCACGAAGTAGCAGGGTTTCGGCCTCCGGTTCTGGGTAAAGGTTGGAGGCTTCCTCCAATAATGCGGCGATTTCAGGGTCGATGGTGGCGTTGAAATAAAGGTCTTCGGCTTCAAAATCCTGCAAATCCATGATGTTAGTCCCCTGATTTTTTAAAGTGAATCGGATGTTCGGTGATGGGTGTGTTAGGTAATTCGTCGTCGCACAGATCGCGGGCATCGCAATGATGGCATTCCGCGCTGTCGTCTTCTTGTTCGGGCAAGCAGCCGCGTGTGCCTGCGGCTTCTTCCAGCAAACGGATGCGGTCGAGCAGGCACTGGATTGCGCCTGCCACCGGGTCGGGAATCAGATGGTGGTTGAGGTCGATGCCTTCGGGGTTGTCGTTGCGGGCGACTTTGTTTTGCACGATTTTGCCGGGGATGCCGACCACGGTCTTGCCCGCCGGAATGTTTTTGACCACCACGGAATTCGAGCCAACGCGCACGTCGTTGCCCAGTTCAATCGGGCCGAGAATCTTTGCGCCTGCCCCGACCACCACGCGATTGCCGAGGGTAGGGTGGCGTTTGCCCTTATTCCAGGATACGCCGCCGAGGGTCACGCCGTGGTAGAGCGTTACATCGTCACCGATCTCGGCGGTTTCGCCGATCACCACGCAAGCGCCGTGGTCGATGAAAAAGCGTCGCCCGATTTTCGCACCGGGGTGGATGTCGATATTCGTCCAGAAGCGGGCAAAGTACGAAAGGAAGCGCGGGAAATAGCGCCAGTTGCGCTTCCACAGGCTGTGGGCAATGCGCTGCAACATCACCGCGTGGATGCCAGGGTAGAGCGTGGCAACTTCCAGCCGCGAACGGGCGGCGGGGTCGCGTTGGAAGACGCAGGTGATGTCTTCGCCAATCAGTTCTAACAACATATCCCCACCTCCGCCACACAAGTCTGTTGCAAAAACTGCTGCAAATCATCCGCCGTCGGTGGGCGTTTGTGTTGGGTGGAAAAACGCCGTACCAGCGCGAGAATCGCTTCGGCCTGTTCATGCTCCAGCGGTACGCCGAGCAGGGCGTAGGCACGTTGCACCCCGTGGCTGCCGGAATGTTTGCCCAGCACCAATTGGTGGTGCCGCCCCATGTCCGCCGGATCGACACCTTGGTAATTGCGCGAATCTTTCAGCAAGCCATCGACGTGGATGCCGGATTCGTGGGTGAACACGCCTTCGCCGACCAGACTTTTTTGCCAGCCGACCGGACGACCGGAGGCTTTTTCCACCAGCAAGGAGAGTTTGGGGAAGCGTTTTAGGTTAACGCCGCAATCCAGCCCGTACAATCGCCCCAGCCCCAGCGCGACTTCCTCCAACGGCGCATTGCCAGCGCGTTCGCCAAGCCCATGGACGGTAGTATTGATGTGGGTAGCGCCTGCGCGGGCGGCGGCGAGAGAATTAGCAGTAGCAAGACCGAGGTCGTCGTGGGCGTGCATTTCGATTTCCATGTCGGTATGCGCCCGCAGTGAAGCTATCCAGTCGTGGGTGGCGAACGGTTCGAGGATGCCCACGGTGTCGGCGAAGCGGAAGCGTTGTGCGCCTGCCGCTTGTGCCGTTGCCAGCACTTGCAGCAGG
Organism: Thiothrix litoralis; assembly: GCF_017901135.1. Lineage (NCBI taxonomy): Bacteria > Pseudomonadati > Pseudomonadota > Gammaproteobacteria > Thiotrichales > Thiotrichaceae > Thiothrix > Thiothrix litoralis. The sequence goes on along the minus strand of NZ_CP072801.1, from coordinate 1,494,467 downwards.
AAGTCACGGTCAGCGCGGGAAGCATCTTCGCCACCGACGCACACGCCAATGCCCAAATCTTTGGCGATTTGTACGTGCGCCCAGATTTGTTGCAACACCCAAGCGCGGTCACGCTTGAGTTTGTGGAAAATTTGCTGGTCGGAAACCGAGATGGAAATGTCGATCATATCCACCCCCAAATCGCGGCACAGCAGGATGTCGTCGCGGCGCATCCGGCTCCACACCATCAGCCGAGCATTTAACCCAAGGTCGGCAACGGCGCGGATGGAGTCGCGTTCTTCCTCGCCCATCGCGGGGATGCCGACTTCGAGTTCGGGAACACCCAAGGCATCCAGCCCGCGTGCAATCGCTAGCTTTTCCGCAAGGGAAAACGCCACGCTAGCGGATTGTTCGCCGTCGCGCAGGGTGGTGTCGTTGATGGTGATGAAACGCTTGCTGTGGTGCATGGTGTTCGCCTTGCTGATGATCTTTGCTTGATGTCAGCAATACTTGTGCCATAGTTTTTAAGCTGTTGTTTTTAATAAAATAGTAGTGAATTTTTCATTGGTTTTGTCGAGTCTGCGACACACGCGGACGGGTGGGAACTGTGTGGAAACCGACATTACCCGTAACGTTCCATGCCCAGCCCTTCCAGTGCGATGTCCGCCGTTTGCCCGCTGAGCATGGCTGCCAGTATCCGCCCGCTGCCTGCTGCCATCGTCCAACCCAGCGTGCCATGCCCGGTGTTGAGAAATAAACCGGAATACGGCGTTTTGCCAAGGATGGGTGTGCCATCGGGGGTCATGGGGCGCAATCCTGCCCAGAAACTGGCTTTGCTGGGGTCGCTGCCGTTGGGAAACAGGTCAGACAATACGTATTGCAGCGTGGCAAGGCGTTTGGCTGGCAGGCTCAGGTCAAAACCGTTCAGTTCCGCCGTTCCCCCCAAGCGGATGCGCTCCCCCAAACGGGTAATGGCAACCTTGTGGGTTTCATCCATGACGGTGGATTCGGGGGCGTGTTCCGGGTGGGTAATCGGTACGGTGAGGGAATAGCCTTTCACCGGATAAATCGGTAAACGGATACCCAAAGGCTTGAGCAGCAACGGGGAATGGCTGCCCAACGCCAGCACATACGCATCAGCCTGCATCAAGCCCTTGCTGGTTTGCACACAGCTTAAGGTTTGCCCGCTGGCGACTAAGCCTTGAACGGTGGTATTGCAGTGGAAAATCACGCCCATCTGTTCCGCCATGCCCGATAAGGTTTGGGTGAAGCGGAAACAGTCGCCGGTTTCATCATCCGGCAAATGCAGGCCACCGACGTATTTGTGCTGCACCTGCGCCAGTGCCGGTTCGTGGCGGATCACGCCTTCCCGGTCGAGGATGTTGAACGGCACTCCTTGCGCTTGCAGGATAGCGGCATCTTTGTGGATACCGTCCAATTGTTGCTGGGTGCGGAATAATTGGAGCGTGCCGAGGCTGCGTTCGTCGTAACGAATGCCGGTTTCTGCCCGTAATTCGCGCAAGCAATCGCGGCTGTATTCTGCCAGCCGTACCATGCGGGCTTTGTTGAGCTGGTAACGGGATAAGGTGCAATTCCTTAGGAAAGCGCCCAGCCACCGCCACATTGCCCAATCCAGATGTGGGTAAACATGCAGCGGGCTGTGTTCCATCAGCATCCAATGCAGGGCCTTGAGCGGGATGCCGGGAGCAGCCCAAGGCGCGGAATAACCGGGTGAAATTTGCCCTGCATTGGCGTGGCTGGTCTCGAATGCCACCTCGGATTGGCGTTCCACCAGTTGCACCTCATGCCCTGCCTTGGCAAGGTAATAGGCAGTGCTGACCCCAATGACTCCGCCGCCTAGGACTAGTACTTTCATGGTGTTTTACCGCTGTTGTTGTGCATCCCACAATTGTTTGAAGCGCAAATCCAGCGCGGAAAGTTCCGTATCCACGCTTTCCAGTTCGCGGAAACCTTGGCGGGGTGGCATTTTGCCTTCACCCATCGCTTGTTTGAGGCTTTCGCGTTGGGCGAATACCGTGGCGATGCGGGCTTTCAGGTCGACGAGTTCTTCGGCTACGGTCATGGCTGGCGTTCTTTGGGTAGGTGGGAATAAGGGGGCAGCATTTCCAGCCGGGTGTCGATGGAGGGGTTGCCGACGGTGAAATGGTAGAGGCTTTGGAATTGGGTATCCCGCAAGCCCAATACCTCATGCACGCTGTCGTCGAAGAAGCAGCCGATGCCCGTGCCGCGTGCTCCGGCGGCTTCGGCTTGCAGGTAGAGGATTTGCCCGATTAAGCCTGCTTCCCAGTAAAGGTGGCGGTAAACGGGTGCGCCTTCCGCCAAACCTGCGTCGAATGCCGCCAACATGCCGAGGCTGAAACTGCTGGTGGAGGCGATGTCTTGGTGGCAAGAAAGCGTGCGGGCGGTTTTGCGGGCATCGGCTGTTAGTAGGTGGAATAGGGGCAGGTTATCGGGGCAGCCTTCTGGGGTTTGCCAGCCGAAATCGGGGTTCATGGCAGTGCGTAAGGTGGTTGCGGCTTCTTCATGGCGGGGCAGGGCGTATAGGCCAGCGGGTAAGCCTTCGACACGATGCACGAATAAGATTGGGTGGAGGCGAATGGGCAGTGTCCATACGTCCCACGGTACGGGATTGTTGGCAGGCAGTAAGGCAGACAGCATCGCGTAAAAAGTGTCGCGGGGTAGGGTGCTGGTTTTGCCGCTGAAGGCTTGGGCGCTGCGGCGTTGCCGGATCAGTGGGATTAGGTCGGATTGGGGTTCACGAATGCCTGAAGAGGGCGTATGCGATACGCCCCTACGGGTAGATACGGTGGCGGTGGTTACTTCGTCGATAATTGGCCAGTTGTATTTGGGGAGGCCGCCTAGTGCGTTGGCTTTGCCGTGCCATTGGGTGACGGTGGGGAGGTGGAAGGGGGCGGCAGAACCTGTGTGGATGCGGAGTAGCATGTCGGGGTGTTCGGCTTCGGCATCCGTGAAATCTTCTGCCCGATCCAGCCCTAACAATGTGGAAATTTCGGTATCGGCGACGGGGAGTAGTTCTACCTGCAAGCCCAGTGCTGCGGCAGCGTAGCGGATTGCGCCCAGCGCGTGACCGGCATCGAGTTGCACGTAGCGGAAGGCGCGTTCGCCGTATTTCCAGGCTTCGCGCCATGCGATGCTGCTCAAGCTGAGCAGAAGTTGTGGCGGGGAATCGCTGTCAGCCAGTTTGCCGCGTAATTCCAGTGCGTGTTCGTGGGGGGCGTAGTGGTAAACACCATCGCCCAGCTCGCCGATACCATTGGCGATAACGTAGCCTTCGGTAGGATGCAGGTTGCCGCTGGAGGGGTTGCAACGCAATGCCCAGCGGTCGGAGCCGTATTGTTTCCACGCGGATAGGCCGAGGGAGAGTTGCAGCAGGGCGGCAATTCCCTCGCTATCTTCCAACGCCAATTCCACCACGTCCGCGCCCACGAACCGCCGGAACGGGTTCGGTTGCTGATCCCAGTCCAGAAACTCCGGGCCTTTGGCATAGGCATCCAGACGGTGTTTGGTGCGTTCGTGGTAGGCACGTACCGTTTGTGTGGTATCCATTACAGCGTGAGTTGTACCAGATTGTCGGCGGTTGCCGGTTCACTGCTGATGGTAGCGGAAACGCTGGGTTCTGGCAGTTTCCCTTGTTTTACCAGTGCCGCGAGTTGGGTTTGCAATTCACCGCTGTTGTACAGCTCTTCCACGATGTCGCTGCCACCGACCAATTCGCCGCCCACGAAAACTTGCGGGAAGGTGGGGAATTGCGAAAAGCGCGGCAGGTATTCGTAAATGAAGGGCGATTTCAGCACGTTGACGTAGGCGAACTCCACCCCAGTCTTTTTCAGGTAGCCGACTGCTTTGCCGGAAAAGCCGCATTCGGGCGCGTCGGGCGTGCCTTTCATGTAGATCATTACCGCGTTTTCGGTGACTTGCTGTTGGATTTTGTCGAGGGTTTTGTTGCTGCTCATGGTATGTTCCTTAAACTGCGCCCCAAACTTGACGTTTGACGCTGTTACGGTTGGCGATGGCTTCATCGAGGGTGGAAGCCTTGAATTTAGGTTTGTAAGTTTTCAGAGCGTTATAAACGGTGACGACTTTATCTTCAGTCGACTGTCCCTTGAGGTCGTGCTTGTCGAGGAAGCACAGATCCAGCAATTCGTTCCAGATCATCCCAGCAGGCAATGAGATGAGGGTGTATTGCCGCCCGTCCACATCCACCACCACGCTTTCTGTGAGGTTGTCGATGAAGAAAATTGGTTTGCAATCGGCGGCAAGATCGGCGGTGAAACGGCTGATGAATTCCGGCAATTCGAGGATGTCGCTGAAGTTGCCAACGACCATTAACAGGCTGGTGTCGTCGGCGAGAATCACGGCTTCTTTGATGGCGGCTTCGGGTGGGTTGCGTTTGTTGGCGACTTCGTTGAAGTCACCGAGCTTGACGATCAGGTCGCCACGGAATGCATTCAGGCCGTTTTTGGTTTTGCCGTTGATGGTGGTGAGCCAAATGAGTTCGTTGGCTTTGTAGGTATCCAGCAACATGGGGGAATCTCCTGTCATATGAGCAAATGCCAGTGGTAGAGCAGGAAACGTGCCAGTACTGCAAGCCTTTTATTTATCATTAGGTTAGAGGTTAAGTATTGGCAGGTGTTTGTCATAAACACCTCTGAGAAACTTGAGCTTGTCGTGTTCACGACAATTAGCTCGTCAATACTTTATATAAATAACAACAACTTAAAGATCTGGCACACCCCTTGCAACGTCCTTCCCAACGACTGACCGAGGTAACGCCCCATGATGAAGTCCAAAGACATTGCCGCACTGCTGGACGAACCAGCTTGTACCCACAACAAAAAGGAAAAGTCCGGCTGCGCCCGCCCCAAACCCGGCGCATCGGCGGGTGGTTGCGCGTTCGATGGCGCACAAATCGCGCTGTTGCCGATTGCAGACGTGGCGCACATTGTCCACGGCAGCATCGCCTGTGCTGGCAGCTCGTGGGACAATCGTGGCACACGTTCCAGCGGTTCGCGCCTGTTCAAGATTGGCATGACCACTGACCTGACCGAACAGGATGTGATCATGGGGCGCGGTGAAAAACGCCTGTTCCATTCCATCAAACAAGCGATCGACAGCTACAGCCCTTCCGCCGTCTTCGTCTACAACACCTGCATCCCCGCGCTGATCGGCGACGACATCGAAGCCATCTGCAAATCTGCGCAAGAACGCTGGGGAACGCCCGTCGTGCCGATTGATTGCGCCGGATTTTACGGCACGAAAAACCTCGGCAACCGCATCGCCGGTGACGCAATGGTGAAACACGTGTGCGGAACCCGCGAACCCGACCCGCTGCCACACGGCGCAGAAAGCGACACCGTCAAAGTCCACGACGTGAATCTGGTCGGCGAATACAATATCGCGGGCGAACTCTGGCACGTCTTGCCACTGCTCGACCACCTCGGCATCCGCGTGCTTTGCACCCTCTCCGGCGATGCGCGTTTCCACGAAGTGCAAACCATGCACCGCGCCAAAGTGAACATGATGGTGTGTTCCAAAGCAATGCTCAACGTGGCTCGCAAGCTCGAAGACGCATTCGGCACCAAATGGTTTGAAGGCAGCTTCTACGGGGTGCAAGACATGAACAATGCCTTGCGCGATTTCGCCCGCCTGATCGACGACCCGTACCTCACCGAACGCACCGAAGCCCTGATTGCCAGCGAAGAAGCCCGCATTAACAAAGCCTTAGAACCGTGGCGGCAACGTCTCAAGGGCAAGCGCGTATTGCTGTATACCGGCGGGGTGAAATCCTGGTCAATCGTTTCCGCCCTGCAAGATTTGGGCATGACGGTGGTGGCGACGGGGACGAACAAATCCACCGAAGAAGACAAAGCCCGCATCCGTGAAATCATGGGCGCAGACACCAAAATGGTCGAAGACGGCAGCCCGCGTTCCCTGATCAATATCGTGCGTGAATACAACGTGGACATCCTCATCGCAGGTGGACGCAATATGTACACTGCGCTCAAAGCTCGTATCCCGTTCCTCGACATCAATCAGGAACGCGAATTTGGTTACGCAGGCTACGAAGGGATGCTGGAACTCGCCAAACAACTCGCCCTGACGGTCGAAAGCCCGATCTGGCAGGCTGTCCGCAAACCCGCGCCGTGGGCAGTATCCAAGGAGGCCGCTCATGGCTGAGATCACCAAGCGCAACAAAGCCCTGTCCGTCAGCCCTCTGAAAGCAAGCCAAACCATCGGCGCAGCACTCGCCTTCCTCGGCTTTCACCGTGCCATTCCGATGTTGCACGGGGCGCAAGGTTGTACCGCCTTCGGCAAAGTGTTTTTCGTGCGCCACTTCCGCGAACCCATTCCGCTGCAAACCAGTGCGATGGATCAAATCGCCGCCGTGATGGGTTCGGAAGACAACGTGGTTGAAGGGCTGAAAGCGATTTGCAGCAAAAACAGCCCGTCACTGGTCGGCGTGCCCACCACGGGTTTGGCAGAAACCCAAGGCAGCGACGTGACAATGGCTGCGGGCGAATTCCGCAAGAAATACCCCGAATACGCCCACATTCCGGTGGTCGCTTTGTCCACCCCCGATTTCAGCGGCTGTCTGGAAAGTGGCTTTGCCAAAGCGGTGGAAGCCATTATTGCCACGCTCGTTCCCGATGCCGCCACCGCAGGCACGCAACCTGGTAAACGCCCGCGTCAGGTCAATGTACTGGTGAATGCCTCGCTGACCCCCGGCGATCTGGAAGCCTTGAAAGACACCATCGAACTGTTCGGCCTGCGCCCGGTGGTGATCCCCGATTTGTCGGATTCGCTGGATGGGCATTTGCCGGATGAAGATTTCAGCCCGCTGACCATCGGCGGCACGCTGGTGTCGGACATGGCAACGCTGGGCGATTCGCTGGCAACGTTGGTGATTGGTGCGTCGCTGAATGCGGCGGCAGATACCTTGCACAAGAAGACGGGCGTGCCGGATTACCGTTTCGACCATTTGATGGGGTTGGCGGTGAACGATCAGTTTGTTCATACCCTGCACACGCTTGCCGCCGAACCTGTGCCGCCTAAGCTGCAACGCCAGCGGGCGCAATTGCAGGATGCGATGCTGGATACGCACTTTATGCTGGGCTTATCACGCTTTGCGATTGCGGCTGACCCGGATTTGCTCAATGCGTTTTCGCAATTGCTGGCAGAAAACGGGGCGTACACCGTGGCGGCGGTTGCCCCGGCGAATGCGCCGATTCTCAAGCACATCGCAGCCGACAAGGTGCATATCGGCGATTTGGAAGATTTGGAAAAAGCGGCGGAAGCCAATGAGGCCGAAGTGCTGATTTGCAATTCGCACGGGCAGGAAACGGCGTTGCGGCTGGGTATTCCGCTGTTACGCGCAGGTTTCCCGCAATACGACTTGCTGGGTGGGTATCAGCGGCAGTGGATTGGGTATAGCGGCACACGTCAGACGCTGTTTGATATTGCCAATATTTTGCTGTCGTTGGAGAAGGGCGAGATTCACCCGTATCAGTCGATTTATGCGCAGAAGCGGGATGGGGAAGCGGCGCATAAGCGGCATTGATTAAAGGAATGGGTTGATTACCATCAGCCCTGTATCTAGCTTAAAGCCGTGTTGCAGATCTTCGCTCAATACAGCACTACAGCCGTATTCAGAGGCAGCAGCCAAAATCAGGCTGTCGTAAAAACTCAGCAGGTAACGTTTGGAGATGGCAACTGCTCGTTTTGTTATCTCCGCAGTGAGCGGCACGACTTCCACATCTACTTGAATATCCTGTAAAACTGCTTCGACTTCCGCAAACTTGTCGGGGAATTTCCGGCGCAACACGTTGCAAAATTCATTGAGTGCCTGCGCACTGGTCATTGCGTCTCCCGATGTAACCAAGCGTTGGGCAATTTCCTGCTTGGTTGGATCTTGGGCCGTGTTGGCGTAGATGAGGATGTTGGTATCGAGAAAAAAGGGTCTATCGCTCATTGGCTTCTTCCCGATTAAAGCGGAAACCACGGGTATCCAGTTGCAGCGACTTCAGTTTGCGCCGTGCAGGTTTTGCCAGCACTTGTTTCAATCGTTGTTGTGTTGATAGTTCGCCTGTTTGCGTGACAGGCGTTGAGGTTTTCCGCAAACCATCTAGCAACCGCTGGATCAGCGTTAGTTGCTCACCGAAGGTCAGGCGTTCTGCTTCATGTAAGATGTTTTCAACTGTTTGTATGCTCATAAATACATTCCTGATTTTTAGTGCGCTTACACTATGAGTTTATGCCACTGCGACAACTTCGCAAGTTCCACTATTGACTCACATTAAAGATAGACAGGGCACATGCGATCCATTTGACCCAGCGAATCAACATCAACCTCCTGCCTCAAGGTTGCAAAGCGATCAGCATGATGAGTGGTTACGGGAAGGCGAGGATGACGGTACAGCGATGCCCCATGAATCCGGCTCAATAACACCACCTGTTGAGCCAATGTAATCAAATCGGTTGAGCCGTAACGTTTGCGTAGACGTAAAGGGCGTACACTCACCGCATTACCCCAACTTTTGCCTAATTCATCTCCACTGTAAGTTGAAACAACAATTTCATCCTGACAAGGGAAAAAGATTGCATCGCCGACTTCTGGGTTAGAAAATGTTGGCTTAGTTTCTGGCGGTACAGGTGGATGTTTGCGGTATAAAATGTAACTGTTCACGGGCTTGCAACTGCCAGAGTCTGAGCTATGCTTGAAAGATGAACGAGCTAACGATCACCACCGATTTTACTGATATTGCGTTGCCAACCGATTTGGCAGCTTCTCAGCAGCTTAACCGTGATCTGCTGACGTTGGTGGTTGCGTTGCAGGCACGGGTAAAACAACTGGAAGCGGAACTGACAGAACTGAAAGAACGCCTGAATGACTCCTCCGCCACCTCCTCTAACCCCCCGTCACGTGACACGCCCGAACAACGCGCCCAACGCGAGCGCAAACCGAAAAGCCCGTTAAAACGCGGCGGTCAGCCAGGACACAGCAAACATGAACGCACCTTGGTGGAGGAATCACGCCTGGATGCTATCCAGCATTACTATCCCGAAGGCTGTTGCCGTTGTGGTGGTCATCTGGTGCTGGAAACCACGCCGAGCCAGCGTCATCAGGTATTTGACCTACCGGAAGTTGCTTATCAAGTAACGGAACACCGCCTGTATGCGGGTACGTGTAGTTGCTGCGGGAAACGTCAGGTAGCCGAGTTACCCGAAGACATCCCCAGCGGGCAGATGGGTGCTGGCTTGATCAGTTGGATCACCCTGATGAACGGGGCGTGCCGCCTGTCCACGCGGCAAATCCAGTTACTGCTGGAAGAACAATGGCAGTTATCCTTCAGTAGCGGTGCGATCAGTGAGGCTACTGCCCCCGTCAGCCGTTGGTTAGCACCCTTATATGCTCAGGCGGGTGATGCAGTGCGTAGCAGCCCGGTGGTAAACGCGGATGAAACCAGTCACTACCGTGGGCGCGAACGTGAATGGTTATGGGTGATGTGTTCGCCACAGGTGGTGTACTTCATGACGCATTACTCACGCGGCAAAGGTGCAGCGGACGAATTGCTGGGAAAATTCAATGGCGTACTCGTGACCGACCAGCACGGCGGCTATAATCACCACCCCAATGAACGACGGCAACTGTGCTGGGCGCACATTATCCGTAAGTTCAAAAAAATAGCACAACGTTACGGGCGTGCAGGCATCTTAGGGAAGCGTTTGCTGCGTCTGGCACGCCTGATTGTCCACTTGCATAACCGCAAGCTCGCAGGTGCTTACTCGGACAGGTTGTACCGGCAACGCATGGATAAACTCCGCGAAGCCTTCCGCCAGACATTGGTAGCAGGTAGCGGCTTACGTCAAGCACAACATCCTGATAAGCCGACTAAAACCGCCAACCAGTGCCAACGCTTACGGGATGATGACCTGATGTTATGGACATTTTTGCGTCATTCCGGTGTTCCTCTGACCAACAATGCTGCCGAACGGGCTATCCGCCCCTATGTCATCTGGCGTAAGACCAGCTTTTTTAGCCAATCTTTCCGAGGTGATCAATTCCGCCCGTTAATACTGACTATCGTGGAAACCTGCAAACGCCTAGGTATCAGCGCTTACCGAATTATCCGCCAAGCGTGTCAGCAGGCATTGGCTAAAAAGCCGGTGACGGTGCGTTTGCCTATTCCCCCTCCGCGAGTATTGAATCCGGTGACTGGACTTATTGCCGCTTAAGGGGGCTGCTCCGTGAACAGTTACCACCCGATTTCAATACTTCCAGTACATCAACTTCAACTTGGTGTTGTTCAGAAAACGCCTTGATAATATCTAGCGACTCATAAAACTTACCATCCCGATGTAGGGTAATACGTTTTGGAAAATCGCCATTGTGTGCTTTTTTGTAAAGAGTCAGACTTTTTTGTAATAATAATCCCAGTGCTTCATCATTCATTCGCTCGCCTTTTTGTCTGTCAGCTAACTGCCAACCTAATTGTGCACCTTCACGGGTAAACAAGAATGCAAAGCCGGGGGAACGAGTTGTTGTTCCACCCATATCCAAGCCAATGAATAGATCAGAATCACCGGGCATATTCTCAATCGCACATAACTGACCGCCACCTTTACTGAATAAACCCGCAGCCAAATTATGATAGTAGGAATCACTATAGTGATTGGGGCTGTGGTCATAACGCATGAATTGAGTCGCAATTTTATGACTAAATGCTACATCCCGAATTTGTTTCTTTGGATCTTGATTAGCCAATGCAATGAGTAAAATGGCATTCTCAAAGCGATTGCCTGTATTATTAAGACGTTGATCCAACGCATCTGCACTTATGATAGGTTCAGGGAGTTTTGTTAGCGGTGGGAGTTTTTCGCTGCAAAATGATTGACAGGTTTCATAGGCTTTCTTGATTTTAGAAAAAATGACATCTTGTTCAGCATCTGAATGTTTGCCCACGATAAGTGGAATAACTTTCTGGCGAGTCATGTTGGAAAATGCCTTGAGACGTAGTACAGCCCGTTCATTATCTGCCACACCTTTATGAAAGTGCAGTTGAATATCGGGTTTTACAGATAACCGCTCATAATTAACAAATTCCAAGCTATTGAATTTAATTGCAAAAAATGGCAAATAAAGCCCTTTTGCCAATCTGTTCGCTGTATGCAAACGTTCCTGAATAGGCCATTTCAAATGCTTGGCTAATTTGTTCAGTAATGACGAGTCGATTTGTTGTAGTGTGTCAAAATCAAACATAGGCTGAACTAGTGCAGCCAAGTGCATAACGGACTCGTTTCTTTTGCCATAACGAACATGAATCACGGAGGAGTGGGCTGCATTAGCTAGTTGCTTTTTTGAAGCCAGTGCTTTTTCTTGGTGATATTCCAGTATCGTTTTTCCCAATCCATCAATTTCAGTCTCAGGTGAAGCACTTTGATCAATACCAGCAAACTTCGCAACGGTAAATCCCTTATTGAATTCACTGTATACATGACGTACCTGATCAATTTTTTTTAACCATTCTGGACGTTTCTGGATAACCCATTCAAGCGTTATTTCAGGATTTGCTAGAATACGATGCTTAATGTTTAATTCAAGTAATAAAGTACCACACGCAAGTAGCTTTGGTGCGAGCTGCAAGGTTTGGAAGACGCTCAGGTAATCACTCTTTACTGTAATTCGTGTGGAGGATTCAATTTCAGAAATAATCGCATTACCGTATTCTTGATCAGCTTCAATATCGTTACGACCCCTAGCAAGTTGTCGGGCAGCTTGTTGAATATCCTGATTAATTAAACGCTCAATGGCTTCTCTTTGCTTATTATCGCAACAAGTCAATGTTAATGACTCAGAATTTAATAAAGCCAGTTTTTCACCTTTAAATTCATATTCCAGTTGCTTCACCGGTTTGACAGTAATCAGCGTATAGGCATCTAGTTCAGTAGCAGGAATCCAGCCGTTATTTACGGAAACCATTCGTGCCATACGTCGGCAACGTTTAGTTGAATCCTCATCACTTTGCCAAGGAGTCACCGTGAAACGGTATGACCATACAGGGACTTCACTGAATTTCCTATCTGCTTCTAAAGCACTTAGCCCTATTGTTGTTGCTGTATTATTTTTCATGCTATTTAATTCCTGTCGTTGCCCTTGCTATTTACTGTGGCGTGATGCCTTCACGTTGTTACTGTTGCTTGCCTGAATCCGCGCCAACAACGCCACTGCGCTGTTCTCCCCGCTGATCAAATCAGGATTTTGCTCGCGCCATTCTGCCGTCAATTCACCGCGAAACGCCTTCGCCAGAATCGCCTGCGTCAAATGATTCACGCGCTGTTGGGCAACCTTCACGCGCTGCTCAATCTGATCCGCAAACGCAAACAACTCCTCCACCCGCCGCACGATTTCTTCTTGCTCTTCAATAGGCGGTAATGGAATTGGTATTTCTCTAACTTTAGAAAGATTTAAGTTCGGCTGATTTCCGCCGGCTGCTGCTTTTCTCGTTTCCTCATAATTTTCCTGAAGTCTGATTTTTACAAATTTTCGATTTATAATTGACTCATTAACTGTAATTGCAGCACAAGCCTGATTGCACGTTGCCGATAGTTTGAGTTCTGTAACTTGACCTCTAGTTTTACCCTCACCATACATTGCCAATAACAAAGTTCCCGGCTCAAATTTTTTCAATTGACATTCTGAAACTGCTAAAGCGGTAATATATTCTTTTGCATAAACAGTAAAAGCGTCTCCCGTTGCTGCACTTGTCAACCAAGGTACTGTACCGTTATCCCAATAAGATGATTCAGAACGACTCGGAGTTTTACCTGTTGCTACAGCACAAACATCACCGATTGTTTTATATTCCCATTCATGTTTTGTATTTTCTGTCCTCCACTCCTCTGTCAGCTTCCCACTCACCGCCGCAGCCAGCACCGATTGGCGGAAGCGTTTCAGGATGTTAGGAATGGCATCAAGGCGCGTTTTCAGGGTATCGACTTGCGCGAGGAGGTTGTCGAGGAGGGTGGCGATTTCTTTTTGTTCAGCGAGTGGGGGAACTTTTACAGGAATTGCTTCAAGATTGGATTTTGTTAATTTTGGCTGTGCTGAGCCAGTTATCCATTCATCCAATACTAAGGAATTGAGATAGTAAAACAAATAACTATTTGGAATGCCAGAATAACAACATATAACATGAGCATGGTTGTTAACCCAATATTTTCCATTAACAATAAATGCAATATTCTTGTTTCGAGAGATAAGATTCGCTCCATCTTCTCCAACTAAGATATTTTCTCCTTCATGAGTAAAATCATCTAGCGAGTCAATTTTTCCAGTTGCACCATAATAAGGGATGCTCCCTTTTCTATTCTCGCGCTGAGTGGCAGATATTGGGAGGCGTTTTCCATCTTTATTGATCGTATATTTGCCTAATGGGACTTCGAGCCAGCCGTTGGGGAGTTGGGTGTTGCTCAAGGTGCTTTTCCTCCCAAGAGGATGACGGTTTGAGGAGCGTATAGGGTTTTGGCTTTTTTGCTTAGGCGTTGGTCGAAGGTGGCGAATTGTCCGCTACTGTTTGCCAAGTGCAGGGCATCGGCGAAATCCATGCCGGATTCATACCAGCCAAGTGCTTGCACGACTGCGCGTGGATTTTGAACCACCACATTTGGTAAACCCAACACCTCCCGGATTTCCTCAATGATCTTGCCGCGCTCCCAACCATGCCCCGATTTTGCGCCCAGTACCCAAACGGTTTCCAATAAAACGGTCTGGAGTACCATGCACGGATGATTATCAAGGAAAGCCGTCGCTTCCGGTGACTGTTGCTCATCGTCTTGGCTGATGTGACGAACCAGAATATTAGTATCAACGTCAATCATTTATGCAAACCCGCCTGTTCTTCAATAGCCGCATCCATGTCTTCAAGCGTTAACGTTTTGGTGGTGTAAGCCGGTTTTTGCCTAGGTAGCTTCAGCTTGGTTTCGGGGAAATATTGGCGTTTTTCTTCCAACAATTTTTGGAAGTCGGCTTTGCGCTTATAAGCTACAAAGTCTAAAAAATCAGCCACTTCCTGTAGCGTGATACTGTCCAGCAGCTTTGCTTTTTCATAGATGACTTCAGCCGTGACCATAACAAACCTCACTAAGATTCAGGTTGATAGTGGTAAGTATATCGTATTGGGAAAATCTCATGCCTGTCATGCTGGGTTATCCTTGTTCAGCCAGTCGTTTTGTAGTTCTTGTTCGATACGCTCAATGCTGGGGAGTTTGTCTTCTAAATCGGGTGGAAGTGCTTGGGCGAGTTGGTATTCGGCAATGCCAATGGGTTTGCTGTTATCGCGTAAGGCGTATTCGGCAATGATCTTGTTGCGGCTTTTGCACAGTAGCAAGCCAATGCTAGGCGCATCGTGTTCGGTTTTGAAATGATCATCCACAGCGGATAAATAGAAGCTCAATTGCCCAGTGTGTTCCGGTTTGAAATCCCCCGCTTTGAGTTCAATCACCAAATAGCAGCGCAATTTGAGGTGATAGAACAGCAGGTCAAGGTAGAAGTCTTGCCCGCCAATTTCCAGATGAACTTGCTTGCCAACAAAGGCGAATCCCGCCCCAAGTTCGATCAGAAATTGGCTGATGTGTTGGGTGAGTGCTTGTTCAATATCACGTTCCCGCGCTTCTGCACCCAAGGAGAGAAAGTCAAAAATATACGGGTCTTTGAGCGTTTGCTGGGCAAGTTCGGACTGCGGAGCAGGCAAGGTCTGCGCAAAATTCGTGGCGGCATTGCCTTGACGTTCCAGCAAACGGCTTTCGATTTGGTGAACCAATACGTTGCGTGACCATCCGTGTTGTCGGGATAGTTCCGCGTAGGTTAACCGCTCAACATTGCCTTTCAGTTTGGTCAGTAACACCAAATGATGACTCCACGGCAATTGTGCAACAGGCTGTTGCACAAATTCAGGTTCACTCCATGCCTCGGCAAATGCTCGCATATACTTCAGATTTCGTGCTGAAAATCCTTTCAATTCAGGGAAGGCTTGCCGCAAATCCAGCGCCAGTTGCTCAATGACTTTCGTACCCCAGCCCTGTTGTTGTTGGCGTTGCAGGATGTCATTGCCAATCTGCCAATACAGCTTGAGCAACTCTTGGTTAACCGCCAACGCTGCACGTTGTTGTGCGGTGAGAATCTGCGCTTTTAGTTCGCCCAGCCATGTTTGGTAAGCGGTGTTGGATAGCTCACTCATACTGCTTCACCACGCGTTTTACCTGTTAACGCTTCTATTAGTCCTTGTAAACCAGTCATGGCAGATTCCAATTCAATCAAAGCTTCCGCCGCCAGCTCTTCCGGCTCAGGCAAATTCGCCGCATCCACGCTGTTTTCATCTTTCAGCCAGCTAATATCCAGCGAGTCGCCCTTGGTATCGCGCACGTATTCCCGGCTAAAGCAGCGCCAGCGCCCGTCTTCACCCTGATCAACACGCGGGGTTTCCGCATAACACACTTCAAACGGCTCAAGGTGCGACGCACTAAACGGCGTGCGCTTGCCGAAGCTGGGCATATTGGTACGCAAGTCATACACCCAGATGTTTTGCGTGCAGTTCTCGTCCTGCTCCTTGTTGTCTGCTGTGCCACGGGTGAAAAACAGCACATTGGTTTTGACCCCTTGCGCGTAGAAAATCCCCGTCGGCAAGCGCAAGATGGTGTGCAGATTGCACTTGTGCATCAGGTCGCGGCGAATCTCTGTTCCCACGCCTGCCTCAAACAGCACGTTGTCAGGCAATACCACCGCAGCCCGCCCACCCGGTTTGAGGGTGCGGTAAATGTGTTGCAGGAAAGCCAGTTGCTTGTTGCTGGTTTTGTAGGTGAGGTCATCGCGGGTAATGCTGGCTTCGCCGCCCTTAGCCGTGCCGAACGGTGGATTCGCCAGCACGATGTCGCATTTTTTCAGCGTCGCCCCGACTTGCCCCAAGGCATTGCCCAGATGCACCACGCCTTCGTTGTCGCCTTCCATGCCATGCAGCAAACAGTTCATCAGTGCGAGACGGCGCGTACCGGGAACAAGTTCCACCCCGATAAAGGCTTTGTTCACCTGAAAGTGTTGCTGCGCTTCGGGCAGGGCGTACAGGTTGTCAGTACGTTCCTTGATGTAGGCATCCGCCGCAATCAAAAAGCCCGCCGTGCCCGCCGCCGGGTCTTGAATGGTTTCGCCCGCTTGTGGCTGGATGCAATTCACCATGCTATTGATCAGCACCCGTGGGGTGAAATATTGCCCCGCGCCGGATTTGGTTTCGGAAGCGTTTTTCTCCAGCAAACCTTCGTACAAATCGCCCAAGCCGTCGCGTTTCGCGCTGAACCAGTCGATTTGCTCCAACGCTTTCACCAGTTGTTCCAAGTGGCGCGGCTCACGCAAGCGGGTTTGCGCATCGGCATAAATCGCCGCAATCAGCGGGTCACGGTCTTTCGACAAATCCAGCAACATTTGCTTGTAATAGTTGAGCAGCACCAGCCCCGACTTGCCATTGATGTCTGTCCAACGGCGACCTTGCGGCAAGGTATGTTGCCCCAGCAAGCCCGCTTCGGTGTTTTCATGCACCATCTTTAAAAACAGCAGCAGCACCAATTCGGCGACGTAATCGCTGTAGTTAATGCCGTCGTCACGCAGCACGTCGCACAAATTCCAGAGCTTTTGCACGATGTCGTTATTGGTCATGGGGCTTCCTTGTTTTGATTTTTAACTGGCTTGCTGCCAGAGGTGTTCACTCAATTGGTCGAGGACACTTTCTAACTGACCCGACAGTAGTTTGTCCAGCCGTTTCGCGCCACCATCCCGCGCAAAGGTGCGATTGACGAATTCGTGGTCGATTACGGTTTCATGTACCAGTTGTTTGGCAAGTCGTTCCAGCCAGTTGCGTTGCACGGGTGTCCACGGTTGCAGGCTGTAAATCCGCTGCATTCCGGCTTGCACGCGCTGTTCAAACGGGATCAAAGCTTCACCTAACGCCGCCTGACGAATATAGCCGATAATGCTGGCGGCAATGTCCTGATTGCTTTGGTTGCGCCATGCGGTTTGCAGGTTGACAGCGGAATAACCTGCGCTGTCCAGCAGCAGTTTCACTTCACGCAATTGCTCGCGGGTCAGGTCACGCGGTTTGTTGACCACCACGGCTAACGCGGCGGATTGATTGATCTGGGTACGGATGAACTGGTTGAAACTGTCCAGATAGTCAGCGGGCTTTTGGTATTCACCGTAACTTTGTTCGCGTACCAGCAATTCATCGTCATGCTCGGAAATCAGCGGATAGTGTTCGCCGCCCAACAGTTGACGGACAGCATCGACTTGTTTCATCAAGCTGTGGTGCTGTTGCAGGAAGCTGGTGGCTTGTTTCACACCCAACTGATGCAAGTGTTGGTGGAGTTTGTCGGGTGCAATACCCCACAGGTTTTCCAGCTCATCCAGCTTGGTTTTGAGTGCTGGTTTACGCTCGGCTTTTTGGGCAGCTTTGCGCATCACCCGCATGATTTTCTGGTTGAGTTGGTTCAACACGTCATCGGCATGACTGGTATTGGTTTGTTCCCCAGCCGTGGCAAGTGCCTGTTCCAAACTACTGGGGTCGGTGAGTTCGCCGTACAGTTGTTCCAGTGTGATGTTCGGGTCTTTGACCAGCGGTTTCATGGTGGAAACGTCTTGCAGGCTGGCGTAAATGCCCACCGGATCGTAGATTTTGAACACGGTTTTGCCAATTTCATCGCAACGGCGCGTGGCTCGCCCGATCATTTGCTCGTAGAGGATGCGTGACGAAACGCGGCGCATGAACACCAGATGGGCGATTTCTTCCACATCAATCCCTGTGGTCAGCAAGTCCACGGTAATCGCAATGTTGGGGTAACGCTCGTTTTTGTACTGGCGGATCAGTTGCCTTACTTTGTCGCTTTGTCCGGTGATTTTGCGTACTGCTGCTTCATTGTAATCGTTTTCGTAGACTGCCTTGAACGCCTCGTCCAGCAAGCGTTTGACCATATCGGCGTGCAAATCGGTGGCACAGAAAATCAGGGTTTTTTCTTTGCCAAACGGGTCAAGTTCCTTGGCGAGTTGGTCACAAATCACCTTGTTGAACTTTTCAGTGATTACCCGCTTGTTGAAGGCTTCCACCTTGAAACCTGTGTCGTCCTCCAGTTCGGCGGTATCGACTGTGCCATCGCGGGTATTGAGGCGGTTGACGGTTTCGCCTTTTTCAAACTTGATGCCGTTTTGACTCAATAGTGTGGTGTAACGGATCGGGGGTTCGTGGTCGATCAGCCAGTCATCCGCCACGGCTTCACGGTAGGAATAGGTGTAAACGGGCTTGCCGAAAATCTCGGTGGTGTGTTTCGCTGGCGTGGCAGTCAGCCCAATCTTGACCGCATCGAAATAATCCAGCACACGGCGGTAACTGGATAAATATTGGCTGGCAGCACGGGTACTGAGTTCGCCTTCAGTCATTTCCTGATCGAGTGTGTAACCCCGATGCGCTTCATCAATAATAATGCAATCGAACTGGTCAACAGGTGGTGGGGTATCCGACTGGAAAATCCGCATCACCATTGCCTGCACGGTGGCAACCTGAATACGGGTTTCCGCTTCTGCCTGCATGTCGCCGAGTTCGGCAATGTTGTAGATTTTGGACAGGGTTTGGTTTTGCTCCAAAGGTGCTTCATTGAAAGCATCCTGTGCCTGATCCCCCAAGGCGGTGCGGTCAACCAGAAATAGGATGCGGCGGAAGTGCTCGGTCTTGAGGAAACGGTACATCAGGCCAATGATGGTGCGCGTTTTGCCCGTGCCAGTTGCCATTGCCAATAAGCAATGCTGCTGATTATGCTGCAACGCCCGTTCCGTCGCTTGAATGGCTTTTTCCTGATAATCCCGCAACTTGAGGTAAGCAAAGCCTTCTTGCTGTAACAGTTGTTGTGCTTGTTCACGGCTGCGTTTCAACCGATCCAGCAAGCCATCGGGGGTGTGGAATTGCTGCAACGCCCGTGCCGTATTCGCAGGTGAACGTACATCCCGAAACCATGTGCCAGACTGTTCCTTGAGCTGCTGGATAAACGGGCGACCATTGCATGAGTACACAAACGGGATGTGGTAATGTCCGTCGGCTTCATCTGCCCATGCGATGGTACGTCCTTCCTGTTCCCACGCGGCTTGCATGGCTGCTTCAACACGGAAACCACGGGCGTAGCGTTCGGCTTGGGTAATTTTCCCCGCGACATTGGTATTTTCGCGCTTGGCTTCGACTACTGCAATCGGGGTTAAACCTGTGAACAGCACGTAATCAGCGCGTTGTTTACCCGTGGTAGGCCATTCGGCAATGGCTTTGTTCTTGCCTTTTTCGGGGCGCGTGCCTTGCGCGTAGTGCAGCACTTGGCTGTCGGCTTTCCAACCCGCTTCCTGCAATTGCTGGTCAATGATAATGCGGGTGAGGTCTTCATCCAGTGTGATTTGTTTACTGGCTTGCCGGATACGCCTACCCAAGGTTTTCAGGTGTGCGGCATTGGTCTTGGCTTGCTGCGCGGTGCTGAGTTCAGCTTGCAAGGTTTTGATATGCTGTTCAAACGCTTGTTGTTGCTTCAGCAGTTCGGCTTCGTACTGTTGCGCTTGTTGCTGGAAACGGCGGGCTTCTTCGTCCATCGCCTCGGCTAAAGCATCGGATTCGGTTTTTTCCTGTTGCAACAAGGCCAGTAATTGCTGGTTGCTATCCACCTGTTCGTTGGCAGTTAGTAACTGGGTACGCAATTGCCCGATTTGCCCCTGCAAGTCACGCAATTGCTGGCTGGGGTCAGTGGGTGCGATGAATGCGCCCGGTTTGAAATTGCTGTCTTGCTTGCCAAATGAGCGGTGAAACCAGATTGCCAGTTCACGCGCCACTTTCAGGCCATCCATTGCTTCCTTGTGCCGGGTCTGGAAACGGTGGGTAGCGTTATTGCCTTCGATGCGCAAGGTGTGGAAAAGCTGGCGGATGGCAGGTTCAAGCTGTACTTCACGATCCAGCCTGAACAGCAAATCGGCTTGGGTGGTGGAGTCATCGAACAGAATACCATAGCGGGCTGCCATGTCTTGCGCCATCGCTTCACCCAATTGGCGCAATTTGATCAGGGTGGTATTGGGATCGCTGGCAAACACCGCTTCAGCGGTACGGGCAAGTTGCCAAAATACCGGGCTGTGTTCTTTCAGAAAAACGAAATTGCTGTTGTGCTGTTCCATGTCGCCCCAAACCCCTTAAATGCGAAACGCACGGGCAGTTTATAACAGTGTCGATTATTTAGCATGTCATACATCCTTCACGCCACTCATCCATTGTCGCATTCCCGACAACCTGCAAAACCAAACAACCTATTACTAACAATCACTTGGCTAACTGGCACACCCCTTGCAACATCCCTGCAAACAGGATTACGAGGTAAGCAGCTATGGCGGCTCTGACACGGCGGCTCACAGTTCTCGGACAAGACACTGAGGAACACTTCATGGAAACAGCCATTAAAGTTGCGTTTGCATCCACCGATATGAAGCACGTCGACCAGCATTTCGGCGCGGCGGAATCGTTTGCGATTTACGCCCTAACCCCAGAGAACGTGCAGCTAGTGGAAGCCACCCAGTTCGGCAAGCTGGCAATGGACGGCAACGAAGACAAGCTCGATGCCAAAATCAAAGTGCTGGAAGGCTGCGTAGCGATTTACTCGCAAGCGGTTGGTGCATCTGCGGTTGCCAAGCTCAAAACCGCCAATATCCAGCCAGTCAAAGTCAGCGCGGGCGCGGAAATCAGCGAATTGCTGGAAGCCTTGCAGGCAGAACTGCGCAGCGGCCCCAGCGCGTGGCTGGCACAAGCCATTAAACGGATGCAAACCCCCAATGCGCAACGCTTCGACTCGATGGAAGCCGAAGGGTGGGACGAATGATCGAAGAAACCGCTACCGTGGTTGACGCCACCCCCGATCATATTTGGGTGGAAGCCCGCGCCCGCAGTGCTTGTTCCAGTTGTGGCACGCAGGACAGTTGTGCCACTTCCAGCGTTTCCAAACTGTTTGGGATGCGCCGCCAGCAGTTACGCTTGCCGAACCAGTTTGCCTCCAGCGTGGGGGAACAGGTGATTATTGGCGTGGAAGATCAGGTTATGGTCACGGCTTCGCTGGCTGCGTACATCTTGCCCGTGGTGCTGATGATCGTTGCTGCCATTGCCGCCGACATCTACGGCATGAGCGATAAGCAGCAAGCTATTGTCGCTCTGCTTGGCTTGTTGCTGGGGCTATTCGGCGCAGGGGTGTTGACCAGTAACCGCCTGATGCAGCGTTATTTCCAGCCACAATTATTACGCAAGATTACCCCTCACCCCCAGCCCCTCTCCCTCAAGGGGCGAGGGGAGCAAGAATTTTTATTACAGGAGATACCCCATGAGCGAAGCTAGCACGTTGATTGCCAACGACGATCCCGTTCTCGGCACCGATTTTGCCATCGAAATGTTGCGCCAGATGCGTGCGCTCGACAGTTACGGTAGTTACGATACGTGGACACCCGCGAAAATCCTCGAACCGTTCATTCTCACCAAGGCGATGAAGCGCGAAATTCCCATCATTGGCGACCCGGATGAAATCATCGTTGCCCGCCTGAAAGTGTTCTACAACGCCATTGCCGCGCTGATCGAAAAGGAATGTGGCCTGATGGCAGTGCCGATGATGAATTTGTCGCACGAAGGTTTCGGACGTGCCTTGATCACGGTCGGCAAGCTGGTGGTGGTTGACCGTACTTTGCGTGACGTTCACCGCTTTGGTTTCGAGTCGCTCTCCAAAATGAAGGATGAGGCCGATAAGTTGCTCTCGGTTGCGTTGAATCTGATCGGCACACACGCTGCCGTTGCTGGTTTGTAAGGAGGCTGCGATGACCCCGGAAGAACTCAAAGCCCTGCAAAAAGCGGTCAGCAAAGCCAAGCGCATTGCCACCGAACACGCCAGCCAATTGCACGATTTGGTGGAAGACAAGCTGCCCGCTGGCTATCAGGAATTGCCCGCGATTGCGCAAGCCACTTACGACGCTTGTGTGGCGTGGGAAGAAGCCAACGCCAAATTGCAAGCCGCTGAAGCAAACTAGAGGACACACACATGGAACCAATCACTGGTCTTACCCGTGGCGGCATCGCTTGGACACCCGCCTTCATCACTACGCTCAATCAGGGCAAATGCATCGGTTGCGGGCGTTGCTATAAGGTCTGTCCGCGTGACGTGTTTGAGCTGGTCGAACGCGACGAGCTGGAGCTGGAAGAAGATGACGACAGCGATGACAGCTACGACGACGATGACAACACGATGGTGATGAATCTGAAAAACGTGTTGGACTGCATTGGCTGCCAAGCCTGTGCCAAAGTTTGCCCGAAAAAGTGCATGAGTCACGCGCCGCAAGGTTTAAGCGCGTAGGTAGTGTCTGACCGAAAAAGCCTTCCTGCCGCCACGAGTGCCCAATTTTAGTCCATGCAGCCGTTTTCCCCGCCACCTTCTGGCAAGCACGAGGGTAAAACGCTGGGTTTCAAGGCATGGCTGGCAGCGCAGGCTTGCCTTCGGTGCAGGGGCTGCCCTGCCTTCCCGGCATTTTCCCTCATCGGTCGGCGTTGTGGGGTGGTTCAGGCGGCTTGGCGCTGTCGTCGGCGTTCATCCTTCTGCAAGGCCTCCAACGCCCTGGCCTGTAAAATGGCCCCGACCTTTTGCAGGTTCCTGCCCACCACCGCCAGTGCCACATAGCGCTTGAAGCGTTCCAGCCCCCGGTCGGGGCAATAGTCCAGCCCATGGACTTCCAGTGCGTTGATGCCGGATTCCACCGCTGAGTGCTGGCGTCTGGCCTGGACAAACGCCGGGTCGGTTTCACGGGCAGTGTCCGCCTGGCTCCAGCGGCCCTTTTTCGGCAACACCACCCGGTCGAGCAGTTCGGCCAGTTCGCGCTGGTTTGCCGGTGAGTGGAACCCCTTGTCAAAGCTGCACGCGCTCAGGGAGGGGAACAGCGCTTTGGCTTGCTTAACCATGGTCACGGCAATCTCACTGTCGGGGCAGTGTTGCATCACTTGGTGGTGGAGGATGAAGCCGTCAGCCGATTCCATCACGCACACGTTCAGGCCCAGCTCCACCGGCACACCGGCTTTGCCCTTGCTGAGCCATTCGCTGTAATCCTCGAAGAGGGAGAAGATCTTGTCGCCGTGGGGGATGGTTTCCCCGTCCAGCACCCGCCGCCGCACCAGGTCAACCTGATGCCACCCGTACCCCAGCCAGCGCTGGAGGTCGTTGCCCGACCGGCTGTCCAGCAGGCTGAGGGGCAGGTCAGCCACCGTTTCCTCCACTTTCGACAACAGCGCGGCGCACAGGCCCAGGTAGGTGTGGTGGGCGTCACGGATGGCCTGTTGCCGGGTGGCCTGCTTGTCCGGGTCTTGGGAGCTGGAGTGCTTGAGCTTCTGCGCATGACGGCAGGCTTTCTTCACCTGGCGGAGATTGTACTGCCATTGCCGCCAGCGGCTGTCGCCGTGCCCTTCACACCAATCGGCCACCGTGCGCACCGAACAACGCACCGCGTCGTACAACAGGTTGATGTCGGTCGGGTAGTGGATGTTGCTTTCCACCACGAAGGAGTCACAACGGGCGCTCAGCGGCGCGGCTTTTTTTTTAGCAGCTTGTGACCGGCCTCCACCACCAACTGGTTGATGCGTTGCAGGCTGGCTTCGTCCACCAGAGCGGCGTTGTCCTTGACCGTTTGCAGCTTGTACTCATCGTCATCATCCCAGAAACCATGCCCCAGCATCTGACGGATGCTGCGGTGCTGGTTCGCCATCTCCAGCAGCCGGTCATAGTCCCAGTTCAGGTTCACCCGCAATGTCGCCAGCACCAGCGCATTCCACAGATCCATGCCGGGGCGTCCACGGCTGGCGTCCACCTCCGCCGGAACCCGCTTTTCCAGCACCGCAAACACCGCCTCACGCAGTTCGTCTGTCACATAAATGTATTGCAGCCCTTGCAACACCTGCGGGATGTCGTCCCGCGAACGTGGGTTGAAGGTCAGCCTGCCGATGTCAGCGTGACCCAGGCGAAGTTGGCGGGCGATCACTTCACGCATCGTGTGTCTCCTGCGAAGTTTGGCGGATGGATGCCCTATTTTGCCCTATTTTGGGCGCTTTTGCAGCTTTCTGGCCTGCTTCCGGGAAATCTTAGGGCAAGGAAAACGGGCGTAGCATCTTGATCGGAAAAGGGTTTTAGGGTTTCCGGTCAGACACTAGGTAGGTCATGGCGTTGTAGAGACGCAAGATTTTGCGCCTCTACGCGGGATTGCCCTTACAATGCGCCGATGAATACAAAACCTTTGTTGCCGCTGTCCGGTCTGGCTTACGGCGCGTTACTGATTCTGGCTTCCGAGTTTTTTCTGGTGTGTGCGGGGATGGTGATTAAACACTTGAACGGCGTGGTCTCGACGGAACAAACGGTGTTTTTTCGCAATGCGTTCGCGCTGCTGCTGCTGTTGCCGTGGTTGTGGCGCAATGGGGTGCAGGCAGTGAAAACCGATTGCTTGCACCTGCACTTTTTGCGTTCGCTGCTGGGCGTGACGGCGATGAGTTGTATGTTTTATGCGTGGGGGCATTTGCCCTTGGCACAAAGCGCCTTGTTGAAGCAAACCATGCCGTTGTTTGTGCCGATTGTGGCGTTTTTCTGGATGGGGGAACGCTTGTCTTGGCGTAACTTTGTGGCGATTGGTTTGGGGTTTGCCGGTGTGCTGTTGGTGCTGAACCCGTTTCAGGAGGCGGCGGTTTTCAATCTGGCAGTCGTGGTGGGCTTACTCGGCGCGGTTATGGGCGGCTCCACCAAGGTCAATATCCGGCGGATGCGTTCGAGTGATGAACCGACGATGCGCGTGGTGTTTTATTTCGCCTTGTTTGCCAGTGTGTTGTCGGTGATTCCAGCGGTGCTGGCGTGGTTGCCGCTGACTGGGGAAACCTTGCTGTGGCTATTCCTGTTGGGGGTGTTGGCAACCTTGGCGCAGTGGGCGTTGACGGCGGCGTATGGTCATGCTCCGGCGGGGCAATTAGGGGCGTTTACCTATGCGTCGGTGATTTTTGCGGCGGTGTTGGGTTGGTGGTTATGGGATGAAAGTCTGAGCTTGCTGGCGATGGCTGGGATCGGGACTATCATTGCCGCCGGATTGCTGGTGATGTTGGGGCAACCGCGTTTGCCCGTAGAGAATGGGACATGAATCACACAATCACCTTGGCGACCGTAGCGGATATTCCCGACTTATGCGGCTTGCTCGACCTGCTGTTCACGCAGGAAGCCGAGTTCACACCGGATACAGCGGCGCAACAACGGGGGTTGACGGCAATCATCGAAAATCCCGATGTGGGGCAAATTCTGATTGCGCGGCTGGCGGGCAAAGCGGTGGGCATGGTCAGCTTGTTGTACACCGTTTCCACCGCACTCGGCGGGCGCGTGGCACTGCTGGAAGACATGGTGGTTACGCCAGACACACGCGGGCAAGGCGTGGGGGCGCAATTGTTGGAGCAAGCCATTGCACTTGCCAAGGCGAATGGCTGTTTGCGGATTACCCTGCTGACAGATGCAGTGAATGATGCGGCGCAACGCTTTTACCAGCGGCAAGGGTTTGTGGTTTCGCCGATGATGCCGCTGCGCTTGATGTTAGCGTGATGCTGCCAATGGCTAATTAATCACCACCTCCGCCACCATCCCCACCGCCAGAATCCCCTGAACTGCTATCCGCGCTGCTGCTCGATTCCGTGGCGTAGGCATCCACATCCGTAAACGAAAAATCACTGGTGCTGCTGAAACAGGTCTCCGCAATTTCTGTCCGTAGGGTGTCGTAGTGGCAGCTCTCCCCTGCTTCGTCGTGAATGCGTTGGAACTCCTGCGGCGAGCAATACATCGCGTAGGCATAACAGTTGTCACTGATGGTTCCGTTATTGCTGCGGTTCAGACGCTGGCGCGTGAGGGCGCGGTCTACCTGCCCTTTGGAATAATACGGCTGCTTCCCGTAAAGCGCGGTCAATTCGGCGGGCAGCTTGCGGGCGTATTGCTTGATCCGGCGTTTTTTGAAGAAATTGGCGAACATTGGAGCCTCACGGTATCGGTGTGCAGGACTTTTCAAACCAATCGGCAAGTTCTGCTTCTGCAATATTTCCAGCCGCTAATTGCTCAAACATAATGACCGCTTCGGGTTCGGGAGCATCCAGCTCAAAACCGTTGAGTTCCAGAAACACTGCACCGACTGCCAAGGCTACCCGCTTGTTGCCATCAATGAACGGATGATTTTTGGCAATGCCGAAGCTGTAGGAAGCAGCAAGTTCAAACAATGTTGAATCAGGTTCGTAAGTTAAGCGTTGTCTGGGTCGTGCGAGGGCAGAATCCAGAAGTGACTTGTCACGAATGCCCGGACTGCCGCCGTGTTCTGCCAGCAACATTTGATGCACTGCCAGTGCAACATCTTCCAACACCCATCTCGGTTCAGTCATTTTGCTAACTCACGGAAGGCATTGCGGTATTTCTTCAGCACTTTTTCAGCAGCCTGCATTTGATCATCGAAATCCTGCTGATAGGGGGTCAAGGTGAAACCTTCCGGGCTATCCACCAGATATAGGCTGTCACCTTTGCCTACTTTCAGCTTTGCCAGTGCTTCTTTGGGAAGAACAATGCCAACAGAATTGCCGATGGCGGTGAGTTTGACTTGTAGCATGGACGTGTTTCCGTTAGTACGAATGTAATAACACAAGTTTAGCTGTAGAGTGCTATGGGGTGCAAGTAAGATGAGTTTGTAGTTCTACTATAATTTTCCCATAAATATATCAGTATCATCTCTGTGTTAACTTTGTGTCGTAACTGTGTTTACTTAGTATCGAGTCTGTGTTGTAATTCACTCTTCAACCACTAGTCATAAAGGTAAACTTATGATTCCAACATTTACGACTCCGTATAAAGAGCACGACCAACTAAGAATCGGTTGGGCTTCATGGGATGAGGGTTCTTATCAATGCAGATCAATAAAATTTGTTTATTTTGATAAGTCTGGAAAAGTCTCAAGGGGATGTCCTGAACTACCATTCGATGTTCTTGTTGACATGGTAGCTTTGGCTTACCAACAGAATGAGCTATCTGCTGATGAGGTCAAGAAATTAAGAGATGTTTTTGGTGCTTAAATATAATCAAAAGTAATGGGGCAAAAATGGCAAGTGCACGATTTGAAATACTTCACGAAGTCACGTCTGGCAGCACTGGTAACTGGAGACTGTGCTTTCAATGGGGAATATATCATTATGATGACGATACTCCAGAAATGGGATATAGATTTATTTGGAGAAGACCGAATGGTCATCTTCAACCCGCAAGAGCACAAGCAAGGCTACCTAGTGCACAGGATATAACTATACTGTTGAATCTTGCTCAGCAAGCAGGATGGTATCCATCTCCCCCTCCGCATCCGTAATATCTGCTCGCTGGAGCATTCCATCTTTCCTATAGGTGTACTTATGCTCCAGCTCCACATCCCCATAAACCACTTTCTGAAACCCCAATAACACGCCCTCCGCATCGAAATACCCCCGGAAAAAGGTATTCCGATTACGGATTTCATGCTCCCCCAATTCGCCAACCAGCTTAAACGGTAATTTCACGCCACTGTAAGTCGTAAAATAGCGGCAAGTGGATTTCTCATTATCCATGTTATTCACCCAGTCAATTTCGCTAGCAACGCCGGTTTAATCGCTTCAATCCAGGCACTCAACCGCGCCTCGGTCAGCAAACTCTGTGACTGCTGATCCAGCACCAGCCCGACAAACTGCCCATCCACCACCGCAGGTGATTGCTTGAAGGTATAACCCTCAGTAGGCCATTGCCCAACCACTTCCGCGCCACCCGCCACGCCCCAGCGGTACAAATGGATCAGCGAATGCGCAAAGCGGTCAGCGTATTTTTCCTGATCGCCTAGCCCGTACAGCGCAATCACCTTGCCGGACAAATCCTTGCCCGCCAGTTGCGGCATGAAATCTTCCCAACTGCCATCCTGAATATCGGTGCTTTTGCCCGGAAGCTGGTCGATGCCGTAAGTGGCAGTCCCCAGAATCAGCGCGTCGTATTGCAATAGTTCTTCAGCCGTAGCGCGGTTGATATTGAGCGGCTTGGCAGCGACATCGCCCAGCAGCTTCGCCATCTTTTTCGCCATCAGCCGCGTCGTACCAGAATTCGTGCCAAAAAATATCCCGATCTTATTCATGTGGCACTCCATGCCGCATCTCGTGCAGGTTTTCCTTCAACATCTTGCGGTACTGCTCGGCGTAATACTCGATTGCCGCCGCTTCCTTGTCCTCATCACCCAAGGTTTCCCTGAAGTGAAAAGCGTTGTAACGCGCCGCCGCGTACAGGATCGCTGCACTGAGGAAATTCGGTGCCCATTCCTCGCTCAACTTGTTCGCCAGATTGACGAATTCATCGGCGACCTCGTGAAAATCCAGTTCTTGCATCGTCAATCTCCCACTATTACACGCTATAAGACCGCTGTTCCCACTCGCGCAGAATCTTCAAATCCCGCGCTGGCAAATACGCATAAGCCTCCATCTGATCACGCAACACCGCATCCGCCACCGTGGTCGGCACGCCCTTGCGGTTTAACATGAGGAAATACCACGCAAATGGATACCCCACCTTACGGTCAAAACTGTGTAAAGCTTTTGCCATCTCCGCCCCGTGCAAACCGTGGTTTTCGGCGAAATCTGTCACCTTGTCAGTGAAGGTTGCGGTCGGTTTGATATTGTAATGTTCCGCTTTGTCGCTGCCCTGATACCCTTGCAATACCATCACCCAGTGCTGACAGAAAATGGCATCGTTATGCCCAGCACTGCTGTTCTGCCAGTCCTGCATAAAGCGCAACAGGTTCAGCACATGGCGGCTATGGAAATTCTGGTCGGCAAACACCTCCGCCATTGCCTGCAAGCGCCGGAAATGGTAATGCGGCTTGCCCACGGCTTCGGGTTCAAGGCGTGGAAAATCCACCGGATCAAGGAACTCTTCCACACTATCCGGCAAAAAATCGGGGTCGGAAAGCGGACGATCCAGCACTTCCTGCAAGACTTCCACCTCAAGCTGGAGGAAATCCTGCGGTTTGTCACCCGTCGATGCGGTGAAATACAGCGTTGTGCCGCTGATTTTGGTGGCAAACAGGATTTGTTCCGAACACTTGTCCAGCAAGGTGTCAACGTCACCGCCGGATTCGGTTTCAGCCCACAAGCGCAAATTGCTGGCAATCGGCTGCATATTAAGGTTCACCACGCCACCTAAATGATGCCAGCCACCGCGTTCCAGCACTTTCTCAAAGCTGAGATTGAGCGGCGCAAACAGGGCATTAATGGTGTGCAGCAGCTCTTCGTGTGTTACGCCGACGCTCAGTTCTGGGCATTGCGCGGCGAGTTTTCTAGCTTGCCAGTCGAATTCAGTCATTGTCATCCATCTCCCGAAGCCGCTGACGGGCGACTTCTTTCACATCGGGGTCAGTGTCGTGTTCCAGTATTTCCAGCATCCCACGGGTAGCACGTTCAGCAGCTTGCAGACGCACGCCCCAGTCGGGGTCATCCAGCAAGGCGCTCAAGGCTTCCGGCTGGATGCGTTCCGCCACAATGCGGCGAATTTCCGGCTCGACATCGTTAAGCATCAGCCCCAGACTTTCCGGCGGCAAACGGCGGGCAACGCTCATGCGTACTTCGCGGTCGCTGTCGCAAATCATGCGGAACAAACGCCCAGCAGGCATTCGCCGTGCCACGTATTTGCGCACCAAATAATCGTGGTCATTGACCAGTGCTTCAAGCTGTTCCGCAGGCAAACGGTCGGCAACGGTAATGCGCACTTCGCGGTCACTATCGTCTATCAGCCGGTACAATTCATCCACCGGCAAGCGATAAGCCAACACGCGGCGCACCACCTCATCTGGGTCATCAATCAGTTCCAGCAGGCGTGGCTGGGAAATGTAACGCGCTGCAATTGCCCGCCGCTCCCAGAAATCATCGCCGGTGTAGCCTTGCGCCAAATCGGGGTTTTCGCGGAAAAAACGCTCGATTTGCCGTCCGCTCATCGCCTGTACACAAGCATCGCCCGGTTTGCAGCGACCTTTTTCCAGCCGATCCTCATGGTGCGGGCAGGTGGCGCAATCAGTCATTATCCTCACCCAGTTCGGCGATGACCACGCCGCTTGCCGCTTCCAGACTCGGCGTGAAGCATAGGCAATGGTTGCTGCCATCGACCAGATAGACGTTGAAACCCTTACCCTGCGCGGCAGGTTGCGGGCCACACACGTCGTCATCCATGCACCAAGTGAAATGCAGTTCGGGGAAATATCCGCGCAGGTCAGTCAGATTGCTGTCAGCTAAGCCGCGTTGTTCGACCTGTTCCACCACGCTGGCAAGCTGTTCCGGGGTCATCATCCTTCGGCCTCAAGCAGTTCGTCGTCTTCGTCATCGCCAGAGAAACGGGCGCGGGCTTGCGCATCCTTGCCCATGACTTTACCCAGCCACGGTGAGGGGTTTGCTAGCGCCAGTTGCAGCTTTTCCAGCAATTCGCTGGTGGGTACAACCGTCATTTGCTTGATCGGGTGAATGCCTTTCTTAATGATCTTGGCAGCAGCAGGGCCACCCACCGAAGCAATGAACAGGACTTGGCAATCCAGAATCAAGCTAGCGCGGTAAGCATTCTTGTCTTCTTCGGCTTCATCGTCGCCGACTTCGCGCACGTCAATCAGGCGGTATTCGGTTTGCGATACCTGATACACCAAAAAGCGTTCGCAAGAACCGAAATGCCCGTTCAGCAAATCGCCGCTGTTAGAGGCGCAAGCGACGCGGATCGAATCAGGCATCTCGCCATCGGTATAAGGCAGGGGAGTCGGGATATTGCTCATGTGCGGCTCCTAAGAGAACCCCTCACCCCCCAGCCCCCTCTCCCTCAAGGGGCGAGGGGGAGCAAGAGAGGTTATTGTCTTAGCCCCTCTCCCCCTGAGGGAGAGGGGTTGGGGTGAGGGGTTCTTTGGTTAATTAAACGTATTCAATGCAGCCATCTTCCAAACATACTTTCAAGCACTGTGGCTCGTCGTGTTCGCCTTCACATTCGGTGCAGGTGTCTTCAACGATCTTGTAAGTGCCTTTGAATGGCTTGATGGATTTGGTTGGGCAAACGGGTTCGCAATCGCCGCAAGAGGTGCAGATGTCGCGGTTAATTTTCAGTGCCATGACTATTCTCCTTTCACTGGGTTCAGCATTCAGCCGCGCTTGAAACGCAGCGTCGTCGGAAAAGCGGGTGGGGGGCTGATCGGGTCGATGTACCACTTGGAACCATCAGTTAACTC
The DNA here is from genome assembly GCF_017901135.1 of Thiothrix litoralis. Lineage (NCBI taxonomy): Bacteria > Pseudomonadati > Pseudomonadota > Gammaproteobacteria > Thiotrichales > Thiotrichaceae > Thiothrix > Thiothrix litoralis. The sequence continues at coordinate 1,463,074 of NZ_CP072801.1, read as the reverse complement.
GACAGTGCCACCCCATTCTTCCGCCGTATCTTTCTCGACTGTCGCAACCGTCTCTTCCATGTCCTGTTTAGCGACATAAAATTGCAAGTTGCCATCAGGCTTGCGGCGGATCATCACGTTGGGCATAGGGTTTCTCCTTGATTAAAGACCCTCACCCCAACCCCTCTCCCAGAGGTAGAGGGGCTAAGAGGAAAGTGTCTTTCTCCCCCTCTACCTCTGGGAGAGGGGGCCGGGGGGTGAGGGTCTTTTAACGAACCAAGTCGTAGTTATAGTCCGTAGTCCCCATCCCGCGAGTTTCCTCGTCCAAACGCTCCAACACTGCATTGGTCAAGGTGCGCAGCATGTACATTGCGCCCTCGTAACCCAGCGTTGTGTCACGGTGCATATGGTGGCGGTCGAAGATTGGGAAGCCGATGCGGATCAACGGTACTTCAAACTCTTTGCCTTTGTGCAGCGTGTCACGTTGGATGAACTTGCCGTAGCTGTTACCAATCATGAAATCTGGCTTGTTGGTGAACATCAGTGAACGGAAGTGCCACAAGTCTTTGCTGATGTGAACTTCGCAGTTTGTGCCGTAAGGGGAAGAAGCCAGCAGTGCTTCTACTTCCTTTTTCCAACGCTTGTTGGCATGGGAGCAGAGGATGTGGGTAGGTTCTGCACCGACTTCCAGCAGGAACTTAGTCATGCCCAGCACGAAATCCGCATCGCCGTAAAGACCGAATTTCTTGCCATGCAACCAAGCGTGGGAGTCCGTCAGCATATCCACCAACCGACCGCGTTCAGTCAACAGCGTGTCGGAAATAGGCTTGCCAGTGATTTCGGAGACTTTCATCAAGAAATCATCTGTCCAGTCCAGACCCATCGGGATGTTGATTTTAGGCGCGGTGTGTTTCCACGTGCCTTGCACAAACTTCTTGGTCTTTTCCAACTGCCAAGGTTGCAGCAACAGCGTGTCATAGGCGTTTGGTGCGTCTTTGACTTCATCCATTGTTGTGCCGCCTGCGTACATGCGGAACGTGCCGTCTGCCGGAGTATCCAGCACTTCAGTCGGGTCAGACATCAGCGTGGCATCCACACCCATGTCCGCCATCATGCGCTTGATCACGCGGAAATTGCCGAGGTACGTCTCAAAACCGGGGACAAGGTTGAGCTTGCCATTGCTACCGATTTCTTTGTCCGCCACGTGGTTCAGGGTGAAGTAGCGGGCAATGCCTTCAAACATATTGTCCCAACCCGTGGTATGCGAACCAACGAAGCTAGGGGTATGTGCGAATGGCACAGGGTAATCTGCTGGGATATGCCCTTCCTTGCGGGAGTTGCCGATGAACGCATTCAAGTCGTCACCGATAACTTCCGCCATGCAGGTAGTGGAAACCGCGATCATGTCCGGTTTGTACATCGCCTTGGCGTTTTCCAGACCGTCATACATGTTCTTTTGACCACCAAATACCGCTGCATCTTCTGTCATGGAGTCAGAAACGCACGAAATCGGCTCTTTGAAATGGCGGTTGAAGTAGGTACGGAAATACGCCACGCAACCTTGCGAACCATGCACATACGGCAAGGTTTTCTCAAAGCCGAGTGCGCACAGCACCGCGCCTAAGGGCTGGCAGGCTTTTGCTGGGTTAACAGTCAGGGCTTCACGCGCAAAGTTCAGATCCTGATATTCCTTGGTGGTAGACCACAAGAAAGTTTCCTGAATCTTCTCATCTGCGTGACGCTCTTCGTAGTTGTCCTGCTTGTTTTTCAGGCTAGCTTTGTACTCGTCATTGCGGAACAAAGGGTAGCTGGGAACGATGTTATCAACAGCTTGGCTCATGTCATTTCTCCTCCCGCGCCGCTAATCTGCGAACAACGGGTAGTAAATTGAAGTGGGTTTACGCAGCAGCAGCTACCGCTGGTGCAGCTTCGTCCTTGATCCACGGCGCTTTCATCTTGCCCCAGCAAGGGTTGTTCAGCGTCATGTCCATGTCACGGGCGAAGATGGCGAAGCCGTCATAGCCGTGGTATGGGCCGGAGTAGTCCCAAGAGTGCATCTGGCGGAAGGGGATGCCCATTTTCTGGAAGATGTACTTTTCCTTGATGCCTGCACCGATCAGATCCGGCTTGACCTTTTTGACGAATTCTTCAAATTCGTAGCCAGTCACGTCGTCATAGATCAGGGTGGCGTTACCCATGTCTTTGATGGTACGGTCGTAGTCGTCGTTATGGGCGAACTCGTAACCCGTACCAACCACTTCCATGCCGAGGTCTTCATACGCACCGATAACGTGACGTGGGCGCAAGCCACCGACGTACAGCATGACGCGCTTGCCTTCCAGACGTGGACGGTATTTAGCAATGACTGCATCGTATTGGGCTTGGTAACGCTCAATCACGCGCTCTGCGCCTTCCTTGATGGTGTCGTCGAAGTAGCCAGCAATCTTACGCAGGGATTCGGCGATTTTGGTCGGGCCAAAGAAGTTGTATTCAACCCAAGGAATACCGTACTTCTCTTCCATGTGGCGGCTGATGTAGTTCATGGAACGGTAGCAGTGCAGCAGGTTCAGCTTCACTTTCGGGGTCAGTTCCATTTCAGCCAAGGTGCCGTCACCTGACCATTGGGAAACCACACGCAGACCCATTTCTTCCAACAACGTGCGTGAAGACCATGCGTCACCGCCGATGTTGTAGTCGCCGATAATGGAAACGTCATACGGAGTGGTTTGGAAACTGTTGTCGCCGTCGCGCTTGTCCAGAACCCAGTCACGGATTGCGTCATTGGCAATGTGGTGACCTAAGGACTGGGAAACACCCCGGAAACCTTCGCAACGTACCGGCACAACCGGCTTGTTGAGTTCTTTGGAGGCTTTCTTGGAAACGGCTTCGATGTCGTCACCGATCAGACCAATCGGGCATTCAGACTGAACGGAAATGCCTTTCGCCAGTGGGAACAAACCTTCGATTTCGTTCATGATTTTGGCGAGCTTTTTGTCGCCGCCGAATACGATGTCTTTCTCTTGGAAGTCAGAGGTGAAGTTCATCGTGCCGAAGGTGTTGATACCAGTAGTACCAACATAATAGTTACGGCGACCAGCGCGGGAATATTGTCCGCAACCGACCGGGCCGTGGGAAATGTGGATCATGTCTTTGATCGGCCCCCAAACTACGCCCTTGGAACCGGCGTAAGCGCAACCACGCACGGTCATCACGCCGGGCAGGGATTTACGGTTGGAGGTGATGCACTTTTTGGATTGTTCAACGCTTTGATCGTTGACGGTCAAATGCTTGGCGCGGTCTTTTTTCGCCTTTTCGGGATAAATTTCCAGCACCTCGGCAATGAGGGCTTCGGTTTCTTCGCGGGTCAAATTCGTCATGTCGTATCTCCTGATTCACCGCCACTAATCTGTGGACGGTGAGGGGCAGAATGGGGGGAATTAAGCTTTTGCTTCTTCGGCGGCGGTTTTGCCGACGATGGACTCGTCTTCTTCATCCATCAGGCCGAATTGCATCAACAGGTCTTCCAACGCATCCATTGTGATGGGGGTAGGGATGACGAAGTGTTTGTTGTTGATGATTTTGTTAGCCAAATCACGGTATTGTTGTGCTTGCTTGGCAGTCGGCTCGTATTCGATAACGGTCATACGGCGGATTTCTGCACGTTGTACAACGTTGTCACGCGGTACAAAGTGGATCATGGTTGTGCCAAGCTGACGTGCCAGTTCCATGATCAGCTCGTCTTCACGAGCGGTGTTACGGGAGTTGCAGATCAGGCCAGCCAAACGCACGCCGCCGGAGTTGGCGTATTTCACGATACCTTTGGCGATGTTGTTGGCTGCGTACATCGCCATCATTTCGCCGGAGCAAACGATGTAGATTTCTTGCGCTTTGTTTTCGCGGATAGGCATCGCGAAACCACCGCACACAACGTCACCGAGTACGTCGTAGAATACGAAGTCGAGGTCTTCTTCATACGCGCCTTCTTCTTCGAGGAAGTTGATAGCGGTAATTACCCCACGGCCTGCACAGCCAACACCTGGCTCTGGACCGCCGGATTCGACGCATTTAATGTCGCGGTAGCCAACTTTCATGACATCTTCGAGTTCGAGGTCTTCCACGCTGCCTGCGTTTGCTGCCATTTCCATGATGGAGTTTTGGGCTTTAGCGTGCAGGATCAGACGGGTGGAGTCTGCTTTAGGGTCACAGCCAACGATCATGACTTTCTTACCTGCTTCAGCCAGACCTGCAACCAGATTCTGGGTTGTGGTAGACTTGCCGATGCCGCCTTTGCCGTAGATTGCACATTGACGTAGTGCCATATCTTGGTCTCCTTGTGTGAGTGTGTTGTGATAACTGAATGTAACGATGATGTTTTTGCAAAGCGCGTGCCAAGGCGGCACTTTTGTTTTTAGTTAATTGATTTTAAAGGGAAATTATCTTTTTACCATGAAGATGGCAGGTGTTGATTCCAGTCGTGTTCCCGACAATTCCGACATGTTTTGTATGGGTAAAGACAGTGCTTTCCTGCCATTCAACCATTGCAACCTGCCAGCCAAGCTGCTCGGTAGCCTGTCTTTCCAGCAACATCCCGTGCCATTAACCCTTGATGGGGTGGCAACTTTGCATCGTTCCCTGTTCAAACACCTGCAAGCCATGCCGGATGCGGCGACGCGGGCGCAACGCTTTATGGATTACATGACGGTACATTTCTGTTTGGAAGCGTTGGAAGAAGCGGGGTTGGATGCTGGCGGCAAACAAAAACGTGCCAATGCCAATTACTTACGGGTGCTGCGTGGCTGGGGCTTTGATTCTAGCGGGCGCGAGGGCGCGGTGTTGAAGGGCTGGGTGGAATCGCGCTTTGGGCTGGCGGTGCAATACCATCAGGGCAACTTCCTGCTGGATCGTTGCAAGGGGCTGTATGGCACGAATGCGCTGGAAAGCCAGCTCGACCTTGTTTATACGTATTGTCAGTATGAATTGGGTTTGTTGCATTCGCTACAATCGCACCTGACGCTGTATCGGGGGGTGAATGCGCTGGATGAGTATCGGGTGCTGGCGCGCGATGGCAAGCGGGCGGTGGTGCTGATGAATAATGTCAGTTCCTTTACCCATAGTCGCGAGCGGGCGGATGAGTTTGGAGATTATGTGATTGAAGCGCGGGTTCCGCTGGTGAAGGTGTTGGGGTATTACGATTTGTTGCCGAAGTTGTTGCGGGGGGAGGGGGAGTTTTTGGTTGTGGGTGGGGTGTACCAAGTTGAGATCACGTAGGGTGGGTGGAGCGAATGCGATACCCACCGTCTTCACAACACCGTTCGTTAAATTGGATGACGGTGAAAAATGGTAAAAGACGGTGGGTATCGCTACGCTCCACCCACCCTACGTTTGTGCTAGCCGTTGAGGTTGCCTATCAGCACGTGAGAAGGAGGAATAGTTCCACTCGGCAGGGTGCGATACATAGCCGTGTTTCACGGGGTTGTAGTGGATGTAATCTACATGTTGGCGAAAATCATCTTCATCCCTTAGCGTATGTTCCCAATAGCGGCGTTGCCAGATACCTCGTTCACCCTTGTAATAACGGCTGGCGGAGCGGTGTTCATTCTCTCCCTTGACTACTCCCCACGGCTAAAGCCGGGGGATTCCTAATTCACCGAGAACAGGACGACGACACCGAAATGCCATCGCCACTAACATTCTCTCCAAAGGCTAACACCGCCAGCCCGGCGGCTAAAATGTTACGTGCTGCATTCACGTCACGGTCGTGGGTTGTGCCGCATTCGGGGCACTCCCACGACCGCACGTCCAGCGGCATGTTTTCTTTCACGAACCCACAGCAGGAACAGCGTTTAGTGGACGGGAAAAACCGCCCGATCTCAACGTATGTCCTGCCAGACCAACCAGACTTGTATTCAAGCTGTCGGGTAAATTCGCCCCAGCTTGCATCAGCAATGTGTTTGGCTAGTTTCGGGTTCTTCATCATGTTCTTCACGGCGAGGTTTTCAGCACAGATAACTTGGTTCTCGTTAACTAATCTGCGGGACAACTTGTGCAAATTGTCCGAACGGCAATCGGAGATTTTCGCGTGAACACGGGCAACCTTGCGTTTAGCTTTCAACCTGTTCTTGCTGCCGAGTGTCTTCTTGGCAAGACGGCGTTGGTACTTCGCAAGTTTAACCGCGTGTTGGGCGGTGTGGAGGGGATTGCCGGACTTGAAGCCGTCGCTAGTGACGAACAAATCCTTGATGCCCACGTCAATGCCTGCCTTTTTATCGGTGACGGGCAACAGCGTGGGTTCAAATTCACACAAGCAAGACACAAAATAGCGTCCGGCCTGATCTTTGGAAACAGTAACCGTGGTGGGGTCAGCCGGAAGTGCCTGACTCCACTTGATATTCAGCGGTTTATCGCACTTCGCCAGTTTCAATTCACCGTCACGGTAGCTGAACGCGCGGTACGTGAATTCAGCCGATTGGCGGTGCTTTTTAGATTTGAAGACAGGGTATTTTGCCCGACCTTCAAAGAAGTTTTTGAACGCCGTTTGCTGATTCCTCAAGCATTGTTGCAGCGGAACACTGGAAACGTCGTTCAGGAAAGTAGCTTCAGGCAGTTTTTTGATGGCAGTCAGTTGGGAACTCGCTTTCGTGTACCCAACTTTTTCCTGAGCCTGATAGTAGGCATCCGTGCGGTAACGCAAGATGCTGTTGTAAACGTAGCGCACACAACCGAACGTCTGAGCCAGCAACGTTTCTTGTTGTGGGTCTGGGTAGAATCGGAATTGGTAGGCGCGTTTAGTTTTCATTATTCACAAAATATCGTATATTTCGTGAAGAGTCAACAACCGAAGATAGCAAACCAAACGGAGGAGCGAGAAGAGGGTCGGCTGTCGCCGACGCGCTATCCCTACCCATGCCTAAAGGCAGGGGTATCTCGCGCACGACTGATGAACGGAATCCCTCGTGAAAACATGGTCTTGATAAGCCGCCAACGGGTCGAGTAATCGTGGTCGTTTTCTGGCAATGTCCAGATGCAATGTAAATGTTCGGGGAGAACCACAATCGCATTGATGTGGAACGGATGCCGCTGCTGGGTGTATTGGAAACTTTTTCTCAACAGGTCAACATACTCGGTTAAAAGCGATAAGCGTCTATCGGCAAGCGTTACGGTGAAAAAATAACATCCACCTTTGACGAAATGACGGCGGTAATTGGGCATAGGTGTTATCTGTGACAATGAAACGCCACAATCTAAGCCGTTTAATTTCCTCGCTCCATTTTCGGAGATGAATGGTAGGGTGGGTGGAGCGGAACGCGATACCCACCGTCTTTTTCCACGCAATTTAACGAATGGTATTTTGAAGATGGTGGGTATCGCTACGCTCCACCCACCCTACGTTGTTGGTAATGTGACAATTTTATTTTTATGGTTTTGATATATAAGAGTAAAAATAAGTGGTCTCAAAATTGCATTACATCCCCCATGTATTGCAATACCCAAGGAACACCCATGCCAAACACCACTCTTCAAACCCTGCTCGCCGGGGTCGCCAACAACACCATCGTGCCCTACCTCGGTGCAGGTGCGCTGCAAGGTTCGGTCGATAAACTGAGCGGCGTTGCCATACCTGCCGACAGCGACAGCCTGATCCTTGCCATGAACGGCGGCAAGCCCATGTCGCAACGCCTGATGTGGGAATTTCCACGCGCGGCGATGGATGTGGAGCTGAAGCGCGGGCGCAAAGCCGTCCACAACTTCCTCGAAGACACCTACGGCAAGCGCAAGTGGACACGCGCCCCGTTGCACGATTGGCTTGCAAGCATCGAACCGCATTATGTGATCGACACCAACCGCGATACTCAGTTGCAGGATACTTACGCCGACCAGCCGCACACGCTGATCCGGGGAACCGCACGGATTTCGGGGACGAATTACCGTTTCGTGCTGAACGAATACGTGGGCAGCGGCGGCTACCGCGAGATTACGCAAGAAGAGGTGAATCCCGCGTTGCCAATCCTGTTCAAACCAATGGGCAGCCCGCGCCCGGATGCGAATTACATTGCCTCCGACGCAGACTACGTGGACTACATCACCGAGTTGATGGGCGGGTTTGCGATTCCCGATTTCCTCAAGGAATACCGCAAAGGTAAGCAATATTTGTTCATCGGGATGCGCTTGCAACGCGACACCGACCGCATGGTGATGTCGGATATTACCTACGCCTCGGCTGAACCCAAAGGCTGGGCATTGATTCCGCAACCGACCGACAAGGAAGTGCGTTTCTGCGCCCGTCAGGGGATCGAGATTATCGCGGCGGATGTGGGTGATTTGCTGGCAGCGGCGGGTTTCGCAGCGGCAAAGGCGGCTTAAAGGTGCGTCAGTTCAACCATTGCAAAGGCAAAGATGCTTGCCGCGATGACAGCGAGCGTTGTTTGACCTGCGGACGCAAACTGACGGAAGTAGCGCGGACGGTGTTCCTGATGAACGAATTAAGCGATTTCGTTATCGAGCAAGACTACGACAATGTAGACGAATTTGCCGCCTACATTGCCCGTAAGCTGGTGAAAAAGGTCAAACATCGCCGCGAAATAGCCTCCACTCCGTAAGAATTCCTATCTGGCTGGCGCGTAAACTGGCTAGGCTAATGGCAGCAGGCACGCGCTGGTGTACACCGATGGTTACGCCCGCACCGAGACATCTCACAAGAAAAGCTGCCGTGTTATCTGGCGATTTACACAACCGTATTTCAAAGCAGTCATTGCCTAGTTCAAGGCACTGGGACTGGAGGTCGATATTGCGGTAAAGCATAAAACTGCCGACAGCGAGATAGAATCTGCCTTTTTGGAAAACAACACCCAAGTGTTCAGAAAGCCTGACTCACAAGATTTTGGGTGGTGTGGATGCCGACGGCACATTGCGCTGGATTGACGAAGCAGATCGCCTGACTTGGTATCGGAACCAACCAGCGTCTCAAATTCCCCAAACCACAGCACCTGCCAACGGTGGTCGCTTGCTGGCAGGCGATGGAAACCTTTGTGCTGTGTGCCTGCGTCGCCACGCGGTTGCTGCAACTGTTTTCCCTCCAGTACCACGAGGGGCTTTAGAAGCAGCAGGTCTTGTACTTGCGCACCCATTTCCATGAATTGCCTTCCGAGAACACCGTGTGCCAAATTTTGGCTCCTTTGTTGGCACGGCAATGAATGCGTTCTCCCCCAAAGCCTTCTGGTGGCAAATTCGGGAGGCCGTCAACAGCGATGAGGAGGGTGAAGGGCGAACATGAACCGCTAACAGTGGGAAAATAATCATAATCAAGGGGTTAAAACAGCAGTTCAGTAAGGCTGCTGCCTAACGCCATGCTTGGTTTTTGGGGGGAGAGGTCATCATTGTTGAGTTACTTTAGGAAAATGAATTTAGATGAAACATATTAATTAACAGACAGTTACAGTATGCGCAAAAGGATTCTAAATTTGGATTTAGGAAAAAGCGAGAAATACTCGACAAATGCAATCGGTAATTTAACTTGTTGATATTATTAAGATAATATGGTGCCCGGAGCCGGACTCGAACCGGCACGGTGTCGCCACCGAGGGATTTTAAGTCCCTTGCGTCTACCAATTTCGCCATCCGGGCAAGGGAGGACTAGCGTAGGGGTGCAATCTTACACAACTCTGCGGGCTGCTTCCAGCACTTGTTTAATACAATCAGCATAAAAACGTTATAATGCCCGGCATGATCGGCTTTAACGGGAAATCAATAGCATCATGCATTATCTGAAAGTGGTTTTTTTAGGTGTTAGCCTGTTCTCTGGTTCGCTTGCGCAAGCGGAGTGTACGCCTCCCAACTTCAATGACTGGTTGCAGGGTCTCAAGGCCGAAGCTGTTGCCGCAGGCGTGAAGCCTGATGTGCTGGAGAGTACCTTGGCTGGTCTGAAGCCTGACCCCAGCGTGATTAAGCGTGACCGTTCCCAGCAAGTATTTGCGCAAGATTTCCTGACGTTTGCCAACAAGAAAGTGAGCGCGAACCGGCTGACACAGGGCAGGGCGCAGCTAAAAAAGCAGGCATCCCTGTTCCAGCGGATTGAGCAGCGTTACGGTGTGCCCGCGCCGGTTCTGACGGCATTGTGGGGGTTAGAAACTGACTTTGGTGCGGTAACTGGCGACTTTTCGACGCTACGTTCTTTGTTAACCTTGGCGCATGATTGTCGTCGGCCAGAACAATTCCGCCCTGAATTGTTGGGGGCGCTGCAATTGGTGCAAAAAGGTGACCTGAAACCCGCCGCGATGCGTGGGGCGTGGGCGGGTGAAATCGGGCAGTTACAGTTTATGGCTTCCAGTTACGACCGTTACGCGGTGGATTTTGACGGCAATGGGCATCGTGAATTAATCCATTCCAGTGCCGATGCGCTGGCTTCCGGGGCGAATATGCTGAAATCCAGTGGTTGGCGCTCAGGCGAGCCGTGGCTGCAAGAAGTCAAAGTGCCCGCGAAGATGGACTGGTCACAGGCTCGCCCCGGCAACAAATTAGCGGTGGAAGAATGGGCGAGTCAAGGTGTCCGCGATGCTGACGGTAGCCCACTCAGTGGCAGCGGATCGGCGGCCTTGTTGTTGCCGATGGGTAGGAATGGCCCCGCTTTCCTCACCTATCCAAACTTTGATGTCTTTTTGGCGTGGAATGACTCCACGGTTTATTCGGCTACTGCCGCCTATTTTGCTACCCGCCTCGCCGGGGCTGGAGCCATGCGTAAAGGCAATGCACCCGTGCCGGTGTTATCGGTAGCGCAAACCAAACAAGTGCAAGCCAAGTTACAGGCGCAGGGGCTGGGTATTTCCAAAGTTGACGGCATTATTGGGGAAGAAACCCGTGAGGCAGTCCGCCAGATGCAGCAAAAACTGGGTTTGCCGGTGGATGGCTATCCCGATCCTGAATTGCTGGCACGTTTATAATGCAGTAACATTAATCACTCCAGAAAAGGTGCACAGGTACGGCAACCAAGAAGGCTTGCCGGGTTTATGGATAACACGTAAAAATACGGTTGGTTTCAGTGGATATACAACTTTCACAGCGCGTTGGGCGCGTCAAGCCTTCGCCTACTCTTGCCATCACGGCATTAGCGGCTCAACTCAAAGCATCAGGCCGCGACATCATTGATTTAGGGGTGGGAGAGCCTGACTTTGATACGCCTGAACACATCAGGCAAGCGGGTATCCAAGCGATCCAGACAGGTGTCACCCGTTATACGGCAGTGGGTGGTACACCGACACTCAAACAAGCCATTATCCGTAAATTCAAACGTGACAACGGGCTGGACTTCACCCCGCAACAGATTCTGGTATCGTGTGGTGGTAAGCAGAGTTTTTATAACCTGTGCCAAGCGATGCTGAATGCGGGCGATGAAGTGATCATTCCCGCGCCGTATTGGGTATCTTATCCCGATATGGTGTTGCTGGCAGATGCGACTCCGGTGATTGTGGCTGCTGGTCAAACCGAACACTTCAAGCTTTCCGCAGCCCTGTTGGAAGCAGCGATTACCCCCAAAACCCGCTTGCTGGTTATCAATAGCCCCTCCAACCCGACGGGTGTTGCTTACACGCGGGATGAATTGGCAGCGTTGGGTGAAGTATTGCGCCGCCATCCACAAGTACTGGTTGCTACCGATGATATGTACGAGCATGTGCTGTTCGGCGGTAGACAGTTTGTCAATATTCTGGATGCTTGCCCGGATCTGTATGAGCGCACCATTGTGCTGAATGGGGTTTCCAAAGCTTATTCCATGACGGGCTGGCGTATCGGTTATGCTGGTGGCCCGGAAAAGCTGATTCAGGCAATGACCATCATCCAGTCGCAAAGCACTTCCAACCCCAGCTCCATTTCGCAATACGCGGCGGCCGTGGCGCTGGATGGCGATCAAGGTTTTATCCAGACCATGATCAGTGCGTTTGAGCTGCGCCATGCTTTTGTGCTGGCTGCCTTCAATGCGATGGAGGGCGTGGAATGTTTGCCCGCCGATGGTACGTTCTACAGCTTTCCGAATGTGGAAGGCATGATCAAGCGTCTAGGGCTGGAAAATGACGCAGCGCTTGCTAGCTACCTGCTGGACAAAACCGGCGTGGCCGTTGTGCCTGGCTCCGCGTTTGGCTTGGAAGGGCACATCCGCATTTCTTTCGCCACCAGTATGGCAAATCTCGAAGATGCGCTGGGGCGGATAGCCTCAGTCTAAGTCGGGTAGCATGGGGGCGTGTTCAGGCACGTCCTCATTATTTTGATGAGTAGATCGCGTATTGCTTTTCCAGATGGGTGATCACCAGATCCTGAAGCACGATGAACTCATCGTTTTGCAGCAAATACCCGTAGAGCTTGTGACCCAGCAGTTGCTGTAATTGCGCATAGGGTGATGGTAGGCTCGTCTCGATCCCCTGTGCTTCTGAATGTCCAATAAATGAGCTGCCTGCATAGACAGCCGGATGTGGTTTCCATTGAGCATTAACCGGTGCTGTCATGAGTGACAAGGCAACCAGTAATGCACTGGCACTGTATCTTTGACTGAACATAGCATTTCCCCTTTCAGTTTATTGTACGAATCTGTCAATAGTCATAGATCGTATTTTTATGCTTATTAGTCGATTTATGCTGTGAGCAGGTTCACACTTTTAAGGGAAAGTTTGCATTATGTCAAAAAATTTGTGTATAAGTGCTTAATCGCGGTAGCGTTTTACCAAATCTTCATAGGCATCAATGCGGCGGTCGCGCAGGTAAGGCCACCAGCGCCGTACTTGTTCGGTACGATCCAGGTCCAGTTCCACGACCAGTTCGGTGCTGCTGTTGGTGTCGGCTTGTGCCAGTAATTCGCCTTGCCAGCCTACGATCATGCTGGAACCCCAAAACTGGCTTCCGGCGGTTTGCCCGCTGGGGTCGCCTTCAAAACCGATGCGGTTAGCGCTCAATACCGGAATGTTATTGGCAACCGCGTGGGAACGTTGGATGGTGATCCACGCTTCACGCTGGCGGGCTTGTTCTTCCGGCGTATCCTGCGGGTTCCAGCCAATCGCGGTGGGGTATAGCAGTAATTCAGCACCTGCCAACGCCATCAGCCGTGCCGCTTCGGGATACCACTGATCCCAACACACCAGCACGCCGAGGGTTGCCAAGCTAGTTTTGATCGGGGTAAAACCGAGGTCGCCGGGGGTGAAGTAAAACTTTTCGTAATAGCCAGGGTCGTCGGGGATGTGCATTTTGCGGTATTTACCGGCGATACTGCCATCAGTATCCAGCACCACAGCAGTATTGTGATACAGCCCGGTAGCGCGTTTTTCAAACAGGGAACAAACAATCACGATACCTAGTTCGGCAGCGAGTTTGCCCAAAGTATCAGTGCTGGCACCGGGGATGGTTTCGGCAAGGTCAAAGAAATCGGTGTCTTCGATCTGGCAAAAATACAGGCCGGTATGCAATTCTTGCAACATCACCAGTTGTGCGCCTTGGGCGGCGGCACGGCGAATACCGGCGATGCTGAGGGCGAGATTAGCGGCGTAATCCGCTGTATTGCTATGCTGGACAACGGCAACTTTCAAGTGACGGCTCATACGGTGACAACCTCGTAGGGAATTTGCATGGTAACGCAATGGAGACTGCCGTTCTGGGCAATCAAGGCGCGGCAATCAATCGGGATAATGTCATGGCGCGGGAACGCGGCTTGCATTTGCTCAATCGCCACCGGGTCAAAACATTCATCGGCATACACTGGCAGCAGTACCGCACCGTTAATGATCAGGAAGTTCACGTAACTGGCGGGCAAGCGTCGCCCGTCCTCGCAAATGGCAGCAGGTAGCGGAATCGGGAACAAGCGGTAGGGTTCGCCATTGGTTTGGCGCAAGGCTTTAAGTTCCGCTTCCATGGCTTGGAGTGCTTTGTAATGCGAGTCGGTGTCGTCGTTGCCGCTCATGTACACAATGCTGTGCGGGTCGGCGAAACGTGCCAGCGTGTCGATGTGTGCGTCGGTGTCATCGCCTTCCAGATGCCCGTGTGCCAGCCAGAGGATGCGTTCCACCCCTAGCGCTGTACGCAACTCGGTTTCAATCGCGGCACGCTCAAGTGTCGGGTTGCGGTTGGGGTTGAGCAGGCAAATTTCGGTGGTCAATAACGTGCCTTGCCCATCGGTTTCGAGGCTGCCGCCTTCCATAACCAGCGTGCGGGTTTCCAGCGTATTGCCTGCGAGTAGCGGGTGTTGTGCCAGTTGTGTGTTGACGGCGTTATCCAGTTCCGCGCCGAATTTCCCGCCCCAAGCGTTGAAGGTGAAATCCAACAGCAAAGGCTTGCCATCGCGCCTGACGGTAATAAAGCCAAAATCCCGCGCCCATGTATCGTTATAGGGCATCTGCACGAAATGGATATGCACCGGCACTTGGTGTTTGGTGCTCAATACGCTTTCGATGTGTGCCTGATGTTGTGCATCATGACAGAGCAGCAAGACGTTTTCGCGCTGGCTGATGGCGCTGACGATTTCAGCGTAACAGGTTTCGGCAGCGTCCATATTGTCTGCCCAGTCGGTATCGGGGTGGGGCCAGGCAAGTAAAACGCCCCATTGCGAATGCCATTCGGCGAGAAATTCACGGTTTTCCATCAGGCTGGTCACATCAGATAACAAAGCGGCGATTATACAAAGCTGCTTTGCCGAGGGCGAATATTATTCGTGAAGTTGTTTTCCCCTTATTTGCCTGTAGCTATTTACCCAAAGCGCTACAAAAGTGAGACAATACTTGCATTAACTACACCAAAGGATCGTAAACCTCATGATTAAGCAATTTTTCGGGCTGGCATTGAGCTTTTTTGCCGCTACCAATGTGATGGCTGAGCCTGTGGCTGGGCCTGCTACTGACAATGATTGTCCGGCAGCGTTGAACTTTACCTTACGGGCGTTAGGGTCTGACAAGGAAGTTAACTTGTGCAAGGAGTACAAGGGCAAGGTGGTGATCATGGTGAACACGGCCAGCAAATGCGGTTTTACCCCGCAGTTTGAAGGGCTGGAAAAGCTGTACAGCGATTACAAAGATCGTGGTTTAGTGGTGTTGGGTTTCCCCTCCAACGACTTTGCAGGCCAAGACCCCGGCACGGAAAAGGAAATCAAGGACTTCTGCGAGCTGACCTACGGGGTGAAATTCCCCATGTTCGAGAAAACTGAAGTGCTCAAAGATAAAGCTTCACCGATTTATAAAACCGTGGGCGACATGGCGGGTGAATACCCGGCGTGGAATTTCCACAAGTACGTATTCAACCCCAAGGGCGAGTTGATCGGTAGCTTTTCGAGCTTTGTAACCCCGCAAAGCGACAAGCTGGTGAAATTGATTGAAGCGAACTTACCCTAATGCAGCCGTACAACAAAATAAAAATTGGTATTAGCGCTTGTTTGCTGGGGCAGCAAGTCCGTTTTGACGGTGGCCACAAGCGGGATGGTTACATTACTGGCACGCTGGGGTTGTACTTTGATTTCGTGCCCCTGTGCCCGGAAGCCGGTGCAGGCTTGGGTATTCCGCGCCCAACCATGCACTTGGTGCGCAAGGATGGAACATTGCGGGCAGTCAATGTGCAAGACTCCAGCATTGACCATACGGATGTGTTAGAGAGCTATCTAGGAAGTGCTATACCGCAGTTATCAGACGTGTGTGGCTATATCCTGAAAAAGAATTCCCCCAGTTGCGGGATGGAGCGCGTCAAGGTTTACCCGTTTGAAAAGCGCAATGTGCCGCCCGATCGTGATGGGGTGGGTATTTTTGCGCGTGGCTTGCGGGAGACATTTCCCTTGTTACCGCTTGAGGAAGAAGGCCGTTTGTGTGACCCGGTGTTGCGGGAAAATTTCATTCAGCGGGTGTTTGTGTACCACCGTTGGCAGCAGTTGCAAGCCGCTGGCCTCACGCCTGCTGACCTAGTGGGCTTTCATGCTGACCATAAATACATCCTGATGGCACACGATCAGGATATGGCGCGTGAACTGGGGCAAATGGTGGCGCAAGCGGGGGCGTCGGCAGACTTTCCGGCATTGGTAAAGGCTTACCTCACGTTGTTGATGGCAACGCTGGAAAAGCGGGTGTCACGTGGGCAACATGCCAACGTGTTGATGCATATGATGGGGCATCTGAAAAATGACATTGATGCCGAAGACCGGCAGGAAATGCTGGAAACCATCCACCAGTACCGCAATGGTTATGTGCCCTTGATTGTGCCGATCACCTTACTCAAACACCATTTCCGGCGGCATCCACAACCGTATATTGATCGCCAGCATTACCTGAACCCGCATCCGGGGGAATTGATGCTCAGGAACCAGTTGTAAGGTCAGGCTCTGGGCGCTTATGCCCTTGCTGCTGGCTTAGAAGTTGGCAGTATAGGCGATGCGCTCAGGGCCAATGATCCAATGCCCTGCCTGCACCCCGACGGCGGCACCGAAAGCGTCCCATGCCAAATCTTTTGTGCTGAAAATATTATCGGCGCTTTGGCTGTCGGCGACTTCTTTGAGAATGCCGGGAATCAGAGCCAGACCAAACGCTTTCGTGCGATTATGGGTATAGGCATAGGCGGCTCCGCCGAGTATGGCAGAAACCGCAAAGTGTTTGTTTTTATCGGCTCCTGTCCAGTCGTCGGCATGGGCATTCAGGCACAGGAGCAAGACGGATAAAGAAAAAAAGTACTTCATAGTTCATCCTTATGAGTGTTAACGTCAATTAGCCCAGCATTTCTTCCGCCAGTGTCCGTGTTGCTGGGGTAATTTCCACTCCGCCGATCATCCGCGCTATCTCTTCCACGCGCTCAGCGCGGGTCAGGTGGTTGATGCCGGTGCTGGTGTGTTGCTTACCTTTGACCTTGGTGACTTTGTAGTGTTGGTGCGCTTGCGAAGCCACCTGCGGCAAGTGCGTCACGCAGAGCACTTGGCGGTTAGTGCCGAGGGCGCGGAGCTGTTTGCCGACCACTTCGGCAATACCGCCACCGATGCCAGTATCCACTTCGTCGAAAATCAGCGCGGGTAAAGTCACTTTTTGCGCGGCAATCATTTGGATGGCGAGGCTGATGCGTGAGAGTTCGCCGCCGGAGGCCACTTTCAGCAGCGGTTTGAGTGGCTGGCCGGGGTTGGCGCTCACGGTGAAGTCGATGCTATCCATGCCCAGTGCTTGAAAGTGCGCACCGGAATCTTGCATGACCTGAATCGCGAATTTGCCCCCTTGCATCCCCAGTTGTTGCATCGCTTGGGTGACGCCAGCGGAAAGCTGTTGTGCCGCGTGTTGGCGTGCCTGACTGAGGGCTGTGGCGTGCTGGCGGTAAGTGTTTGCGGCTGTCTGCACTTGCTGCTCCAGCGCATCAAGGTCGTAATCGCCGCCGCCAAGTTGCTCGAGTTCGGTTTGGATAGTGAGCAGGCGTGCCGGAAGTTCTTGCGGCTCCGTGCGGTATTTGCGGGCAAGGTTGCGGATGTCGGCGATGCGGTTTTCCACCCATTGCAGGCGTGCCGGGTCAATGTCGAGACCTTCCGCGTAATCACGTAATTGCGCAGCGGCTTCCTGTATCTGGATTTGGGCGCTGGTAAGCAATTCGAGCGGCGGTTCCAGTTGCGCATCCACTCGCGCTTGCAGGGCAATGTCATGGATCAAACGCCCCAGCGCGGAATACAGCGAGGGTTCGCTGTCATAAAGTTCGTCATAGCCTTGAGCAGCGGTAGCACGAAGCTGTTCGGCATTGGCGAGGCGGTTAAGCTCTTCGTCAAGCTGTGCCGGTTCGTTGGCTTGCAGGGCGAGGGTTTCCAGTTCTTGCGCCTGAAAACGTAACAGGTCGATGCGTTCCTGATGCTGCTGGTTCTGGCTGCTTAACAACGTGATGCGCTCGTGTAGCTTTTTCCAGTGTTTCCACGCTTCACGAGTACTGGCCAGCAAGGCATCATTGTCGGCGAAAGCGTCCAGCATGTCGCGCTGGGCATCCTTTTTCATCAAGGACTGGTGTTCGTGCTGCCCGTGGATGTCGACCAGTTGTTCGCCAAGTTCGCGCAATTGGGTGAGGTTGGCGGGGGAGCCGTTGATCCACGCCCGCGATTTGCCTTGCGCGGAAATAATGCGCCGCAGGATGCAGGTATCATCTGCCCCTTCCCTGCCTTGTGCCTCCAGCCACACGCGGGCGGAAGGTGTTTGGGTAATGTCGACGCTTAGGGTGATTTCGGCTTTGTCCGCACCGTGGCGCACCGTGCTGCTGTCGGCTTTGTCGCCCAGCACTAGCCCAATGGCATCGAGCAGGATGGATTTGCCCGCGCCCGTTTCGCCCGTTAAAGCGGTCATACCGGGGTGCAATTCCAGTTCGAGTGCATCAATAATGGCAAAATCGCGGATGTGAATGTGTGTCAGCATGGTTTATAGCTGTACTCCCCAGTGCAGTTTTTCACGCAGAATATGGAAGTAATCGTAGCTTTGTGGGTGCAACAAACGCACTTTTTCCGGGCGGGTATGGATGCGTAACAAGTCGCCCGATTCCAGCTCGATATTGTTCTGCCCATCAAAGGATAAGCGAGCGGGAATATCACGGTCTTCACACAGATGCACTTCGATTAGACTTTGGTTGTTGATCACCAAGGGGCGATCACTGAGCGTGTGTGGGCAAATCGGCACGAGTGCAATGGCTTGCAGGGAGGGGTGCATGATCGGCCCACCGCTGGACAGTGCGTAAGCGGTTGAACCTGTCGGTGTGGTAATGACCAAACCATCGGCACGCTGGGTGTTGACGAAATGCCCATCTACCCGTGTGGTGAATTCGATCATGCGGACTTCATTGCGCACATGCAGCACCACGTCATTGAGTGCGTCGCCGCTGCCAATGATGGCATCCTCACGAATGACATCGGCGTGAAGTACAAAACGAGGTTCTTCCTTGTACTGCCCGTTGAAGATTTCCTCCAGTTGCGTGAGTGCTTCATCGGGGGAAATATCCACCAAAAAGCCCAAACGCCCCAAGTTGATGCCGATAATGGGCACTTCATGATCAGCGAGTAAGCGTCCGGCACCTAACAATGTGCCATCGCCACCGACCACGATGGCAAGGTCAATGTGCTGCGCCAGCACGTCAGTGGGCATGGTCGGTAAGCCCAGAATAATGCCAGCGTTGCGGTCACAATGTACGTGCAAGCCGCGCTGGATCAGGAATTCGTGCAACTGATGCAGCGTTTTATCGACGCGGGTATCGTTGGGTTTGGTGAACAGGCCGATGTGGGAAAAGGGGGTCATAACCATTGCTTGTCTGATTAAAGCTGCAAGGCTGGCAAAGCTGCGCATAAATTGCAAGTTAAACAGGCTTGTATCTGCCCCACTTTGCCCCTATAACGGTAGTCATGATAACGACACCGCATCCAGAATTGAACGAACGCGCCCGGCACATCCTCAAAGTGTTGGTGGAAAGCTATATCCAAGACGGGCAGCCCGTCGGTTCACGCAACCTTGCCCGCAGCAGTGGGTTGGATTTGAGCGCTGCCACCATCCGCAATGTCATGGCTGATCTCGAAGAGATGGGCTATATCCGCGCCCCGCATACGTCAGCAGGGCGGATTCCCACCTCGCAGGGTTATCGCCTGTTTGTGGATGCGCTGGTCAATATCCGGCCGCTGGAACAGCAAGCCATCCATATTCTGCAAGGCCAGTTGAAAGCCGAGCGTGACCCGGCAGCCTTGATCCAGTCCGCATCCAGCCTGTTATCGGGTATTACCCAGTTGACGGGGGTGGTGAGTTTGCCCCGGCGTAATCCATCTTCGATCCGCCAGATTGAATTTCTGAGCCTGTCCAGCCGTCAGGTGCTGGCGATTCTGGTGATGAACCGCAATGAAGTGCAAAACCGGATTATCCAACTCGATACCGATGTCAGCTCCTCAGAGTTGCAGCAAGCCGCCAATTTCCTCAACGAACGCCTGATCGGCAAGGATTTGCAGCAAGCCCGTGCAGCCTTGCTGGAAGAAATGCGTCAGCACCGCGAAGACATGAACCTGATGATGCTTTCCGCGATTGCATTGGGTGAGAAAACCGTCGCCGATCTGGGCGAGCACAAGCAAGATGAAGATTGCGTGATTGCGGGCGAAACCAACTTGATGGGCTACGACGACTTGTCGGATATTACCAAGCTGCGCGAGTTGTTTGCTGCTTTTACCCGCAAGCGCGATATTCTGGGTTTGCTGGACAAGTGTTTGCAGGCCGATGGGGTTAAAATCTTCATCGGGCGCGAATCCGGGCAGGCGGTATTTGACGAATGCAGCCTCGTGACTGCACCCTATGAGGTGGATGGCGAACAGTTAGGCGTGCTCGGCGTGATTGGCCCGAAGCGGATGCCGTATGAACGGGTCATTCCCGTGGTCGATATTACTGCGAAATTGCTGAGTCTGGCGCTGAAGTCACGCCATTGATTTAACTTAAGAGATAGTCTTACTCTGCCTCAAATCTCCTTCCTCATGTCGGGAGATTTGAGGGGATTTTCTTACAACCCTTGAATAAACGCCAGAATCTCGGCAACCGGTACTTTTATCGCATCACCGCCACTCCGCGCCTTGTATTCAATCTCTCCGGCTTGTAAGCCACGCTCAGAAATGATGACCCGATGCGGAATGCCCACCAGCTCGTGGTCAGCAAACATCGCGCCGGGGCGTAATGCGCGGTCATCCAGCAACACATCCACGCCTGCGGCTTGCAGTTGTGCGTACAGTTCTTCCGCTTTCGCCGCTACATCAGGCGATTTCTGCATATTCAGGGGTGCAATCACTACGGTGAACGGTGCAATCGCCGCAGGCCAGCGAATGCCGTTTTCGTCGTTGTTTTGCTCAATCGCAGAGGCGACGACGCGGGAGACGCCGATGCCGTAGCAACCCATGGTCATGACTTGCGCCCGCCCGTTTTCATCCAGCACGGTAGCATTGAGTTTTTCCGAATAGGTTTTACCCAATTGGAAAATGTGTCCGACTTCGATACCACGCATGATGGACAGTGTGCCACAGCCATCCGGGCTGGGGTCGCCTTCGATCACATTACGCAAATCGGCAATTTGGGGCAGGGCGACATCGCGTTCCCAGTTGATCCCGAAAAGGTGCTTGCCGTCGCTATTTGCGCCTGCGCTGAAGTCAGCCATATTGGCGACAGTACGGTCAGCGATTACCGGGATTTTCAAGCCGACAGGGCCTAAAGAACCAGGGCCCGCACCAATCAGTGGGCGGATTTCATCTTCACGAGCAAAGCGTAAGGGTACGGCAATGCCGGGGATTTTTTCCGCCTTGATTTCGTTCAAGGTATGGTCGCCACGCACCAACAGGGCGATGAAGTCGGCTTCAGCATCCTCCGCCGCTGCCACGATCAAGGTTTTGACGGTTTTTTCGATAGGCAGGCCAAATTGTTCCACCAGTTCTTCGATGGTTTTGGCGTTGGGAGTGTCGACTTCACGCATTGCTTCCGTTGGGGCGGTACGTTCGGCAATCAGGCAAACGGCTTCCGCTAGCTCGATATTGGCCGCGTAGTTGCTGCCACTGGCGAAGGCAATCGCGTCTTCCCCGGAATCGGCAAGGACGTGGAATTCGTGCGAGGCATTACCACCGATTGAGCCGGTATCCGCTTGTACCGGGCGGAAATCCAAGCCCAGCCGTTGGAAGATGCGCGAGTAAGCCGCGAACATGGTGTCGTAAGTTTCCTGCAAGGATTCCTGCGTCGCATGGAAGGAGTAGGCATCCTTCATCAGGAATTCCCGTGCACGCATCACCCCGAAACGTGGGCGAACTTCGTCACGGAATTTTGTCTGGATCTGGTAGAAATTGATCGGCAACTGCTTGTAGCTGCTCAATTCCTTGCGGGCGTAATCGGTGATGATTTCTTCGTGCGTGGGGCCGTAGCAGAAATCACGCTGATGGCGGTCACGGATGCGCAACAGTTCCGCCCCGTACTTTTCCCAGCGCCCGGATTCCTGCCACAGTTCTGCCGGTTGGATGGAGGGCATCAGCACTTCAATGGCTCCGGCATTGTTCATTTCTTCGCGCACGATGGCTTCGACCTTGCGCAATACCCGCAAGCCATACGGCATCCACGTATACAGGCCGGAAGCAAGGCGGCGGATCATGCCTGCCCGCAGCATTAATTGGTGGCTGATGACTTCGGCATCCGCTGGCGTTTCACGCAGGGTGGTCAGGGGGAATCGGGAAACTCGCATGATTGTGTTTTTATCCGGTAAGGGGAAACAGGGGATTATAGGATTCACGGCAGGTTTACGAAAGCCCTATGGCTTTATTCGCTGGCGTTTCACGCCGTTAAGTGGCTAACGCTTGCCATACACAATTGCAGCGATGCTTCATTGATAATTATCAATATTAGCAATTTTTCATTATCCATATATCACTTATTTATTTTTAGGTTAGCAGCTAAACTTAATGTGATCTATAGCTTATACTTGCTATATATTTGATATGTTAGATTATTATTATATTCAAACATATAAATATATTAACATATTATAATAATCTAACTAATTGAATTAAAAGAATTTTTTGACACGGTGATTTGTGTGTGTTCTTATCCAAGATATAAGACGTAATGATCTAAAAGTTCACTCAAAAAATACAAATCAAGTAATTTAATCGAATAAACCGAATCGCTAGGAGGTTTACTACTATGGCTCACATTGTCGTTCTTGGTGCTGGTACAGGCGGGATGCCTGCTGCTTATGAGTTGCGCGAAATGTTAGGGAAGGGGCATGAGGTCACCGTCATCAATGAGCGGGATTATTTCCAGTTCATTCCTTCTAACCCGTGGATTGCAGTGGGTTGGCGTACCCGTTCGGACATTACCTTCCCAATTGAAAAATACCTGAGCCGCAAAAAGATCAAGTTCATTGCCAGTCGTTGCAACAAGATCGATGCTGCTGGTAGTCAGTTGCATCTGGATAATGGTGAGGTGGTTAGCTATGACTATCTGATTATTGCCACGGGTCCCAAGTTATTCTTTGATGAGGTGGAAGGTTCAGGCCCGCACGGTGGTCATACTCAATCGGTGTGCGACGTGAATCATGCCGTTACCGCCTATGAGGAATACCAGAAGCTGCTGGAAAAAGGCAGTGGTCATATCGTCGTGGGCGCGATGCCAGGGGCAAGCTGTTTTGGCCCGGCCTACGAATTTGCCTTTATCCTCGATGCCGATATGCGCAAGCGCAAGGTGCGTGACAAGTTCAAGATGACTTATGTCACTTCCGAACCTTACATCGGCCATCTGGGTTTGGGCGGGGTAGGCGACTCCAAAGGGATGCTGGAATCGGAACTGCGTAACCATCACATCAACTGGATCATCAACGCCAAGACCCACAAGGTCGAAGCAGGCAAGTTGTTTACCACAGAACTGACGGCGAAAGGCGAAGTGGAAAAAGAACACGAAATTGCCTTCGATTTTGCGATGATGCTGCCTGCCTTCAAAGGTGTTGAAGCTGTTGCTGCGGTAGAAGGTCTGTGCAACCCGCGTGGTTTTGTGATTGTGGATGAATTGCACCGCAGCCCAAAATACAAAAACATTTACTCTGCGGGCGTTTGCATCGCGATCCCGCCACTGGAAGCAACCCCGGTTGCCACGGGTATGCCTAAAACCGGCTACATGATCGAGTCAATGGTTACCTCCGCTGTCCACAATATTGCCGATGAAATCGCAGGCAAGGAACCGCATACCACCGGCACATGGAGTACGATCTGTCTGGCAGACTTCGGTGATAGTGGTGCGGCTTTCGTCGCCATTCCGCAAATCCCGCCACGCAATATGGTGTGGGCGAAGAAAGGCAAGTGGGTGCATTTGGCCAAGATTGCCTTTGAAAAATACTTCATCCGCAAAATGAAAAAAGGCAGTTCCGAGCCATTCTATGAAAAGTCCATTATGAAAATGCTGGGGATTACCCGCATCTAATTAGCTATATCTGAATGAATAAAAGAAGAATTAATTTTTTACTTTGATGGAAATCAATGTTGCTGCACTGCGGTGGGCGGTATATTTCCGACTCGGTAAGTAGGAGTTCTCTAAAAATAACATCCGGCACTGCTGGTATTGCCGGAATGTTAGTCGTCAACGTGCTAAGAGGTAGCGCCACATGATTACAGATGCAGTAGTCGATCTTTCGCGGTTGCAGTTCGCAACTGTCGCCCTTTACCATTTTTTGTTTGTCCCGCTCACGCTGGGTATGACCTTTATGCTGGCCATTATGGAATCAGTGTATGTCATGACCGGCAAGCAGATTTACAAGGATATGGTGAAGTTTTGGGGTAAGTTGTTTGGTATCAACTTCGCTCTCGGTGTCACCACCGGCTTGACCATGGAGTTTCAGTTCGGTACGAACTGGGCTTACTACTCGCATTATGTTGGCGACGTGTTTGGCGCACCGCTAGCGATTGAAGGCTTGATGGCCTTCTTCCTCGAATCGACTTTCGTCGGCTTGTTCTTCTTCGGTTGGGATCGTTTAAGCAAGACCTCACACTTGATGGTGACATGGCTAATGGCTATCGGCACCAACTTGTCGGCTTTGTGGATCCTGATTGCCAATGGTTGGATGCAGAACCCGGTGGGTGCAGAATTCAGCTACGAAACCATGCGCATGGAAATGGTGGACTTTGCAGCGGTATTGCTCAACCCGGTTGCACAGGTCAAATTCATCCATACGGTGGCAGCGGGTTATGTGACGGGGGCGATGTTCGTATTGTCGATTAGTGCGTGGTACATCCTCAAAGGGCGTGACCTTGGGTTTGCCAAACGTTCGTTTGCTGTTGCAGCCGGTTTCGGCATGGCGTCCATCCTCTCCGTTATCTTGCTGGGTGACGAAAGTGGTTACGAAGCGGGTGACGTGCAGAAGATGAAACTGGCGGCGATTGAGGCTGAATGGCATACCGAACCCGCTCCGGCTGGCTTTAATGTCATTGCTTTCCCGGATCAGGAGAACGCTGAAAACAGTTTCGCCATCAAGATTCCTTACGCGCTGGGTTTGATTGCGACACGTTCATTAACGGAGGAGGTCAAAGGCATCAATGATTTGGTGGCGGAGAATGTCCAGCGAATCCGCAATGGTATGGTGGCCTATGGCTTGCTCATGAAATTGCGGGCAGGTACAGCGACGGAGGAGGAAAAAGCGGCATTTGCAAGCGCTCGTGTGGATTTGGGTTACGGCTTGTTACTGAAGCGCTATACCGAGAATGTGGTGGATGCGACTGAAGAGCAAATTCAGAAAGCATCTAGAGACACAGTGCCACACGTTGCACCGTTGTTTTGGGCATTCCGTATCATGGTGGCGGCTGGTGTAGCAATGCTGTTTATTTTTGCTTTGGCGTTCTATTTCACGGCGAAAAAGACGGCGTATGACAAGCGTTGGTTGATGCGTTTGGCGGTTGTTGGTTTGCCATTACCGTGGATAGCCATTGAATCTGGCTGGTTTGTGGCGGAATACGGTCGTCAACCTTGGGCTGTCGGTGAAATATTGCCGACGTTCCTGGGGACTTCTACCCTGACGGAAGGGGATTTGATCGGTAGCCTTATCGGGTTTGTGTTCTTCTACAGCATTTTGCTGGTGGTGGAAATGTATCTGATGATCAAGTTTGCGAAACAAGGCCCTAGCAGCCTGCATACCGGACGCTATCACTTTGAGAAGCACGGTGGTGGTCATGCGGGTGCAGTGTACGCTGACAAACTGAACGACAAGGCATAAGGAGCACTTACCATGATTTTTGATTACGAAACCTTCAAGCTTATTTGGTGGGTCTTGGTTGGCGTGCTGTTTATTGGCTTTGCGTTAACAGATGGCTTTGATATGGGCGTGGGTGCCTTGCTACGCATTGTTGGTAAAACCGACGAAGAACGCCGGGTGGCGATTAATGCGATTGCCCCACACTGGGATGGCAACCAAGTCTGGCTGATTCTGGCTGCCGGTGCGATTTTTGCGGCGTGGCCGATTACCTTTGGTGCATCGTTCTCGATGTTCTACTGGGCATTGGTACTGACGTTGTTTTCACTGTTTTTCCGTCCGGTGGGCTTTGACTACCGTTCCAAGATTGCGGATACGCGCTGGCGGAATACGTGGGACTGGGGTCTGGTGGTAGCAGGTGTTGTGCCGCCACTGGTGATCGGCGTGGCGTTTGGCAACTTGTTGCTGGGTGTGCCGTTTGCGTTTGACGAGTTCCTGCGGATCACCACTTATGGCTCATTCTTTAAGCTGTTCCACCCGTTTGCCGTCTTGGTGGGTTTGGTCAGTTTGTTGATGTTTACCATGCAAGGTGCGACTTACCTGATGTTGCGTACTGATGATGTGGTGTATGCACGTTCACGTAAGGCAGCGCAATGGACAGCCGCAGGAGTAATTGTGACCTTCGGTTTAGCAGGTATCTGGTTGTGGGCGGGCATTGATGGTTATGCCATTACCCAAGCGCCACCGCATGATTCACTGCCGAACCCGATTGCGAAAACGGTTGTGCCGATGGCTGGTGCATGGCTGACGAATTACAGCACCTATCCACTGGCGATCATGGCACCTATCGCAGGTTTCCTGGGTGCATTTGGGGTGTTGATTCTGGCGGGTAAAGACCGTCCGGTGCTGAGCTTCATTCATAGCTCCTTGTGCCTGATTGGGGTGATTATGACGGCGGGTGTTTCGCTGTTCCCGTTCGTGATGCCTTCTAGTCTGAACCCTAGTCATAGCCTGACGATTTGGGATTCTTCTTCCAGTCATCTGACGTTGGCGATCATGTTCTGGGCGGCGGTTATTTTTGTACCGATTATTCTGTTCTACACCGTGTGGTGCTACAAGCAGATGTGGGGAAAAATTACCGTTAAATTCATCCGTGACAACGATCACAGCGTTTATTAAGGAGGTTTGCCATGTGGTATTTTGCTTGGTTACTCGGCGTATTGCTGGCCTGTTCTTTCGGTATCATCAATGTGATGTGGCTGGAATTTCATGGCGGGCTGGACGCGGATGATGAATAGGCCATTTTAGGGACGTATTCAATACGTCATCGTTAAGGGGAGATGTTTCATGCACTCCCCTTAACGAAACTATTACGGCATAGGGTTGTACAGTGAGTGAATGTCCCCCATTCGCTTTAGCATTCTAATATGCAAATATTCTTATATATTAATACATAGTAATATACTAACTTATTGAATTTTAAGTGATTTTTTTGACTTTTTTCGCTCAATGTGGTTTCATGCCGTTCAGATAAAGAAACCGTTTAGGAGTTGAATATGGCCCATGTTGTCGTTCTTGGTGCTGGTACAGGCGGGATGCCTGCTGCTTATGAGTTGCGTGAAATTCTTGGTAAAGGGCATGACATCACTGTCATCAATGAGCGGGATTATTTCCAGTTCATCCCCTCCAACCCGTGGATTGCGGTGGGTTGGCGTACCCGTTCCGATATTTCTTTCCCGATTGAAAAATATTTGAGCCGCAAGAAAATCAAATTCATTGCCAGCCGTTGCAACAAGATTGATGCCAACGGTAGCAAACTGCACATGGACAATGGCGAAGTGGTCAACTACGACTACCTGATTATTGCCACCGGCCCTAAACTGTTTTTTGATGAAGTGGAAGGTTCTGGCCCGCACGGTGGTCATACTCAGTCGGTTTGCGATGTTACCCACGCTGAACAAGCTTACGAGGCATACCAAAAACTGCTGGAAAAAGGCAGTGGTCATATCGTTGTGGGCGCGATGCCTGCGGCAAGCTGTTTTGGCCCGGCTTACGAATTTGCCTTTATCCTCGATGCCGACATGCGCAAGCGCAAGGTGCGTGACAAATTCAAGATGACTTATGTCACTTCCGAACCTTACATCGGCCATCTGGGTTTGGGTGGGGTAGGTGACTCCAAAGGGATGCTGGAATCGGAACTGCGTAATCATCACATCAACTGGATTACCAATGCCAAGACCCACAAGGTTGAAGCAGGCAAGCTGTTTACCACGGAACTGACCGCGAAAGGCGAAGTGGAAAAAGAACACGAAATTGCTTTCGATTTTGCGATGATGCTGCCTGCCTTCAAAGGTGTTGAAGCTGTTGCTGCGGTAGAAGGTCTGTGCAACCCGCGTGGTTTCGTGATCGTTGATGAATTGCACCGCAGCCCAAAATACAAAAACATTTACTCGGCGGGTGTGTGTATTGCCATTCCACCACTGGAAGCAACCCCGGTTGCCACGGGTATGCCTAAAACCGGCTACATGATCGAGTCAATGGTTACCTCCGCCGTTCACAATATTGCCGATGAAATCGCAGGCAAGGAACCGCATACCACCGGCACATGGAGCACGATCTGTCTGGCAGACTTTGGGGATAGTGGTGCGGCTTTCGTCGCCATTCCGCAAATCCCGCCACGCAATATGGTGTGGGCGAAGAAAGGCAAGTGGGTGCATTTGGCCAAGATTGCTTTTGAAAAATACTTCATCCGTAAAATGAAAAAAGGCAGTTCCGAGCCGTTCTATGAAAAGTCCATCATGAAGATGCTGGGTATTACCCGCCTTAACGACTAGCCTGAGCCGGGCCGGTTGCCTTGTGGCGCTTGCCCGGTATTGATTCGGTGAAATCGTGATGTTTTGAGGAGGGCATCGTGATGAATAACAAAAAGTCCGCGTTTGTGGGGCTGATAGGTGTGGTATTGGGTATCGGTTTTCCTACCGGTGCGCAGTCTGCCGAGATTATTCCCGTTGAAGTTTCCAGTACCCAAAGCCAATCGGTGCTGGGTAGTACGGTTGTGCCTTACAAGGAAGTGACCTTGACAGCACAAATACCGGGGGTAGTGAAGCGGGTGGCGGGGGGCGTTGGCGCTTCTTTCGCCGCAGGCAATACCCTTGTGCAGATTGATGATTCACAGTTGCAGGCCAAGCGCAATGCGGTGGCTGCCCAGATTGGCACTGCACAGTCTGGGGTTACCAATGCTCAGGCACAATATAACCGCGAGCAGATGTCACCCCGTAGTAAGGATATTGGCGCGATGCCGGGTTTTGGTATGCCTGCCATGTTCGACAGACTGGGGACACGCCAGTTTGCCAGTACCTTTATGGGAGGGTATGACGATAAGACTATCCGTCAGGCAGATTTGGAGAATAGCCGTGCGACTGTTCTTCAAGCACAAGGTGGTCTTCAACAAGCCAGTGCCCAGTTACAGGAACTGGATGCCGCTATCGGTAATGCAACCTCAACCGCTCCGTTCGAGGGCATGATCCTATCAAAGCAGGTTGAGGTCGGTGATACCGTCCAGCCCGGTCAGCCGCTTCTCACTTACGGTTATATCAAAAACAAACGCCTGCAATCGGATGTACCTTCTGGCTTGGTTGCGGGTTTGCAGGTGGGAATGACCGTCGCGGCCAGAATTAACAGCAACTTCGACACAACAGCGAAAGTCGCCGAGATTTACCCATTGGCTGACCCAACCCGTCATACGGTGACAGTCAAATTTGACCTTCCCGCCGATGTTGAGGCAACGCCAGGCACGTATGCCGAAGTGCATTTGCCAGAAGGTGATAGCGCCGCCAGCTTGTTCATTCCCAAAACAGCCTTGTTCAAAGGTAGCAGTTTGCCCAGTGTTTTGGTCGTTAAGGATGGCAAATCACAATTACGGCTGGTGCGCCTTGGAACCGATCAAGGCAAGGATAAAGTCGAAGTCATCTCAGGTTTGGATGCCACAGAACAAATCATCAATGATCCACCCGTTGGCGTCGTTTCTGGCTGGATGCCACCTGCGAAATAATGCCCTTTACCGTCAGGCTCGTTACACATGAATGATTTCCCCAAAGATGCCGATCCGGCTGAAATAGAGCACCCCAATTTGGGGTTGGCAGGCGTTACCGCCAAAGCCTTTATTACTTCGCCGCTCTCCTTGTTGTTGCTACTGGCTTTTTTTGCCGTGGGTGTGTTGGGGATGTGGGTCACGCCGCGTCAGGAAGACCCACAAATATCCGTGCCGATGGTGGACATTTTTGTGCGCTATCCCGGCGCGTCGGCGCAGGAAGTCGAGAACCTGATTTCCCGTCCGATGGAAAGTATCCTCTCGGAAATGACTGGGGTGGATCACGTTTACTCAGTGTCCATGCATGAACAGTCGATGGTCACGGTACAGTTTATCGTGGGTCAAGAACTGGAATCATCATTGGTCAAGCTGTACGACAAGTTGGCCTCCAATCAAGACAAGATTCCCCAGCAAGCCTCAACCCCCAGCGTGAAACCCAAAGGGGCGGATGATGTCCCGCTGGTCACGCTGACCTTGTGGTCGAATAAAGTTGAGGATACCAACCTGAGGCTGATTGGGTTGGATGTCCTGCAAAGCCTGCGCGAAGTGGAAAACACCAGCCAGAGTTTCATGGTAGAAGGCCGTCATGAAGCGTTGAAGGTTGAAATATTGCCCGAACGTTTGGCGACCTTTGGGGTATCGCTGGAACAGGTCGCCAATGCTATCCGCATGGCCAATTCGGAACGCAGTACCGGCACGGTTGAACCTAACCAGAAAGTCTTCAAGATCTACAGCGGTATTTTCCTGAATTCTGCCGCCGATATTCAGCGTCTGATTGTGACGGTTGCAGGGGGGAGGCCGGTCTATGTGCGTGATGTCGCGACAGTGACGGAGGAAGCGGCCGAAGCAGACCATGCCGTTGCTTACTTTACTGGCCCTGCGGCACAGGATGTTAAGGAAACAGCCGATAATGCCGCTGCGGTCACGCTGGCGATTGCCAAGAAAAAGAACACCAATGGTGTCGATGTAGCCAATGCGATACTGGCGAAACTGGAAGTGCTCAAAGGCCGGATTATTCCCGACAATGTGCATGTCGAAGTGACCCGCAATTATGGGGCAACCGCGAAAGAAAAGGTCGATGAACTGATCTTCAAGCTGTTTGTTGCGACTGGTATCGTGACGCTGCTGGTGTGGTTCTTCCTCGGTTGGCGGGCGGCGACGGTGGTGCTGATCGTGATTCCGGCGGTGATTACCACCACGGTGTTTGCGGCTTGGCTGATGGGCATGACGATTGACCGGGTGAGTCTGTTTGCGCTGATCTTCTCCATCGGCATTCTGGTCGATGACGCCATTGTGGTAGTGGAAAATATTTACCGGCGCTGGTTGATGGACAGCAGTACCAAGATCAGTATTGCGGTCGATGCAGTGCGTGAGGTAGGCAACCCGACTATTCTGGCAACGGGCACGGTGATTGCAGCTTTACTGCCGATGGGCTTTGTCAGCGGGATGATGGGGCCTTATATGCGCCCGATTCCGGTACTGGGTTCGGTGGCGATGGTGATTTCCTTGTTTGCAGCGTTTGCCTTTACGCCGTGGCTGACCAATCGCTTTAGACCTTCCCTGAAAAGCTTGCAGGCGGCGGCGGAGAAAGAGCACAAGCAAGCGGCGATGATGGAAAAGTTCTTCCGTGGTGTTATCACACCCTTGGTTGATAGCCGTTTTAAGGGCTTTACCTTTCTAGTGGGCATTATCGCGACCTTCTTCGTGTTTATGCTGATGTTCTACCCATTCACGGGTGTCAGGGTGAAAATGTTACCGCTGGATAACAAGCCGGAATTCAATGTGGTGGTCAATATGCCGGAAGGCACGGCAATGCCCGTGACGGCTAATCTGGTGTACCAACTGGCGGGCAAACTCAAGACCTTGCCGGAAGTGACTGCTTTGCAAACCTATACTGGCACGGCTTCCCCGTTCAATTTCAACGGCTTGGTGCGCCACTACTATTTACGCCAGCAACCTTGGCAGGCGGATATACAGGTACAGCTTTCCCCCAAACACGACCGTAAGCGCAGCAGCCACGAGATTGCGGTGGAGGCGCGGGAAATCCTACAACCTTTGCTGGGCAATACTGGCGCGAAACTTCAGGTTGTCGAAATGCCACCGGGCCCCCCGGTGCTGCAATCCGTAGTCGCCGAGGTTTATGGGCCGGATGCGAATACCCGCCGTCAGGTCGCGGCTGATTTGACTCGCTTCTTTGGGCAGGCCGAAAACCTTGGGGACGTGGATAACTTGATGGAAGACGATCATGAGGTGCTGCACTTCATCGTGGATTCGGACAAGGCGCAACGTAATGGCATTACGGCTGAAGCGATCAATCGCACCCTGGAAATGGCGATGGGTGGTTATGTGTTGGGTGACATCAAGAAAAACGCCTTGATCGACCCGACCCGTATTGTGATGCAGATTCCGTTGGAAGCCCGCTCGCAAATTTACCGCTTGTCACAACTGCCCGTGACCAACCCGACCGGACAGGCTGTACCGTTGCAGGAATTAGGCACTTTCGTGTTCGAGAAGCAGGACAAGCCGATTTACCGCAAGGATTTGCGCCCGGTTGAATTTGTGACGGCTGAAACCACCGGGCGTTTGGCTGCACCGGTTTACGGGCAAAGTCAGGTAGAAAATCTGCTGAAGGCTGCCAACAATGGCGAAGGCTACCGCAGCCCGGATGGCACGTTGTTACATGAACAGGCTTACTGGCTCAAGACTCCGCAAGAGGTGGAAAGTAAATCCGCTTTCGAGTGGGGCGGGGAATGGACAGTAACGTGGGAAACCTTCCGCGATATGGGAATTGCGTTTGCGGCCGCGCTGGTATTGATTTATATGCTGATTGTGGCGCAGTTTGGTAATTTCATCCTGCCTGCCATCATCATGGCACCGATTCCGCTGACCTTGATCGGCATTGTGCCGGGGCATTGGCTGATGAATGCAGAGTTTACCGCAACGTCGATGATCGGCTTTATTGCGCTGGCGGGGATTATTGTGCGCAATTCCATCCTGCTGGTGGACTTTGCCCGAGGTGAAGTGGCTAAAGGTATGCCGGTGTTGGATGCGGTTATCCATTCCTGTGAAGCGCGTACCCGACCGATTTTAATTACGGCGCTGGCCTTGTTTGGTGGCTCGATGGTGATTCTCTCTGACCCGATTTTTCAGGGGATGGCGGTGTCACTGATCTTTGGCGGGGCTGTGGCGACTTTATTGACCCTGCTGATTATTCCGCTGGGTTGCATCAGTGCCGGAAAGTCACTGTGAGTAGACTCCTTCTATTCATCCTAACGTAGAAGGTTTTTTGGCTCCGTGTCTTGTGTACGGAGCCATTTTTTTATTGGGACGGAGGTGGTTTGCTAGTAATGGTCTCGGATGATAAACATTAAACACGTTAGAGAGGATGGATGAAAATGAAATTACCTATCATGGTTTTCGCCAGCTTGTTGGCCTTGTCTACAGCGGCATCGGCTGAATTTTTCAATGGTTTTGATAATGGCTCAGGAACTGGCAGTGGTCAGGGTAGCGGGACTGCCAATACCTCTGGAACGGGTCAGGGTTACGGCACGGGTGCAAGCGATGCCAGTGGCTTCGGGCGTGGCAAAGGTGATGCCGATGGCGCTGTCGATTTCACTGTGACCTTCAAAGGCAAGGGCAATACCGACATGGCTTCCGATGCAGCAGGTAGCGGGCGCGGCAATACCGCCAGTAATCTGCAAGGCAGTGGCTATGGTTACGGTAATGGCTATAACAATATGAGCGGTTACAGCAATACCTCGGGTAATAACAGCGGTGGTGGCAGCCCTTGGGGCAGTGCTAATCCGTGGGGTGGTAATGGTGGCAGTCCTTGGGGTGGTTTCCCGTGGGGCGGCAATAATGGCGGCGGTATGCCCAATATGCAGATGCCTAACATGCCTAACATGCCGATGATGCCACAGCAGAATTACAACGGTATGTCCCCTATGCAGCAGATGCCAATGCAACAGCCGCAGATGATGATGGTACCGCCAGGGTATATGCTGGTGCCGATACCCGCAGGCTCGGCTCCGGCAGCAGCAACTAGCGCTCCAGCACCAAGTGCAGCAGCGCCAGCCGCCGCTCAGTAACGAGTGCGCCTGACATTCTTCCTGTGGGAGCTTGCTCCTACGGGGGAATGGATTTCGGATAAATCAGTCAACCAGCAGCCGATGTTGGTTATAATCAATGCCAGTGTTATGAGTCATGTTAACCACTGGAGTATCGCTTGATCCGATCACCCATCCTTACCCTGAGTAACATTAGCAAGCGCTTTGCCGCTCAGGAAGTACTCTCCGATTTTAATCTGACGATACAGGATGGTGAATTCTTCACGATTCTGGGGCCGTCGGGCTGCGGTAAAACAACCGTTTTGCGCCTGATTGCAGGCTTTGAACAGCCGAATGAAGGGCAAATCTTGCTGAATGGCGACGATATTGCCCGCATTCCCGCTGAAAAACGCCCCTTCAATACGGTATTCCAGAGTTACGCGCTGTTTCCTCACCTGACGGTATTCGACAATGTAGCCTTTGGTTTGAAAATGGCCGGGGTCGATGTGCAAGACATCGCAGTACGGGTGGCGGATGCGCTGGCGATTGTGCGCCTTTCCGAGTTTGCCACCCGCAAACCACACCAGCTTTCCGGTGGTCAGAAGCAACGGGTCGCGATTGCCCGTGCAGTGGTGAATCGCCCAAAAATTTTATTGCTGGATGAATCGCTTAGCGCCCTCGATTACAAACTCCGCCAGCAAATGCAGCTTGAGCTCAAGCAATTGCAACGCCAATTGGGGATTACCTTCGTCTACGTTACCCACGATCAGGAAGAGGCGCTGTCGATGTCTGACCGTATTTTGGTCATGCACAATGGGCAAGCACAGCAGGTTGGCACACCGCGCGAAATTTATGAGTCCCCGCGCAATCTGTTCGTGGCGCAATTCATTGGTGAAATCAATGTGTTTGACGGCGAAATCGTGCAAGCGCTGGGCGAATACCAGTACGAAGCCAGCATTAACAGCGTGGTGCGTGAAATCCGCTGTGACCACCGTTTTGCAGTGGGTGACAAGGTACACGTGATGTTGCGCCCGGAAGACTTGCGCATTGATTGCCGCCCGGACGTGGCAGAACGCAAAGGTTTCCCCGGCATTGTGCTGGAACGCAGTTACACCGGACAGACCCTGAATTCACACATCGAGCTGGAAAACGGGCAAACCTTGATGGCGCACGAATTCTTTGACGAAGACGACCCCGATTTTGACTACAGCATCAACCAGAAAGTGGGGGTGGACTGGGTGCCGGGTTGGGAGCATGTGATCCCGGCGGAAAGATCGGGGAAAGCATGATGGTGATAAATTTCCGCCGCTTTGTGATTGTGCTGACCGTGGTGTGGTTGGGGTTGTTTGTGCTGGTTCCGCATGTGTTGGTGTTGCTGACCAGCGTAATGTCGCCTGACCCGCAGCATTTGGCGGTGTGGCCGCTGACGCTGGATTCCTGGGGGCGTTTGCTGGAGCCGTTGTATGCCGAAGTGTTTTGGCACAGCTTGTGGTTGTCTACGCTGACCACGGCGATTTGTTTGCTGCTGGGCTATCCGTTTGCGTACATCGTGGCGAAATTGCCAGGAATGTGGCGTGGTTTGCTGCTGTTTTTGATGATTGTGCCGTTCTGGACGAATAGCTTGATCCGCACGTATGCGATCAAGCTGATCTTGGGGAACAAGGGGCTGGTGAATAGCTTGTTGCTGGCTTCGGGCTTGGTGGATGAGCCGGTGCAGTTGTTGTATACGCCGTTTGCGGTGATTTTCGGGCTGGTGTATGTGCTGTTGCCGTTCATGGTGCTGCCGCTGGTGTCGAGTTTCGGCAAGCTGGATGGCACGTTGCTGGAGGCCGCGCATGATTTGGGGGCGGGGTTTTGGCAGCGCTTCCGGCTGATCATTGTGCCGCTGACTATGCCGGGGATTATTGCGGGAAGTTTGATGGTGTTTCTGCCCGCGATGGGGATGTTTTACGTGGCGGATTTGCTGGGTGGCGCGAAGAATCTGCTGCTGGGAAATATTATTAAGAACCAGTTTTTGGTGGTGCGGGATTGGCCGTTTGGGGCGGCGTTTAGCGTGGCACTGATTGGGATCATGGCGGTGTTGCTGTGGCTGTATTTCTTGGCAAATCGGCGGATTAACCGACAAGGGGGGTTGGATGATGATGGAATTTGAAGAACCCCTCACCCCTAGCCCCTCTCCCTCAAGGGGAGAGGGGGATAAGAGAATGGGCTGTTATGGAGTTTGATTTTGCTCCTTATTTGAATGCTGTTTTGCAGCGGATTGATGCTTCGGCTGATGCGGGATATGTCTCTACATCAGTCGATTTGCCGTTGCGTGCGGAAATTGAGGATAAAGAGCGACAGGCTGATGATGATTTTGATGGGCGTGCTCGTTTATCTGAGAAACGCAAAAGCGTCGATGTGATGGTTGGTTTGCGTGAATACGCGGCTGGGCATGTGTTGTTATTGGGGAAGCCGGGGGCGGGTAAGTCTACTGCATTTAAGCGTTTATTGCGGGAGGAGGCTGGCGCGGGTTTACGTGATCAGTCTCGACCGATTCCTGTTTTGCTGGAATTGCGGCGGCTTGGGACTAAAGATGCGTTTGATGGTCATGACGTTACTTTGCTTAAACTGATTCTGGAGCAGTTGGAGTTAGCGGGTATTGCGAGTGAGCAGCAGGTGCGTGTTTTGTTGCGAGATAGGCGGCTGTTGTTGTTATTGGATGGCTTAAATGAAATGCCGAGCAGCGTAAGGCTGGCAGATTTTAGGAAGCAGTTTATTGATACACCGATGATTGTTAGCAGTCGGGAGAGTGTTACCGATTTTGGAATTGAAACGAAGCTGCATTTGTTGCCATTGAATGACTCTCAGGCAAGAGCATTGGCTACCAATCGTTTAGGGAGCGAGTCGGCGGCGCGTCAATTGTTGGATGATCTGCCAGACCGTTTGCATGACTTCACTGAACGTCCGTTATTGCTGAATATGTTGTGCAGTGTTTATCAAAAATCACATGCTATTCCACAAAATCAGGGTGAGTTGTTTCGGCGATTTACACATGATGAGTATGCGAAACACAAACCCAGTGGGACGGTAACGACACGCGAAAATACTTTCTTTGATTTCTGCGATGAAATCTTGCAAGAAGTGGCATTTTTGATGATGCACGCGGATGGTGATGGCAAGAATCTCTGGTTACAAGTGCCATTGGCTGATGCTGAAAAATGGCTAGAAAAGCGATTTGGGGAGCGTGGCGAAACAAATGGGGCAAGCAAGGCAAAGCAATGGCTGTCTGATGCGTTAAATTTTCATTTGCTTCAGCCTGCTGCTGATCATGGAAAGATCGAGTTCATTCATCAAGCGTTTCAAGAATATTATGCTGCTGAATGGTTGTTACGCCATTTTGATGAATTGACGGATGACCAACTTTGCGTTCATTATTTGAATCCTATTAAATGGACAGAATCATTGCTGGTATTAGCGGGGATTATACCTGATAAAAGTCGAATTAAACGTTTTCTACAAGTAGCGTTTCTTGTTGATTTCATTTTGGCATCAAGGATTTCGGGAGCGGTTAATTACAAGTTTCAAGAGTCATCATTTAGTTTGGTTAAAAGTTTATTGATGAATAATGATGTGGCTATGACTGAATTGCACTCAATATTGAAGTTTAATAAAACTGAATTTTTGATGAAGTGCTTAGTCGATTTCCTGGAAAGTGATAAAGGTGTTAAATTAGCTCATTTTGATTGGTTTGATTATGCAGAACAGTTGACTAATGTTAAGTGCCTAATATCTTTGAATTATTTCTCTAATATTTTAAAAGAAAAATCAATAAGCAATGAAATAGATGATAGAGAAAAACTGAGATATGCCATAAATGGATTATTTGATCTGAAATATATTAAGCCTTTAATTGATTTTGTGTTGATGGGAGTCGGTCATCGACATGAAATAGGGTGTGCTCTTATGTATATTAGAAGTGTTTCGGATGAGAAAGATTTTTCCTTACTACTGAATGCGTTAAGAGAGAGTGATGCCAATAATTATTTGAGAGAGGCTGTTACTCAAGCAATCGGAAATATTAATTCTGAGCGATCATCTAATGTACTTATTGATCTTCTTATTGATGCAGACAAAGATGTACGGTCTACTGCATGTAGAATGCTGGAGAAGAGCAGTAATAGAAGAGCGATAGAACCGCTATTGAAGTATATTTTTAATAGAAACAATCATGATATTGAGTATGCTGCTCTTTTTTTAAGGAAGAATGCTCCTGAGTATGCAAGAAAACGGATTGAGGCCAAATTAAGAAGAAGCAGACTACTTACCAGAAATATTTTTTTACGGACATTTTTTGATTTTTGTAATAATAATTGGAGGAGTTTGCGCTTTTTGAGAAATTTCCATTCAATTTTCTTGTCATCTTTTCTTAAACAGATTAATTGTATCACTGCTTTGGGGTATATAAGAAACTCTGCATCAGCGCCCTTGGTTGTTAGTGTTTTTAATGAAAAAGAATGGAGGATTAGAAGCGCTTCTGCTGAAGCATTAGGAAGAATTGGTTCAGCAAATACAATTAAATTTCTTGTCGAGAAATTAAATGATAATCATGATGAAGTAAAATCGAGTGTTATAATAGCTTTAGGGAAAATTTCTCATCCACTTGCTGTAAAAGCCGTATTTGATAATCTTTTTTCTTCTAGCATAGGTGGGATTTCATGGGTGTATGATCTGGTTAATGAGATGCAAGCGGATGATCAATATTCAGAAGAGTTTATTGTTTCATCATTGAGTCATGAGAATGAAAAGATTAAAAAAATAATAGTTGAAATGTTATGGAGAAATCCTGTTATTGCTGAAGATAAACCTAAGATTATTGATGAGTTGATTAGAGTTATGGACGGGGACGATGGCAATAATTGGTTATCTATGAGTGCTTTAAGTAAAATTAATGAAAAATTAAATGATAATAAAATTAATGATGCCATTTTTGACTTCAATCTTAAATGTAAAAAAGAAAATGAAGATTCAAATTATACTGATGATGAAGTGAGTGATTTTGAGAGCTGTATTAATATTGGCGTTCTTTTTTCTATTTTGGAGTCTGATGATATTGATCATTCTCAGGATGAGAAAAGTGACGCATTGAGCAAGATAAAGAAAATGGCAACTCTTGATGTATTGCCTAGACTTGTAAAATTAATGCCTGATTATGATAAGTTTGATTCAATATGTAAAATACAAAAGCGTCATGGTCACTATTCTTATCAGTGGTTTAATCAAGCCAGTAACATAAAATTTCTACCTATTATTCAGGAAACAAAAATGAGTAACAAGATATTTAACTTTAATGCGCCCGTAACAGCAGGTGTTATCGGTGATAATCACGGTACAGTCAATGTCGGAAATAATCAGCCTGTTTTAAGTGCTGAAGACATAGCCGCATTGCGTACTTTTCTACAAGCATGGAGTCAACACCAACAATCCCAAATAACCGAGAATCCAGAAAATAGCGGTATTGACGCAGCAAGAACGCTAGAAACAGAAAATCCGGGATTAATGCAACGCATCCAAAACGGTGGTATTGGCGCTTTAACTTCGTTGATCGGCGATATGGCTACCGGAGAAGACCCCATCAGTGCTTTCATCAAAGCCTTCATCGCAGGCATCGGCGGAGCAGCCACCCGCCCATGAAAACCAATACTACCCGCCGTATTTTCTTAGCCCCTCGCCCCTTGAGGGAGAGGGGTTGGGGTGAGGGGTTCCGCCCATGAAAGAACGCCTAGTCATCACCCCCGAACTCAACGCCCAAATGCACGCCTGCGCCCGCGACTTTCGCAAAGCGCCAACGCCCAGCGAAGGCATCCTCTGGCAAGCCCTGCGCAATCGCCGAATCGCCGGATTCAAATTCCGCCGCCAACAACCTATCGGCTGTTTCGTCGCTGATTTCTTCTGCGCCGAAAAAAACCTGATCGTCGAAGTAGATGGATCAATCCACGCCACCCAAGTAGAACGCGACCAAGAACGCCAACACCTCCTAGAAGTCTGTGGTTACACCGTCCTCCGTTTCACCGCCACCCAAGTAGAAAAAAATCTCCAAACTGTTACCGCAACCATCCAAAACTACCTCCTCTTATCCCCCTCTCCCCTTGAGGGAGAGGGGCTAGGGGTGAGGGGAACTCCGCAGGAGCAAACCCAATGAAAATCCTAAAGTGGAGCTTTATCGCCGCCATCTTCGCCTACCTCTACCTGCCCATCGCGATTCTGGTGATCAATTCCTTCAACGTTTCCAAATACGGTTATGAGTGGAAAGGCTTCACCCTCAATTGGTACGCCAAACTCTGGGAAAATGAGGCGTTGGCGCAGGCTTTCCTGAATTCCTTGCTAATCGCGACGCTGGCGGCGACGGCAGCAACCCTTATCGGAACCTTGATGGCGCTGGCCTTGTACCGTTACCGTTTCCCGCTCAAGGCCACCTCCAGCGGGTTGTTGTTCATTGTGATGATGTCGCCAGATATTGTGCTGGCGATTACCTTTTTGGTGATCTTTATTGCGTTGGGTATCCAGCTTGGTTTCTGGTCGTTGCTGATTGCGCACATCACCTTTTGCCTGCCGTTTGTGGTGATTACGGTGTATGCGCAACTCAAAGGTTTCGATCAATATTTGTTGGAGGCTG
Organism: Thiothrix litoralis; assembly: GCF_017901135.1. NCBI lineage: Bacteria > Pseudomonadati > Pseudomonadota > Gammaproteobacteria > Thiotrichales > Thiotrichaceae > Thiothrix > Thiothrix litoralis. Next base: position 1,422,636 of record NZ_CP072801.1, on the reverse strand, counting down.
CGCAGGATTTGGGGGCGAGTGAAAGCCGTATTTTTCGCCTGATTATCTTCCCGTTGGTGTTTCCGGCGATTGTCGCGGGGTGGTTATTGAGCTTTACCCTATCATTAGATGATGTAATCATCAGCTCGTTTGTGACCGGCCCCAGCTTTGAAATCCTGCCGATCCGGGTGTTTTCGATGGTCAAGGTCGGTGTTTCGCCCGAAGTGAATGTGTTGGCAACCCTGTTGCTGGCGCTGTCACTGCTTTTGGTTACGTTCTCAACTTTGCTACTCAGGAGAAAACACTGACATGAAAACAATCCCTGCTTTACTGGCTGCTGTGCTGATGGCGGCGACAACGGCGCTGCACGCTGAAGAAAAACTCGTGGTTTACAACTGGGCAGAATACATTCCCGAAAGTACGCTGGCAGATTTCACCAAGGAAACCGGCATCAAGGTCGAGTATTCCACCTACGAAAATAACGAGGTGATGTACTCCAAGATCAAGCTGCAAAAGGGCAAGGGTTACGACATTGTGGTGCCATCCTCCTATCTGGTGTCGAAGATGCGTCAGGAAGGTTTATTGCAGAAGATTGACCCTGCCAAGCTTCCCAACCTGAAAAACCTTTCGCCTGATTTGCTGGACAAACCCTATGACCCCGGCAATGAATACAGCGTCCCCTACCTGTGGGGCAGCACCGGCATTGGCGTGAATGCCAAGGAAATTGACCCTGCTACCATCACTTCATGGGCAGATTTGTGGGATGAAAAGTGGCAAGGGAAGTTGTTGCTGACCGATGATGTGCGTGAAGTATTCCACATGGCGCTGAAAAAGAACGGCTTTTCCACCAATACCACCAACCCGGATGAAATCAAAACGGCTTACGAAGACCTGAAAAAGCTGATGCCCAACGTGCTGGTATTCAATGCAGATGCACCGCGTGAACCGTTTCTGGCAGGCGATGTGAATCTGGGAATGATCTGGAGCGGTGAAGTCATCATGGCGCAACAGGAGAACCCGGATATCCAGTACATTTTTCCCAAGGAAGGCGCGGGTTTCTGGGTAGACAGTTTTGCGATCCCGGTTGGTGCGGAACATGTCGAGAATGCCCACAAGTTCATTGATTACATGTTGCGCCCTGAAGTGGGTCAGCAAGTGGTCGAAGAGCTGGGCTACAGCACTCCCAACATGGCGTCCAAGGAGTTACTGGATGAGGATACCCAAAATAACCCGGTGATTTTCCCGCCCGCAGACATCGTTAAAGCCAGTGAATTCCAGCAGGATGTCGGCGACGCTATGAAAGTGTATGACGGCTATTGGGAAAAATTGAAGACAGGGAAGTAATTTTGTAGGGTGGGTGGAGGAACGATACCCACCATTTCACCGACGCGGTGGGTATCGCGTTCCGCTCCACCCACCCTACATCTTAATTCTCGACAGCTTTAAACGCTGCGTCGAGTGTTTGCCAGGTATTCACGAAATGGCAAAATAAATCTGCTGTTTTTTCAGCATCATACACGGCTGAGTGCGCTGAATCTGCATCCCAGCCCATGCCTGCTGCTTGCGCCAGTCGCGCCAATACCGTTTGCCCATACATCACCGCACCCAAGGAAACCGTGTCCAGCGTGCTGAAGGGGTGGAAGGGGTTGCGGGTGGCTTTAATGCGTTCTGAGGCCGCGTGCACAAAGTTCAGGTCAAACGGTGCATTGTGACCAACCAGAATGGCGCGACTGCAACGGTTAACCTTCACTTCCTTGCGGATGACCTTGAAGAATTCTTCCATCGCTTTCGGCTCAGGGACAGCCATGCGCAAGGGGCTGAAAGGCTTGATGCCGTTCACTTCGAGCGACTTGGGATCCATGTTGGCATTGGGGAAAGGTTCAATGTGCCAACTGAAAGTGCGGTGGCGTGATAGCTCACCTTTTTCGTCGATACGCAGCACCACGGCTGCCACTTCGAGCAACGCATCCTTGCGGCAATCAAAGCCTCCCGTTTCCACATCCACCACTACTGGGAGGAAGCCACGGAAACGTCCGGCGATAGGGATTATTTCTATATCATCAGTCATAGCGAGAGCTTAACGGAACTGATGTAAAATGAATAGGAAAGATTTTTAAAAATATTTAATATTCTTAAGTTTTTGATATTTAAGTTTTTATTTTTGTAATAATTTTTTCGTTCAAAAAAATACAATCGTGTGATATGGTTCATATCCATCTGGATAATAATACCATTTGGTGCGCCAGAGTTATCGCTGGAAGAGAGAGGATGTACAATGGATAATTCAATACAAGATATTGATTTGCAAGAAACAAAAGAATGGACTGATTCCCTTGAAGCAGTCATTGAAGCAGAAGGTGTGGAACGTGCCCACTTCTTGCTAGAAGAGCTGATTGCTACTGCCCGTCATAACGGCGCGAACCTGCCATACTCAGCCAACACCGCTTACATCAATACCATCCCCCCCCATAAAGAACACTATACACCCGGTAAGCCCGCGATTGAGGCGCGGTTGCGCTCTTATATCCGCTGGAATGCAGCCGCAATGGTGGTACGTGCTAACCGCGAAAGCCCGGAACTGGGCGGGCACATTGCCACCTTCGCCTCAGCCGCGACGTTATACGATGTGGGCATGAATCATTTCTGGCACGCGCCTTCCCCGCAACACGGCGGCGACTTGCTGTATATACAAGGTCATGCTGCACCGGGTATGTATGCGCGTTCCTTCCTCGAAGGCCGCTTTACCGAATCCGAACTCGACAATTTCCGTCAGGAAGTGGATGGCGGCGGCTTGTCCTCTTATCCACACCCGTGGCTGATGCCGGATTACTGGCAGTTCCCGACCGTTTCCATGGGGCTGGGGCCGATCAAGTCGATCTACCAAGCACGCTTCATGAAGTACCTGCAAGACCGCAAGCTGGCTGAAACCGCCAACCGCAAGGTCTGGGCATTCGTCGGCGACGGTGAAACCGATGAGCCGGAAACCCTCGGGGCGATTTCCCTCGGTGGTCGCGAAAAACTCGACAATCTGGTGTGGGTCGTCAACTGCAACCTGCAACGTCTGGATGGCCCAGTGCGTGGCAACGGTAAAATCGTGCAGGAACTCGAAGCGGTATTCCGTGGCGCTGGCTGGAATGTCATCAAAGTCCTGTGGGGTTCTTACTGGGATCCGCTCTTGGCCAAAGACAAAGACGGTTTGCTCAAAGCCCGCATGATGGAAGCGGTCGACGGCGAGTACCAGAACTACAAATCCCGCGATGGTAAATATGTGCGTGAGAACTTCTTCGGTAAATACCCCGAACTAAAGGAAATGGTCGCAAAAATGAGCGACGCCGACATCTGGCGTTTGAACCGTGGTGGTCATGATCCGCACAAAGTGTTTGCCGCCTACCACGCAGCCGTAAACCACACCGGGCAGCCAACCGTTATTCTGGCACATACCGTGAAAGGTTACGGCATGGGTTCTGCTGGCGAAGGCCAGAACCGTACCCACTCGCAGAAAAAGCTGAGTGGCGAAGAAATGATTGCCTATAAAAACCGTTTCAACATCCCGTTGAGCGATGCGGATGCGGCTGAAGCGAAATACTACCGCCCTGACCCGAACGGCGAAGAAATGCAGTATCTGCTGGAACGCCGTAAAGCCTTGGGTGGTTCTTTGCCGCAGCGCCAGACCCACGCAACGCCGCTGAAAGTGCCGGATATTTCCATTTTCCAACCGCTGTTGGAAAGCACGGGCGAGCGCGAAATGTCGACCACGATGGTATTCGTGCGTTTGCTGACCTTGCTGGCACGCGATAAAAACATGGGTCGCCATGTTGTACCGATCGTGCCGGATGAGGCGCGGACGTTTGGTATGGAAGGCATGTTCCGCCAGTTGGGGATTTATTCTTCGGTCGGGCAGTTGTACGAGCCGCAGGATAAAGATCAGGTCATGTTCTACAAAGAGGACAAGACCGGACAGATTCTGGAAGAGGGTATCAATGAAGCGGGCGCGTTCTCCTCATGGATTGCAGCAGCGACAGCCTACAGTACCCACGGCGTGAACATGGTGCCGTTTTACATTTACTACTCCATGTTCGGTTTCCAGCGCATTGGTGATTTGGCATGGGCGGCGGGTGATTCGCGTTCACGCGGCTTCCTGATTGGCGGCACGGCAGGGCGTACCACGCTCGCCGGTGAAGGCTTGCAACATCAGGATGGTCACGGGCTGATTCAGGCAGGCTTGATTCCGAACTGCCTGTCTTACGACCCGACCTTCTCTTATGAAATGGCGGTGATCATTCATAACGGCCTGAAACGCATGTATCAGGATCAGGAAGATGTGTATTACTACATCACCGCGATGAACGAAAACTACACGCACCCCGCCATGCCAGCCGGTTGTGAAGACGGCATTGTCAAAGGCATGTACCTGTTCAGCGGCGGCGGTAAAAAGCGCAAGAAAGTGCAACTGATGGGTTCAGGCACGATCCTGCGCGAAGTGATTGCTGCCGCAGAATTGCTCGACAAGGAATGGGGCGTGGATGCCAATGTGTGGAGCGTGACCAGTTTCAACGAACTGGCGCGTGAAGCCCGTGACATCGATCGCTGGAACATGCTGCACCCGCTGGAAGATGCGAAAGTGCCGTATGTGACCCAAGCCATGAAAGGCCAACGTGGGCCTGCGGTTGCCGCGACCGACTATATCCGCCAGTACCCGGATCAAATCCGTGCTTGGTTGCCAATGCCTTACACCGTGCTGGGCACGGACGGCTTTGGGCGTAGCGATACCCGTGCGCAACTGCGTAAACATTTCGAGGTTAACCGTCATTACATCGTGATTGCCGCCCTGAAAGCGCTGGTGGATGAAAAATCCTTACCTGCTGCTGATTTGGTCAAGGCGATGGAAAAATACGGCATCAACCCCGAAAAACCTAACCCACGTCTGGCATAAGGAGAGCATGTTATGGCAATCCAGGAAATTTTAGTGCCAGACATTGGCAGCTTCAAAGATGTTGAAATCATTGAAGTACTGGTTAACGTTGGCGATACGATCAACGTTGAAGACTCACTCATCACGATTGAATCCGACAAGTCGTCGATGGAAATTCCCTCACCCGCAGCGGGTGTGGTCAAGGAAGTGAAAGTTAAGGTCGGCGACCGGATTTCGGAAGGGAGTCTGGTGGTGATGATGGAGGTGGCGGAGGCAGCCGCTGGCGCGGCTGTTACCCCCCCATCCCAGCCTTCCCCCGTAAGAGGTGAAGGAGCGAAGATGACGGAATCTAAGCCAGTTGCTCCCGTCTTGTCCCCTTCACCCCTTGCGGGGGAAGGGTTAGGGAAGGGGGCTTCTTCCTCTTCCAAGCTCGATTTCAGCAAGGCTTACGCGACGCCATCGGTACGCAAGTTTGCCCGCGAACTCGGTGCTGATCTCAATAAAGTAACCGGCTCAGGCCGCAAAGGACGCATCACCCAAGAAGACGTGAAAGCGTACATCAAGGACGTGATGAGCATGGGCGGTGTGCCGGGCAGAGGTGCTGCTTCCGGCAATACGCTCGGCGTTGCACCGATGCCGGACATCGACTTCAGCCAATGGGGTGAAATCGAAACGGTGGCGCTGTCACGCATCAACAAGCTGACGGGCGAATTCCTGCACCGCAACTGGGTACACATTCCGCATGTGACGCAGTTTGATCAGGCGGACATTACCGATCTGGAAGCCTTCCGCAAGCAGTTGAATGAGGAAAATGCCAAGTCCGGGATGAAAATCACCCCGCTGGTGTTCATCATGAAAGCGGTAGTGGCTGGCTTGAAGGCTTACCCGCGTTTCAATTCCTCACTGGATGCGAAGGGTGAAAACCTGATCCGCAAGCATTACTACCATGTGGGTGTGGCCGTGGATACGCCGGATGGTTTGGTCGTGCCGGTGATTCGTGACGTGGACAAAAAGTCCATCATGCAACTGTCGGAAGAGTTGAAGGCAATCTCTGGCAAGGCGCGTGACAAGAAGCTGAAACCGGCGGATATGCAAGGCGGCTGCTTCTCAATTTCCAGCCTCGGCGGGATCGGCGGCACCAAATTCACCCCGATTGTGAATGCACCGGAAGTCGCTATCCTCGGTGTGTCCAAATCCGACATCCAGCCGATCTGGAACGGTAAAGAATTCGCGCCGCGCTTGATGTTGCCGCTGTCGCTGTCGTATGACCATCGCGTGGTCGATGGGGCGGAGGGTGCGCGTTTCACCACCTACCTTGCGAAAATGCTGGGTGACATTCGGAGGTTGCTGGTATGAGCACGCTAATCGAAGTCAAAGTCCCCGACATTGGTAGCTTCAAGGATGTGGAAATCATCGAAGTGCTGGTCGACGCTGGTTTCAAGATCGAAGCGGAAGATTCGCTGATTACCATTGAATCCGACAAATCCTCGATGGAAATTCCTAGCCCCTTGGCTGGCACTGTCAAGCAGATGCTGGTGAAGGTGGGGGATCGGGTGTCGGAAGGGTCGGTGTTGTTGATGCTGGAAGTGGCGGAAGAGGGGAAAACCCCTCACCCCCCAACCCCCTCTCCCTCAAGGGGCGAGGGGGAGCAAGAGTCTCCTTCTTCGTTCCCCTCGCCCCTTGAGGGAGAGGGGTTAGGGGTGAGGGGTTCTTCAATTGAAACCGAACTCGTTGTGCTAGGCTCTGGCCCCGGCGGCTACACCGCCGCTTTCCGCGCGGCTGATCTCGGCAAGAAAGTGGTGCTGATCGAGCGTTACCCTAATATCGGCGGGGTGTGCTTGAACGTGGGTTGTATCCCGTCCAAAGCCTTGCTGCACACCGCTGAGGTGATTGAAGAGGCTAAGGAATTTGCCAAGCATGGGGTGAAATTCGGTGAGCCGGACATCGACCTCGCTGCGGTACGGGCGCACAAAAGCGATGTAGTCAGCAAGTTGACCACGGGTCTGAAAGGGCTGGCAAAGCAGCGTAAGGTGCAGATCGTGCAGGGTTATGGTCGTTTCACCTCTGCGCACACGCTGGAGGTGGAGGCGGCAGACGGCAGCAAGCAAACGGTTAAGTTTGCCAACTGCATCATTGCGGCGGGTTCGCGTGTTACCAAGCTACCGTTTATTCCGTGGGATGATCCGCGTGTGATGGATTCCACCGCTGCGTTGGAATTACAGGAAATCCCCAAGCGTTTGCTGGTGGTTGGCGGTGGCATTATCGGGCTGGAAATGGCTACGGTTTACCACGCGCTGGGCGCGAGTGTGACGGTGGTGGAGCTTTCCCCCGGTTTGATGCCCGGTGCTGACCGCGACATCGTGAAGCCTTTGCACAATAAGATCAAAGGCCAGTACGAAGCCATTTACCTCAATACCAAGGTCACGGCGATTGAGCCGACGGCGGCAGGGTTGGTGTGTTCGTTTGAAGGCAAGGGTGCGCCTGAAAAGGATACCTTTGACCGGGTGCTGGTGGCGATTGGGCGCAGCCCCAACGGTGATCTGATCGACGCGGGTAAGGCGGGTGTCTTCGCGGGCGCTCGCGGGTTTATTCCGGTGGATAACCAGATGCGTACCAATGTGCCGCACATTTTCGCGATTGGCGACATCGTGGGGCAACCGATGCTGGCGCACAAGGCGACACACGAAGGCAAAGTGGCGGCGGAAGTCATTGCCGGGCACAAGGCGTATTTCGATGCGAAAACCATTCCATCGGTGGCTTACACCAACCCGGAAGTGGCGTGGATGGGTAAGACTGAAGAGCAGTGCAAGGCTGAGGGGATTGCGTATGAAAAAGGCGCGTTCCCGTGGGCAGCAAGTGGGCGGGCTTTGTCGATGGATGCCAGCAACGGCATTACTAAAGTGCTGTTTGACAAGGAAACCGGGCGGCTGATTGGCGCGGGCATTGCGGGTAAGAATGCCGGTGAGCTGATTGCTGAGGCGGTGTTGGCGCTGGAAATGGGTGCGGATGCGCATGACATCGGCTTGACTATCCATCCGCATCCGACGCTTTCCGAGACGCTGAACTTTGCGGCGGAAGTGGCAGAAGGGACTTGCACGGATATTTACGCGCCGAAGAAGTAAAGATTCCCATTCTGTAAGAGTTTGACTCCTCACGTTAAGTGAGAAACCGGTTGGCGGCTCGCGTGAACAACGAGCCGCTTTTTTTTGCTGTTATTTTTGGGCGCTGACACCCATCAGGTGCTCGACTTTTTGTACGTGCTTGAAGCCTGCCGCCTTGAGCCGGTGGATGACGCCATCGACAAAGCTGCTGCCTTTTTTGACGACGTGTGGATTGCCGGTGTAATGAAACAGCCGCCCGTCGCGGCGTAGCACCCGGAAGATTTCCCGGTAGAATTCTTCGCTGTAGAGTTCCCCAGCGAGGGAAAAACGCGGTGGATCGTGAATGACCGCATCAAAGGAAGCCGCAGGCATGGAGCCTATCAGTTCATAGCTACTGCCTTGGCGTTGCACAATTCCGGCTTGCCCTAAATCGTTTGACCACGGGTTTTGTGAGCGTAGCCTCATGACTTCCGGGCTTAGTTCGATGCTGAGTACTTCGCTTGCGCCGAGTCGGTGGGCGGCGATGGCGGCATAGCCCAAGCCGCTACAGCAGTCCAATACCTTGTCACCCTTGCGCACTGCTTGTTGCGCCATCGCGGAGGCGCTGGCAAAGGGGTCGGTTCCCTTGGAGATGTGCATCTTGACGCCGCTAATTTCCAGCAGCGGTGCGCCAGCCGTGGGAACGAGCTTGTAGTAGCCAGCGCTGCGGTCTTCCAAGGGATGCATCGTGCCATCGCGACACAGGTAGATCCTCTGGGTCTTTTTGACGATGCTTTTGAGGGTGTCGATGGAGAGTCGATTGTCTGCGTCGAGCACTAGGCTCTGGTCGCTTAAGGCAAAGTCTTGTTCCGAAAGGTTCAGGTCGGTGGAGAGCCGGATGCAGGTAAGCCCCTTGGCGATGGCATCCAGCGCTTGTTTGGCATTGTCTGTGTGGAGGTAGTAGCTGGGCATAGTGTTCGTTTATCTGGCTAAAAATACTGACCGTACTATATCGAATTAGAAGCATACCTCAAGTTTAGATGCAGAGAATTTCCGTTTGTTAGGTTTTCTCTGTGTTTCCGAATATTGGTATTTCGTCGACTTCATAATAGAGGTCGTTGCCACATTTACAAACTGCTTTCCACGGCCTCCCTATATTGTTCTGAGTCTCGTGCTCGCTTTTTTCACCACACTTCAATGGTGTGCAAAATGATTTGCTTTGATTTCATTATTTGCACCATTGTTTCTCACAAGGAATACCATCATTGTTTCCATCCATTTTGAGGTTTGGACAATTGTTCAAAAAGAAAGTAGCTTCTTCGCAAGAGTTCATTTGAGAACAATATACTCTGCCATCACAGCGAAAGCTTGAAGATTTACCGCTTTGACTATATGAGTTCTGTTTATCAATGCGTGGAGATTCGCCGCCAATGATTGTTAATGCGCCATCAATCGGTTCTTTTCTTTCACATACAGTTCCTACAGGCACGCTACCATATATAACATGGCCATCTTTAGTAATGCATTTTGTGGCTATAGTCGGTGCGGCGTTTGAGGGGGTATTTAGTAAAGATAATTGATGTTGTTTATAGAAAAAATTTCCATACCATCCAATGCCGACTAAAAGAGTGATCAAGATTATATTTTTCATATCAAATTTGTTTCTTTTGTTGTTGTCTAATGTCCGGGTTTGCTGGGCTAGATCAAACATCTCCTTCCCGATCAAGCCTTGGCGGTCACAAATTAGCAGCACTTGGGTAGACAGTTTGGTGATCAGCTCCCCGGCATTGGCGATAAACGCCGCCAGCGTGGTGAAGTGCGGTTGGCTGTCACCGGAAATCGCAATGAACAGCATATTCTCACGGCACGCTGATTCGATTTTGCGGCTACTGATAATGCCACGGCTGTAAGCTAACAGGATGATTTTGAGTAACACCGCTGGGTCAAAAGCGGCTGCACCTTGCACATCATTCTTATAACGTTGGTGGAAGTCTTCAAGGTCGAGTTCCTTATCCACCAGATGACGTAGCGCGTATTCAAACGTACCGTGCAGGATTTGCCGGTCAAAGTCCACAGCCAACAGTTTTACGCCTTGATGGATCGGTTTGTAGCGTGCCATGCCTGTCTACTCATTCTGGTGCTTGTGATGCTTGATTATCCCACAAAATGGCGGTTCGGAGGGTTTTTCTACAGCCTCAACGTCCAGCATGACGGGCGCGGCGCGGTGTGAATTGTGCAAAGTCGCGGGCTGTCCCCGCGTATCAATGAATCTTTGGTGAACGAAGTTAGGCTGCCATTTTCATGGGTATAACTGGATAAAGTCCCTTTTCTTTGGCTTCAAGTATAACAATCTGCACGATATTGTTATCTTTATCGTAGCTGACGTTGATGTTCCAGCCTTGCGAGACTTCCCGAACAATCGGGTTATTGCTAAACCGCTGAACTAGGATGTCATCGTCTTCATAGTATTTAATGTTCATCGCTTAACTCCCAGTTGATCATGACAGTTTTGATGATCAAATTGTTACGCTCAATCGCGGCGGCACACAGCATATTGTCTTCACGGTTAGGGTATGCCTTATAAATCCACAAATGCTGCTCATCTTTGTACTTCACATCACCCGATTCTATCAGGTCAGTAAGTGTCTTCTCGTCTATCTGCCGTTCAGCCATCTGTTCTGTTGCATGATAGGTGAGTATGACTGGCTTGTTGAAACGCTTGCTGATCATCTAGGTGGCTTCTGTTGTGTTACCTGCCTAGTTTCGCCTTACAGGTAAGGATCGTCAAGCATTCCCGAGCCTCAGCGAGCCGCCCCAATGCTCTAAATTCAGGCTTTAAATCTGGCACAGCATTTCCCGCGTTAGCGCATGATGAAATAATCTTCATTCGGTCTGTCAGTTTTGGATAATCATATTTGTCATTTGAGAAGCCAACGTCTCGGTTGATGGGCGCGGCGGGGAGTAATCAAAACGGAGTCGTGGGCTGTCCCCGCGTCCGTCGTCGAGCAACTTGTTAGCACTTTATTTATGACCAAGATAAATCTAACTGCTTGTGTTTGGTGGCACAGTCACGCAGATATAAGTTAATCAGACTTTGATAGGGAATGCCTTTGTCCTCAGCCATGCCTTTGAAGTAATCAACAGTATCCTGATCTATACGTATAGTGATCTGCTGCTTCATCCGCTTTGCATAAGGGTTGGGGACACTGTTGGTAAAATCATAGCTCTCACGCATGGCGACCACCTTCATATTGTCGTTTTTCGGATTTGTCCGCTTTTCGTGCGGAGATGATACGGATCGTATCTTCATCACGTTCACAGTGGCAGACAACCAACAGCCTCGAATAAGCACTCACACCCATCAGGATGAAACGCTCCTCACCGTCAGAGTGATCAGGATCGGGCATCACGGCAAGATTACGAAAATCCTTTAGCCATCAATAACTCAGAAAGATAGTCTGTGTTCATGGCGGCCTTTTTCTGTTTGCGTTTCATGCCTGCCTTAAACGTTTTGTGGCTGTTCAATACGTTAAAGGCGATATGGCGTATCCCTGCAAGGTTCTCGGTGGCTTTGTCGCGGCGAATTCGGCAATCATCTTCACGCATGGCGACATCCAACCGCCAGTGTAACTGATTTTCAATCATCCAATGGTTGCGGATAGCATCCGCGAATTGTTTGGCGGTGAGCGTTGCAGAGCTGATGTAATAGCGAACTGTAGACTTAACGCCACGAAATCCCCGATGACATCGCTCACGATATGGAAACGGGTTTCTTCTCTGCCGTGCGCCTTTTCAATAGTGCTGAAGTAATCACCTTGATACTGGGCTACGTGACTCAGCGGAAAATGTTTCGCAAAAGCATCTTCAAGCCGTTTATGATTGCCCTTGACTGCCAACAGGTAATTAGTCTCCTTATCAAGAATGGCTTTGGCAATCGCTTTCTGGCAACCCATCGCGTCCAACGTGACGAGACAGCCACACACCGATAATAGTTTCAATAATTCAGGAATAGCAGTGATTTCATTGGATTTTTCATCGGTTTTGACTTGTCCTAACACCACGCCATTCGCCGTTGAGAAAGCACTGACCATGTGGATAGCCCCTGTTCTACGGCGCTTGTCATAAGAGCCGCGTAAGGTTTTACCATCAATGGCAATGACTTCACCGTTAGTGAGTGTGTGGCAACTTTGCATCCAGTCAGCGAAACAGCGTTGGAATTGTTGTGGGTTAATCAAGCTCATCACGCGAGCAAGGGTGTCGTGGCTGGGGATGCCGTTATCAAAATCAGCGTATTCTTGTAACCAAGTGAGTCGATCATGTCCAAAGTCTTCAATTTCTTCCCAGCCATCGGCACCCGCAATGACCGCACAGATAACCAAGAGCAAAATATCAGTGAGTTTGTGTTCAATTTTTCCCGTTTAACGGTAGTCTTGAATGATGGAGAAGTGGCTAAGCAGGTCATGATCTTGCATGGGTGCATCCCTTCGATGAAAAGGGGATAGCTTATCAGGTGACGTCGTTTGGGCGTTAATCGTTCGCTATTGATTTTACTGGCTTATTCATGCGTTTGCCCTGGGGGTGAAGATAAACAGCGAGTCAGGGAAGAATCGGGATTAGGCTCGGATTCTTCCCGACGTTGCCATCGTGGTGACTCAGTGAGTTTTCATGCTGCTTGTAAATTGGGAACGATGTGCATATCAACATGAATATCCGCATAAGGGCAGGTCAATGAGCCTTTGGTGTCACGCTCAATCAAGCCCAATTCAACCAACGCCTGAGCATCTTCATGGACGCGCTTCACATCCCGTTGTAGATGCCGTGCCAGTTCTCGCACTCCCATTGTACCCGTCACCTGTAGGGCATTGATGATTGCCCAGCGGCGTTCGCTCAGGCGGGAAAAAAAGATGCCGGGTGACTCAAAATTAAGAAATTCACCTTGGTATCCTCCGCGCTGTGCGGCTTTTCCTGCTGCACGCAGCGCAGCTTTCCAATCAGGTTGCAATGTGATGGTTAATGTACGCTTTTCCATTTGTCCACCTCTAGCAAAAAGTCTTCGATTAATGTGTCTATATCGTTGAAAACATAGGGATGCTCAACATCACCCCAATGTTTGTGATCGCCTTTGCCCCGTTCATTGTCGAAGCCAATAACCCGTTTGTTATCAACAATGTAAACGAGACGATATTTGTAATGATGCGTTGTCGGCGGAACGGGCGTGGGGACGTGCCACACAACCATCTCAATAATGTCACCATTCGTGGCAATGTCTTTGAATTGGGTAATCAGCTCTGCTTTCATGTTGGCTATTGTGCCAACAAATGGCATTAGGAGACAAGTGATTTATTAGCGTTACCCCGGCGGATTTCCGGCATATCAGCTACTTTATCGGGCAGAATCCGGGGTGGGTGGTACAGGGGATGGTGTTGTATGGCGGGGAACGGGTGTTGCCGTTTGGGGAAAGTGATGAGGTGAAGTTGTGGGCAGTGCCGTTGGGGATGATGGCGGGTGAAGGGATATGGCGGATTAAGGTGCAGTGTCAAGGCTTGGTGGGGCATAGGTTTTTCTACAGCCTCAACGTTAAATCTGACGGGTGCGGCGGGGGGTAGATTGGAAAAAATCGCGGGCTGTCACCGCGTCCGTCGTCGAGAATCTCGTGAGCCAATTAATTGAAATTATCTTCCCTTTTATGTGGATTGACATGGCACATCGTCAAACTCATGGAAGATTGGGTTGTCACCAATTCTTAATCTTTTGTTGGCTTGGCACGCAGAATCGTCAAAGCCCTGAAAAATTGGCTCGGCACCAATTCTTGGTCTTTTGTTGGGCTGGCATGGCGCATTGTTAGACATATGGAGGATTGGTCAACCAACAATTCTTGAGCTGTTTTGAAATTGTGCAGCCGCCGGTTCTCAGAACGTAGTCCAGTGGCCACCGAGGAGTACTCCTTTCTCAAGATCGTTCAGCACGAAGATGCCCCCATCCATGAGAGCTACTTTCGCAAAGTTGCACTCGAGGATTCCGGGGACATCCATAGTGCAATCGCCGTAGCCCTTACTGTGAGCCACACCACCACCTGTGGTAGTGAAATCTAAATTGTACGGAGGGTCCAGTGGCGTAAACTCTTGGCCAGGGAGTTTTATCAGGTTCGCTATTAGACGGAACGTGGTGACTTGCTTTTTGGGAGCTTCCACAGGCGTTTGAATTTGAGGCTTGTGCGAAATTGGCTTTTGTGGAGCCGAGGAACAGGCTGTCAAAGATGTCAATACGGTTGAGACAATAGTAATTCTGACGAAGTTCATAGTACACACTCCAAGTGTTAGATAGAAGTTGTCAACGCCCTGAAAGATTGGGTCGGCACGGCGCATTGTTGGGACTCAGAAAAATGAGGCTGTTACTAATCCTGAAAACTTCTTATCCACTTTTTTGGTCATTGGTTAATAAGTCACGGCAAGATTACGAAAATCCTTTAGCCATCAATAACTCAGAAAGATAGTCTGTGTTCATGGCGGCCTTTTTCTGTTTGCGTTTCATGCCTGCCTTAAACGTTTTGTGGCTGTTCAACAGGTTAAAGGCGATATGGCGTATCCCTGCAAGGTTCTCAGCGGCTTTGTCGCGGCGAATTCTGCAATCATCTTCACGCATGGCGACATCCAACCGCCAGTGTAACTGATTTTCGATCATCCAATGGTTACGGATAGCATCCGCGAATTGTTTGGCGGTGAGCGTTGCGGAGCTGATGTAATAGCGAACCGTAGCATTTTCGGGTATTTCCCCTTTGGCGGTGCGGAACGATAAAGCGACACCCAGCGTTTTTAACTCAGGCCAATCGGCACTTAACGCCACGAAATCCCCGATGACATCGCTCACGATATGGAAACGGGTTTCTTCTCTACCGTGTGCCTTTTCAATGGTGTTGAAGTAATCACCTGGATACTGGGCTACGTGACTCAGCGGAAAATGTTTCGCAAAAGCATCTTCAAGCCGTTTCTGGTTACCTTTGACTGCTAACAGGTAATTGGCTTCCTTATCAAGAATGGCTTGGGCAATCGCTTTCTGGCAACCCATCGCGTCCAACGTGACGAGACAGCCACACACCGATAACAGTTTCAATAATTCAGGAATAGCAGTGATTTAATTGGATTTTTCATCGGTTTTGACTTGTCCTAACACTACGCCATTCGCCGTTGAGAAAGCACTGACCATGTGGATAGCCCCTGTTCTACGGCGCTTGTCATAAGAGCCGCGTAAGGTTTTACCATCAATGGCAATGACTTCACCGTTAGTGAGTGTGTGACAACTTTGCATCCAGTCAGCGAAACAGCGTTGGAATTGTTGTGGGTTAATCAAGCTCATCACGCGAGCAAGGGTGTCGTGGCTGGGGATGCCGTTATCAAAATCAGCGTATTCTTGTAACCAAGTGAGTCGATCATGTCCAAAGTCTTCAATTTCTTCCCAGCCATCGGCACCCGCAATGACCGCACAGATAACCAAGAGCAAAATATCAGTGAGTTTGTGTTCAATTTTTCCCGTTTGACGGTAGTCTTGAATGATGGAGAAGTGGCTAAGCAGGTCATGATCTTGCATGGGTGCATCCCTTCGATGAAAAGGGGATAGCTTATCAGGTGACGTCGTTTGGGCGTTAATCGTTCGCTATTGATTTTACTGGCTTATTCATGCGTTTGCCCTGTGTAAGTACGCTACCGCCCTGATCTTTACCGACCAAGAATCCGATGAGCTGTCGTCTTTTGCTGAATAACGGAAGTAATTTATACTAAATCATGGCCTATTACAAAAAATCATGATGGCTAAATGAACACAAATCCAACCATTTTCAGGGTATCTTATGCACCTGATTTGGCTTTGGCAGATGTGTAATGCTCGAATTTTGGAACACTATCCTATTTTCCCTGTCGGTCACAGGGCCGATTTTTATCCTGTTGGCCTTGGGTGCGTGGTTGGCGCGGCGTCGCTCCGTCAACGATGCCTTTGTGGAAGCAGGTTCGCGGCTGGTGTTTAACTGGGCGTTGCCTGCCTTGCTGTTTGTCAGTATCGCGAAAAACCACATCGACGCGACCACCAATTTCCACCTGATCGCCTATGGCTTGGTGGCGATGAGCATTCTGTTTGTGTTGACGGAAATCATGGCGCATTTCACGGTTAACCCGCCAGAAGACCGGGGCGTGGTGGTGCAGGGGATTTTTCGTTCCAATATGGCAATTATCGGGCTGGCGTATTGTGTGAATGCCTATGGCGATGTCGCGCTGGTGGCAGCGTCCTTGTACGTGGGGATTTTGAGCATTCTGTTCAATATTCTGGGGGTGATCACCCTGAGCCGTTCCTTGCATAAACAGCAGGGAATTGGCGGCATCCTGCGTAATATCGCTACCAACCCGCTGATTATTGGCATTGTGCTGGCCTTGCCGTTTGCCTGGTGGGATGTGCGCCCGCCTGAGTTGCTGATGAAGGCAGGGGAAACGCTGGCGGATATGGCTTTGCCGCTGGCGCTGTTGTGTACCGGCGCATCGCTCGATTTCCATACGCTGAAACAGGAAATGAGCAAAACGCTGTTGGCAACCTTCAGCAAGCTGGTGCTGATCCCCTTGCTGTTTACCGCTGGCGGCTTCTGGATGGGTTTTCGCGGGATGGATTTGGGTATTTTAATGCTGATGTCTTCCGCACCCACCGCCGCCGCCAGTTACGTGATGGCGCGGGCGATGGGCGGCAATGCCACGCTGGCAGCCAATACCGTGGTGTTGACGACCTTGGGTTCCTTGTTCACCACCAGTCTGGGCGTGGTCATTTTGCAGGGCGGCGGCTGGATGTGAGCAGTCACAGGTGACAGGCCGAGCCTTGCACCTGCTGGCGGAGCGTCTTCACATCCGCATTCTGGATAAACGCCGGAATATTGCTGAACACGCTGTGATAACCAAACTCACCCAGTTGCATTTCATCAATCGCCTGTTGTTTGCTCCAGCCCTGACACACCACGCGGTACAGGGCGACCACCAGCCCAGTACGGTCAGAGCCGTGCAAGCAATGCACCAGCACCGGCTCTTTAGCATTGGCAATTACCTGCAAGGCGTTGACAACTCGCACCGGGTTGATGCCGCTGGCAAATAGCGGGGCATTGTGCACGGTTAACGCCATGTCCGCGCTCGGCAGATCCTTGTGGTAGAGGCGCAAATCCAGCACTTCGCCAATGCCATGCTGTTTTAGCTCGCCGAAACCTTCCGCATCGGGCTGCGAGGAACGGTACAGCATTGGGCTGACCTGATAGAAATTACTCAGCTTGCTATCGTTAATGGGCATTGCCCAAGTCGCCGGACGGGCATCAGCAAACGCCAAGCTCGGCAACAACAATACCCACAACCCATACATCTTCAACACGTCTATTACCTCCGCTATTTTCAGGGTGCGTTATACTCTGACCATCATTTCCCAATCAATACACAATCCTATGCCTACAAAAATTTTACCCATTGTTGATTGCCGCCATCTTACGGCTTTTTGTGAAGGGCATCATCAGAATGCTTGTTCGCTACCCGCTGCTGAATTGCCAGAACGGATGCACGAACTGCCGAAAACCTCCGAACCCATTATCCTGTATGGCGATACGGTCACGTTGCTGGAAGCCAGTGCTTTTTTGCAGGGTAAGGGTTATCAGGTGGTGCAGCAAATCGAGTGGACGCCGAGCGTGCAAGCTGCGTTGCAGGCAACGGGTGAGTTGGCAAGGGGGGCACATTCCCAACGTTTGTGGCAGCCTGCGCCACTGATCGCTCGTTTTGTGGCAGAGCTTGCCCCGGCACACGGCATTACGCCGGGTACAGGGTTGGATATTGGTTGTGGGGCAGGGCGGGATATGGTGTACCTTGCCATGCACGGCTGGCAGATGTGTGGCATCGACTACATTCCTGCTGCGTTACAACGTGCCCAGAATCTGGCCGTTCGCCATCAGATCAGCATCCAAACGGAATGTCTGAACTTGGAAACCGGCAGTGACCCGTTCAGTGCTTATGCGAGTGGGCAATTCGAGCTGATTAACGTGGCGCGTTACCTGCACCGCCCTCTGTTTCCGTGGATGAAACGCTTGTTGAAACCCGGTGGCGTCCTGATTTACCAGACTTTCATGCAGGGTTCGGAACAGTTCGGTAGCCCGCGTAACCCCAATTTCTTGCTGAAACCGGGGGAGTTGGCGCAGGTGTTTACCGGGGCTGAAATCCTGCTGGATGCGGTGGAAACACTGGACGATGGACGCCCCGTGTCTGCCTTTATTGCGCGTCTGTAGCGTTGCCTGTTATCAGCGGTTATTCAGGCCATCTTTAATGCTATCCAGTGGTACTTCGATCAGGTTAGGCACGTCAGGCGTGAAGGTATTGCCAGTGTTGACCGCATTGTCTGCATCGGTTGCGGGTATTTCAAAGATAACGGTGTTCGGCGGTGCTGACTCGGGAGCGGGGTTATCAAGCTGGATAGGCGGCAACTCGGTGCTTTGCACAGGGATGTCAGCCGGAATATTGACTTCCGTTGGCGTAACAGGGGCGTAAGCGGGTGGGGCAGCCGCTTCGGCAGCTTCAGGGTTTTCCGTTTCCCGTGGTGTGGCGGTAATGCCTTGCGGCAGTGCAACTGGCGTTGGGGGCGGGGCAACGGCTGGAGGGGGTGTGGGGTTTCTGGCAGGCGCTGGCGCTTCTTCTTTCGTTTCTTCTTTGGAGGGGGTAATGCCCATCGCCAGCGTTTCGCGGTAACGCTTTTCTAGGGAAATCTGTTCTTCGACCTGGTTATCCAGCCGGTATTTGCCGATCAGTTCCTGACTGTTATCCAGCGCGGTGCGGGCTTTTTCGGTATCGTTTTTGCGCAACATGGCAAGCGCTTCGTCTTGTTGCAGGGTGACGATTTTTCTCAGCAGCTTCATGGCCTCTGGGTGGTCGGGGGTTTTTTCCAGCAGGGTGCTCAGGTAAGCGACGGCGCTTTCGCTGCGGTCGTCACCTGTGTTGAGGTTGCCGTAGCTGATGGCGCGTTGGGCGCGTTCGAGGTATTGCTGGGCGTTGTCATCACTGGATTCTGTTACGTCGCTGGTACTGGTTGCGGGCGTTGTGGTGTCCGTTGCATTGTCGCTGGTGTCTGGGGCGCTGGGGTTGGTTTCCTGTTCCAGCGCTTGTTTACGTTGGGCTTGTTTGACGGCGCTTTCTAGGCTGACCTGACGTTTCAGGCTATCGGCAAGGGTGAATTCTGAGATGAGGTCATCAGTGGTGCGGAGTCGTTTGCTGGCTTCGTCGAGTTTGCCTGCGGCCAGCAATGCTTCGGCTTCGGCGTGTTGGTCGTTGATCAGTTGTGCCAGCAGTTTTTGGGTTTTGATATTGTCTACTTCGAGTGAGACAGCTTTGCGCAGGTAGTCAACAGCGGCAGGTTGTTCCGGGTCGGTGCTGAACAGTTTGCCTTTGCGGATGGCGTCTGCGGCATTGTCTTGCAAGGTGCTGATGTCGTTTTCGGTGGCGAGTCTGATTTGTGCGGAAGCAGCGGCACTCTGGCGTTCGGCTTCGGCGCGTGCGGCGGTTTCTGCGGCGAGCTTGTCAGCTTGGGCTTGTACGCTTTCCTGATCCAGCACGGGTGGCAGGCTGGTTTCACCGACCAGTGTGGCTGAGTCTTCAGCGGGCTTGGCGGTTTGACCTGCGGTGGATGTGGTGGTGACAGGGGCAGAGCTCTGGGTTTCGACAGGTTTTGGTGGTGTGCTGCCACGGTTGGAGAGCAGAGTATAGGTGGTCATGGCAACTGCGCTAGCAGCGACCAGCGCAGCGATGGGTAGTAGCCGCTTTTTTTGTTGTTTGCGTTGCAGGGTGCGCAGCAAGGTTGCCGGGTTTTTGGGGCGCTCCGCTCGTTTCAGGCTCAAGCCTTGGCGCAAGACATTCCAGGCGTCGGGGCGCAGTTTGCGGATGCTGTTGGGGGACAGGTTGCGGACGGCGGCTTCGAGGGCGCTTTGTTTGCCAAACGGTGCTTCACCCTGAAACAGATGATAAGCGAGGCTGGCAATCGAAAAAGTATCATCAGCAGCGGTGGGTGTGTCGCCGAGCAGGACTTCCGGGCTGATGTAACCGGAGTGCAGGGTTTGGCGTGAGCGTTCGTTGGGGTTGTTGTTGTAGGCAACCCGCAAGGCGGCTGCGATGGGCGCGGTCAGCAAGCAGGGACGTTTTTCACCCAGCAAGACGGCATCGGGTTCCAGATAACCACATACGCCATCGGGGCGCTGGCTGGCAAGAGTGTCGCTGATGCTGTCGAGCAGTTCCATCGCTTCGGGTACGGGCATTCCCCGGTCGTCCAGCTCCGCGAGGCGTTCGGAGAGTAACATGCCGCCGATATTGCGCATCACCATCCAGCGGATGCCGTCGGCGGTTTTGCCGTCATCAAGGATGTGCGGCATTCCGGCGGCAGCTTTTTGGTAGCCCGGCAAGATATGTCCAAAAGCCTGTTCAAAAATGGGGTTTTGCGCCAGTGCGGGCAGCAGGGTGAACACCAGTACATTGGCTTGTTCGCCGTTTTGCTGGGTTTTTTTCTGGTCTTGTGCCCAATAGAGCTTGCCGAGTGCGGTGTCTGCCATGCAGCGGCGCAGGGCGTAGCGCTCCTGAAGAATAGGCAGGTTTTGCACCAGAATGGGTTCCCTGAAAGGTCGGTTTGAAAATGGCATAACGCAAAGGCTCCCGCGAATCACCGCCGGTGGTCATTAAAGTGCGGTGATTATAGAGGATTACTGGGCTTTGAGCACATCTTCATGGGCTGGTTCATGACTCGGCGGTTGCCAGCGGAAATGTTTCAGGCTGATTTTGCCATTGGCGCCGAACACGATGCCTTCGGCTTCCAGCAGATGGCGCTGGTGCAATTCACCACCGGGAAACGCCCGCCCCAGACTGAGCTTGCCTTGCGCATTAATGACGCGCTGCCAGGGTACGTCGGAAAATTCCGGCAGGGCGTGCAGAGCATAGCCCACCAGCCGGGCGTGACCCGGCAAGTGGGCGAGGGCGGCGACATCGCCGTAGGTGGCGACGTAGCCTGCGGGAATTTGCCGGACGACGGCGTAAATGCGTTGGTGTTTGCTCAGGCGGCAACCTCTAGGGGTTCAGATTGTTCCAATGCACGTACCAGTTGCGGGATCTGGGAGAGGGCGGGTGCGCCATCCATCAGCAGGGCAATCGGCATGACCTCGAAAATTTCTTCGGGGCTTGCGCCAAATTCGCGGGCAGCTTTGACGTGCATCTCAATCAGGCGGGCGTCTTGTTGCACCAAGGCGATGCCGAGGCCGACGAGTTCGCGGCAGCGGCGGTCGATGCAGCCTTTGCTGAGGGAAAATTCACGCCACGAGTCCATCCACGCTTTCCACAGCTCAACATGGTGGTGTTCCGGGCTGGCTTGTACGTAGAGAGCTACGCGGCGTACTTGCAGCATTTCCGTATCCGTTGCGCCCAGTTTGACCGCCGCAGTGGTGTGGATGTCGATGCAGCGATGGCAACCTTTCGCCAGCGCAATTCCCAAGGTAATCAGTTCTTTGTGCTTGCGACACAGAACGCCTTTTTTGGTGCTTTCTTGTGAAAGCTCGCTAATGATTTCCAGAAATTCACCCAGCCCGTAGGTGCGTGCCCGTTTCAGGGATTCCATGAAGTCGGAGTCTACCATTGTCATTTACCTATTTTATGTTGCAGTGCACACAAATTCTAGCACAGATGATTTGTAATGCCTCACTTTGTTCGCTGAGCGTCACGGCTAGTAAAAAAGTTTAAATTTTTGCTTGACCGATTATGAACAACTAAGCATAATGCGCACCTCTTCCAGCGCATCCGTAGCTCAGTTGGATAGAGTACCTGGCTACGAACCAGGTGGTCGGAGGTTCGAATCCTTCCGGATGCGCCATCTATATCAAAGGGTTGCCCTAGTGGCAGCCCTTTTTTTTCGCTTGTTGATTTTTGCTGAATGTATTCAGTAATTTTGCTAATATGTGTATCAATAATTTTATAAAAAAGATGCCATGAACGCGAAAAGTAAAAACGTTTATCAGGGCGACGCTTTTGTCACTCGTTACATCGTCTATATCCTGTCTTTCTTGCTGGTGATTGGTTCAACCTTGGTGTTTTGGTTCAGCTACCAAAAAAGCCGTTCGGTGAATGAAGAAATTGCCGTCTACGAAGCCAGCCAGTTTGCGGCGTCGGTGGCGCGTTTCCGTACCTTCTACTCCGAGCAGTTTGTGCCGCGTGCCAATGAAAACGGCATTCCCATTACGCATGATTATTTGTCCGGCAAAGATGCCTTGCCTTTGCCTGCGACCATGATGATTGATTTCGCCAAATTCCTCACGGACAGCAATGATAGTAACTACAAAGTACGCTTTTACAGCGATTTGCCTTTCCCGTGGCGCAAAGGCAAGGGTGGCGGGGCGAGTGATGATTTTGAGCAATGGGCACTTCAGGCGTTGCGTAAAAACCCTGAGCAAGCTGTCTGGCGTTTTGAAGGGAAAGAAAATGAGCAAGTGTTGCGCTATGCCCGTGCTGACCGTTTGGGCGAAAGTTGTGTTAATTGCCACAATACCTATCCGGGCACACCGAAAAAAGACTGGAAAGTAGGGGATGTACGTGGCGTTTTGGCAGTAAGTCGCCCGATCAGTGGCTTTGAGAAAGCTACCAAGTCAGCCATGACGGAATCGTTCCTGATGCTGTTTGGCTTGGGGGTTGCGATGCTGTTGGTCTTGGGGCTGGCCTTGCGTGGGCTGCGGACTTCCTTGAAGTCATCACAGGCATTGGCAGATGATCTCAACGCAAGCCAGATCAAAAGCCGTACTATTGTCGATTCGGTGCTGGATGCGATTGTGGTGATCAACTCGAAAGGCATTATGATTGAGGCAAATGCCTCGGTTTACCCGGTTATCGGCTATACCCCGGAAGAATTGCTGGGGCAGAATATCAATATCCTGATGGATGGCGATCATCACGCTAACCATGATGCCTATCTCCAGCGCTACTTGAAGACGGGCGAACCACATATTATTGGTAAGCCGCGTCAACTCGTGGCACGGCGCAAGGATGGCTCGGCTTTTCCCATTGACCTGTCGGTGAGTGAAGCCCGCCTTGGTGACTGTGTGGTGTTTACCGGGATTATCCGTGACATTAGCCACCGTATTGTTGCCCAGCAAGAACTAGCGGCAGCACGGGATGCGGCATTGGAGTCCGTCCGCCTCAAATCTGAATTTCTCGCCAATATGAGCCATGAAATCCGCACCCCCATGAATGGCGTGATTGGCATGACAGAATTATTGCTGGGCAGTCAACTGAATCGTGAGCAACGTGATCAGGTGCATACCGTGCAGCAGAGTGCGGAATCGCTGTTGCGCATCATCAACGACATTCTGGACTTTTCCAAGATTGAGGCGGGCAAGTTGTCGATCAGCAACAGCCGCTTCGATCTATTACCGGTCATTGAAGGCGTGATTGATTTGTTGGCAGAAAATGCCCAGGCGAAAGGGATTGAATTGGCCTTTTTCATTGAAAAGGATGTGCCATCCGCCCTTGTCAGTGACCCGATCCGCTTGCGCCAAGTGCTGATCAACCTGTTGAACAATGCCATCAAGTTTACCGAACGCGGTTATGTGATCCTCACGATCAGTGTTCATGGCGCTGTCTGGCAGCAAGAAGGCGATAAACAAACCCTGCGTTTTGAGGTCATGGACACCGGGTGCGGGATTCCTGAAGCGGCACAGGCAAAACTGTTCACGGCCTTTTCACAAGTGGATGGTTCTGTGACCCGTCAACACGGCGGTACGGGGCTGGGGCTAGCGATTTGTAAGCAATTGGCGCAATTGATGGGGGGGGATATTGGCTTGCTCAGCAAGCCAGGGGTTGGCTCCAGCTTTTGGATCACGCTTAAGGCGGAAGTAGGTGCAGGGCAGCAAGCTGTCAGCATTGTATCGGGTATTACTTCGGTACTCCTGTTGGGTTCCAAGCCTTTGCTGAATGCTTCTTATGAAAAGCAAATGCAGCAATGGGGGCTGGAGCCGGTGATGGTCGATACCCTGAATGGCCTGCTGCTGACGCTGGAGAAAAACAGTGCTTACGATGTCATCGTGCTGGATGCCGATATGTTCTACTACAAGCCCGAGCACCCATTGGGTATCGTGCCGGTCATCAAGGAAGTACGTGAACATACCAACGTGCCCCTTATTATTTACGGCACGACCAAGCAAATGCTCTTGTTGGAAGCGACTCGTTTGGGGGCGAATATCCAGTTGCTGAATAAACCCGTCAAGCATTCGGTTATCCAGCGTTACCTGAACCGTATGCCCGTGCCTGTTGTTCCGCCAGCTTTGATTCAGCCTGCTTTGGAGGTAACACCACCAACTACCGTACCACCAGCCAATACTGACGGTGTTACCCGCATCTTGTTAACTGAAGACCATCTGGTGAATCAGAAAGTGGCGCTGGCGATGCTGAAAAAACTGGGCTACACCCATATCGACTGCGCCATCAATGGGGAAGAAGCACTCAAGGCAGTGCAACAGCAGCGCTATGACGTGGTATTGATGGATTGCCAAATGCCCATGATGGATGGCTACGAAGCCACCCGCCAAATCCGCAAGCTGGCAGACGCGGGTTATCAAGCGTTACCCATCATTGCCCTGACCGCGCACACCATGAAAGGTGATGACGAAAAATGCTATGAGGCAGGTATGAATGATTACCTCTCCAAGCCAGTGCGGGTGGACGAATTGCAGCAAAAACTGGAAAAGTGGTTGAAGGCGAAAGTACCACAGCGTCAGGTGGTAGAAGCCTGAAACCAGCGTTGTGCTTACTGCAAAAATTCACCGCTTTGGTGTTGCCACATATCGTAATAGTTGCCGCGTAACGCCAGCAATTCATTGTGGGTTCCCTGTTCAATCACCTGCCCGTTTTCCAGCACGATAATCCTGTCCATGCGCAGGATGGTGGCGAGGCGGTGCGCAATTACTATCGCGGTTTTTTGCTCAATCAGCTCGAAAATCGCTACTTGAATTTGTTGTTCGGTGAGTGAATCCAGCGCACTGGTGGCTTCATCCAGCACCACAATCGGTGCATCGTCGAGGAAGGCGCGGGCAATCGCGATGCGCTGCTTTTCACCGCCGGACAGTTTCACGCCGCGTTCCCCGACCATCGTGTCGAAGCCTTGCGGTAGTTTGTCGATAAACTCCAGCGCCCGCGCTTTGCGTGCCACGTTGCGCAGTTGCTCGTCAGTAACGGCCTTGCCCAGCACGATATTGTCGCGGATGCTGCGGTGAAACAGATCCGGTTGTTGCGGCACCAGTGAAATCTGTTCCCGCAAGCAAGCCAGCTTGAAATCTTGGGCATCCACGCCATCAAACAGGATTTTGCCGTGTTGCGGGTCAACAAAGCGGAACAGCAGTTTGGTCAGCGAAGTTTTACCCGACCCGGAATGCCCCACCAGCGCGACTTTTTCGCCCGGCTTGATGTGCAAATTGAAATCCTCAAACAACCCCATCTGCTTGCCTAGCGTAGCCGAAGCATACGCAAACCCCAGGTGCTCGAAACGGATGTCCCCGTGCGTAATGGTGTGTATTTGCCCGGCGTGCTCTTCCTCCAGATCGGTCTGACGGAACACTTCCGCCATTTCCCGCGCATCAGCGAGTACACTGAAAAAGCGCCGGAAATTCATCCCGAAATCCCACAAATGCCTGATCAGGATCAGCAGTACCGTCTGGAACAGCACAAATTCGCCAATCTCGAAGGCGCCACTTTGCCATTCACCAATCATCCAGTAGAGCAATAGCAGCTCGATACCAAACACCAAGGTGCTTTGTACGGCAAAGGACACGAAAGTGAGCAGCCAAGCGACATTGCGCTTGCGGTAAGATTCATCTGCCAGAGCGCTGATATTGGTGCGTTCCTGCTGTTCCAGCGCGAAACTTTTGACGATGGCAATATTGCTGATGCCATCGGCATACGCGCCGCCGAGTTTGGAATCCATTTCCGCTACCCGCAGGTCGAATTTCAGTTTCCACACCAGATAGCCGCCGCTCCAGCCCAGAAAAATCGCTACCCAGATCAGGAAGTACAGCGCAAAACGGGGTTGTTGCTGGTAAAAAATCACAAAGGCGATGCTGATTTGCAGCAAGTTGCCGTAACACTGGAAAATCAGCCAGTCGATGATGGTTTCAAATGCCTTGATGAAGCGATTGGATTGTTTGACCAGACTGCCTGCGAAATTATTCTCGAAAAAGTGGTGGCGTTGCTTCACCAGTACATCAAAGCAGCGCTTATCGAGTTTGTTCAAACCCCAACTCTGGAACATGATCATGCCCAGTTCCAGCGCCCGCCAGCTTAACCAGATGACCCCGTAGGTCATGGCAATGTAAGTCAGATTTTGCAGTAACAGGCTGTGAGTGTCGGCGGTAAACGGTTTTGACAAGCCGTTGGCCATTTCCTTGTAAAACAAGGGAACCAGTAATTCTAGCCCAGCGCCACCGGAGATGCCGAGCATAACCACGACAAACCAGCCCCATTTTTGGCGGATGATTGCGCCATATTCACGAAAGATAATATCCATGCGCGGATGTTAGCAGATGAATACAGCCAATGGCTCAGGTAACGTGTTGGTCTTTTGCTGCCGCTTTGGCTCGGGCTTCGATTTCGTAAGGATTATCCCAATACAAACTGCCCCCGCGCAGGCGTGCCTTGATGCCCGCCAACAGGTAAACCAGCGGGAACAGGAAGCCCCATTGTTCAAATTGCGCGACGTGTACCCGCTCGTGTACCCGGCTATTGTGCAAGTGTTGTGGGGAGATGCCTGCAACGATATGCCCGATGGTAATGGCATTGACCGCACCCAGCAACGGGATGCCACGATCCAGCCAGCGCCCGACCCAGCCACCCCAGATTTCCAGCACGCCGGTATGCAGGTGATAGCCGCCGCCAGTCCATTTTGCCAGCAATGCCAAGGGCAAGCAGAGCAATGTGATGGGGCCTACCCACAAGTAAAGGAGTAATTGCCACCCGAATGGATTTTTTTTCACTGCTCATCTCCGTTGATCTGGGTAAGAACTGAACCCACACAGTGTATGCAAGTTCAGAAAGCCGTATACTTGGCTAAAACAACTTAAGTAAATTGTAGGGAATTACGTGGAAGAACACGATCTATTGCGCAGTATTTTACTGCTGTTGGTAATGTCTGTTGGGGCTGTCGCCGCCTTTCGCACTTTGCGCTTACCCCCTATCCTAGGCTATTTGGTAGTCGGGGCAGCAATGGGGATGAATGGGGCAGAATTTATCCCGGAGAGCGAAGGCCTGGCTTTTATGGGAGAAGTCGGCATGGTCTTCCTGCTGTTCGCCATTGGGCTGGAATTTTCCATGAAGCAGTTCATGGCGATGCGCAATACCATTATCGGCCTAGGTGGCTTGCAGGTGGTGATTTCCACGTTATCGGGAATGGCATTGTTGTCTTACTTTGGAGCATCCTGGCAGAGCGCTTTGGTGGCAGGCGGGGCAATGGCGATGTCTTCTACCGCGATTGTGGTCAAGCAATTGAATGACCAAGCTGAAATGCGTGCGCCGCATGGGCAGTCTGCTTTGGGTATCCTGCTGTTTCAGGATATTGCGGTGGTGCCTTTTTTGGTGGTTATCCCGCTATTGGCTGCCAGTGGTGGTAATGAAATTGGCAATACCAGTGAATTTTTATTCAAGGTGTCGTCTTACGCCTTGCTGTTTTTTGTGACCTTGCTGGTGGGACATTACACGCTGCGGCCGCTGTTTCAGTACATTGCTCGTGCGGAATCGCTGGAGTTGTTCAATATTACGGTGCTGTTGGTGGCCTTGACGGCGGCGTGGATTACTCAGTCTCTGGGTTTGTCGCTGGCTTTGGGGGCTTTTCTGGCGGGGATGTTGTTGAGCGAAACCGAGTACAAGCACCAGATTGAGAGTGAGATACGCCCGTTTCGGGATATTCTGATGGGGCTATTCTTTATTACGGTGGGAACCAAGCTGGATCTTGGGGTATTGTCTTCCCTGTGGTTGCCGGTACTGCTGTTGGTGCTGGGTTTGACGATAGGGAAAGGTCTGCTGATAGGGTTGTTGACCCGGTTATTTTCTAAGAGTAATTCCTCATCATTGCGTACTGGTTTGGTATTGGGGCAGGGGGGCGAATTCGGTTTTGCCTTATTGGCGTTGGCTTTGAACAATAATGTGATGTCGAGTGGTGAGGCTCAGACGACATTGGCGGCGATTGTCATCAGTATGGCTATTTCACCGTTAATCATCCGTTACAATGAGAGAATTACCACGGTATTGCTGGCGGATACTTACACCCATCAACAGTTCAAGGATGCCGCTGAGGTCAGCGAGGCCGTCAATGAAGTGCAAGACCATGTTATCTTGTGCGGTTATCGGCGTATGGGACAAAATATTGCCCACTTTTTGCAAGAACAGGGTGTCTCTTACCTTGCACTGGACCTTGACCCGAGTATTGTGGAAAAAACTTGGGAGGCAGGTGACCCGGTGCATTATGCGGATGCAACCCGCCCGGAAATCCTGATCGCTGCCGGTTTGCTGCGTGCGCGGATGGTGGTCATCACCGTGGTGGATATTGAGGTTGCCAAACGCATTATCGAGGCTATCCGCCTGAAACGGGAGGATATTCCCGTGCTGGTACGTACCCGTGATGAGCGTCATTTGGAAGCATTGGAACGCTTGGGTGCAACCAGTGTGCTGCCAGAGACGCTGGAGGCAACCTTGATGATTACCCAGCGAATTGTCGAACAACTGGGGTTCAGCCCGGATGAAGTCTTTCAGATGACCGAAAAAATTCGCACGGACAGTTATCGTTCCTTACACAGCTATTATCACGGGGATCAGGAAAAACCCCAGCAAGGTAATAAGGCGGCGTTTTTGCACACCTTCACCTTGCAAGATAATGATTTTGGCGTTGGTAAACGTATCTCAGAACTGAAGCTGGAGCGTTTTGCCGTGAATATTAAGGCACTACGCCGTGGCGATATTCGGGGGGAACAACCTTCACCCGATATTTTGCTGCAAAGCGGCGATGTGCTGGTTCTGGAAGGTGGTAAATCGGATTCTTTTCGGGAAGTGGAGAATGCCTTGAAAACAGGCGGTAAAACAACAAAAACCAGTGCTACTCCCGTCATCACTGTGCCAGATAGCAACTGACAGGCGAATGCTAATGAGCAATAACTTTGTTACTGACTTTCTTTAGGGAGACTTGATCCTGTGAATAAACGTCCTCACTACTTGTTTGTGTTTATCCTCTGCTTAATTTTATTGGGGGCTGCACTGTTTTTTCAGTTAGTGGTTGGTCTGGAACCCTGCCCGCTGTGTATTTTGCAACGGTTGGCCATGATGGCGCTCGGTTTGGTGGCCTTGCTGGCTTTCCTGCACAACCCGTCAGGGTTCGGTGACAAGGTATACGGTCTGTTACTGGTATTGGGCGGGTTATTCAGTGCCGGGATTGCCGTTCGTCAGGTTTGGTTGCTGAGTTTGCCACCTGAAGAAGCAGCATCTTGTGGGCCTGGTCTTGAAGTTTGGCTGGATCGTTTCATTACTTATTTTCCACAAGGGTCAGTGACCGAGGTATTGCTGCGTAGCGGTGCTAGTTGTACTGATGTGGCTTGGTCTATTTTTGGACTTAGCCTGCCACAATTAACGTCTCCAGTGTTTGTATTGCTGGCTTTTTATTTAATGTGGTTATTTTTTAGGCGAAATAATAATCATATTGGCGAGTTTTCAATGCGTTAAGTTTTTTTGCCTATTGTCCTATGTGTTTGATAAACTACCGTTTGTCGAGTTAGGATGCCGTTTGTCAGCCCGTGTATTGGGTATATTTCACTCTGTGGTATTCTTTTATTCAGGATATGCGTTTAGTTATTTTGCAGGCAGATTTTTCTCTGTCGAATATTTGACTGCACGTATACCGATGGCCTGATGATTGGTCGAGCAGCTTGGGGTTGGTTATCGATACTCTGACAAAGAGAAAATTTTCTGTATTCCAGAGAACTTTTTATGCAGCAGAGTGTCTATAAACGGTGTCGAGTCGTCTTAGATCAGATTGGGGCTATTCACGACTTTTATGGAGCGGATGCGCTTATCCGTATTGCAAGGAAGCATGTCGGGTGGTATCTGGATTGAATCACCTCCAAGACAAGTTTAACGAAAGGGATTTTTGCGATCACGACTCCTGAAAAACAGTTGGCTGCGGTTCATGATGCATTGTGTAGAATCGCACTAACAAATATTAAAAAGGTTGCATGAATATGACGAATACATCTTCTCGTACCGGTCTGGACTCTTCATTGTCTGAAACGGTTGCTCGTACTTTACAAGATTATCTGGATACGTTGGGTGAGCATGAAGCATCCAACATCTATCGTCTTGTGCTGGATGAGGTGGAACGCCCAATGCTGGAAATCATGATGCGTTACACGCACAGTAACCAGTCCAAAGCAGCGCAATGCATGGGTATTAATCGCGCTACCCTACGTACTAAGCTGAAGCGTCATAATCTGCTCTGATTCAGGGTTTGTTATAATGACGTAAGGAAGGGGTGGTTAGTTTAACCGCCCCTTTTTTATTTGGGTTAGCCTTTTAATGCTGTTTGATAATTTTTCAAACCATCCCAATCACTTTTTCCTGCCAAAGCAGCTTGGGTAGCCCAGCTTTCTGCTGATGCTTTGCTGTAACGGATTCCGCTAGAAGCCAGCCGCTCACCCAGTGTTTCCACACTCAATTCTGCCAATTGCGCATAATGGTTAATACCGGCGGCGTTCATGGCTTCAGCTAATTTGGGACCAATCCCGCTTAATTTGGTTAAGTCATCATCTTCTGCTGGTGCTGCTTCCGTCGCGACAGGGGCTTCAACAACTTTAGCGGCTGGCGCTGGTGCTTTGGCTGTATTTAAGGCTGTTTGCAGCTCGTTGTTTTGTTTTTGCAATTGAGCGTTTTCTTTACGACTGGCTTGCAAGGCTGATTCGAGCTTTTTCTCGGGGCTGGGGACAAACAAGAGGACAAAAATCCACTCGATTACCCAGCCTGCCAGAATACCAAGAATAAAGATGCCTGCTTGTTCAAACATATGGAACTCCATTGATTTAGCCTGTATTTAATGCTTTTTCTTACAAAACTGATTCTAAACACATAACTCTACAGACAGAATACACCAAATGGTAGGGTTCAGCAGACAAACCTCCTCCCGGCTTGATCTATGGCAGTGTAATAATAGATTCACCCCCATTGCCATTAGTGTTGCTTTTATCATGCAGTCGAGTTTTATTATATTGTTATGTGCGCTGTTGTTGTTGCAAGGTTGTGAAGATGAGACGGCTAACAACAACATTTACCGGCCAGACAATGGTAACGCCCTAGTATTACGTTCCGAGCTTGACGCAACGCTCCGCGAGTTGATTCAGCGGCATGGCCTGACGGGCGACCCGCTGCAAGGTCAGGTGCTCCCTGATATAGCGTCACCGCTGGCACAATTGGGTATGAAACTGTTTTTCAGTAAAGCGCTGTCGGGGAATAAGGATGTTGCCTGCGCAACTTGCCACCATCCCTTGCTGGGAGGTGGGGATAACCTTTCGCTGTCGATCGGGGTGGATGCTGCCGACCCGGATAGGCTGGGGCATAAGCGGCTATTGCAGGGCAACCTGATACCGGGCGTGTCACGTAATGCGCCGACTACCTTTAATAGTGGTTTGTGGAAGCAGTTCATGTTCCATGATGGGCGGGTTGCACAAGTGGCGGGCGGTATTACCACGCCGGATGTGGCTGATGCACAGCCTGACCCTCAGGCGGGGGCGAATCTGGTTCAAGCGCAGGCGCGGTTTCCAGTGACATCCAATCATGAAATGCGCGGCGTAACCTTTGATCCTGCTGGCACGCCACAATCTTGCCGTGACCGTTTGGCAGAGCGTTTGGGGGGATATGGTAATAACATTACGCCGGATGATGCCCTGTCTGTGGCAGAAACGGATTATTGGCTGGATGCTTTTCGTCAGGCTTATCAACAACCTCACGATCAGGTGGAAACCCTGATTACCGAACAGAATATCACCGCTGCCCTAGCCGAATACGAGCGTTCACAGGTGTTTGTCAACCATGCATGGAAGCAATACGTACAGGGTAATTTTGCGGCAATCAGTGAGCCCGCCAAGCAGGGGGCTGTGCTGTTTTTCAGGGAACGCGGCGCGGGGGGATATGCGTGTGCCTCATGCCATCGTGGCGATTTTTTTACGGATGAACAGTTCCGCAATGTGCTAATGCCACCGATTGGCCCAGGCAAAGACAATCGTGACCCACAGAACCAGCAGGACTATGGGCGCTGGCTGGTGACGCAGCAAGTGGAAGACAAATTCCGCTTCCGCACGCCTAGCTTGTTGAATGTCACGGTGACAGGCCCTTGGGGGCATAATGGTGCTTACACTAGCCTCGATGCCGTGGTAAGGCACATGCTCAACCCGTTTCAGGCAGCGCTCGATTACGACCCGCAGCAACTGCAACAAGCCAATATT
Source organism: Thiothrix litoralis (assembly GCF_017901135.1). Taxonomy (NCBI): domain Bacteria; kingdom Pseudomonadati; phylum Pseudomonadota; class Gammaproteobacteria; order Thiotrichales; family Thiotrichaceae; genus Thiothrix; species Thiothrix litoralis. The sequence goes on along the minus strand of NZ_CP072801.1, from coordinate 1,390,133 downwards.
CCGACGGCACAGCTTCAGCCGAACTTGCGTGAAATGTTGGGGGGTAATACCGACATTGCCGGTCAGGTGTATAGCGAAGACGATGTGCAGTATTTGATGGCTTTCCTGCAAACCCTCACTGACCCTTGTGTGACTCGCCCGGATTGCCTGAGCCGTTGGATACCTTCATCAGACCCTGCTCAGCAGGATCCGATGGGCTTGCAATTGAATGCACGGTTTTATTGATATCCTCCCCTCCCTGAAGGAAGGGGATTCCTACTGCATTCAGCTAGATAGCTGACTGACTTCGGTGGGTTCCTGCTTCATCGAGCGGCTTAAGGCCGCATCTCCACAGGCTAACAAGCGGTATCCCCGCTCTAAAACATTGATCGCGCCGACATGATCGGCGTTATTTTCGTAATGGCATTGCACACACACAAACCGCGCTTGCGTCTGACGATTATCCGCCGCTACATGATGACATTCGGGGCATTCCTGACTGGTATAATGCGGCGGCACGGCAAACAACATCCCGCCCTTCCATACCATCTTGTAGTCGAGTTGCCGTCGAAATTCGCCCCAACCTTGATCGAGAATGGCTTTGTTTAAGCCGGATTTCTGGGCAACGTTCTTGCCGGGGTTTTCTGCCGTGCCTGCCACTGACTTCGACATATTACCGACCTGCAAATCTTCGATGAACACGAACGCGTGGTTTTGGCTGAGCGTGGCAAAACGGGCTATACCCAGGTCGATGCCGATGGCTGTCGTGGCTTGAGAGGCGATTTTTTCCACTTCCCGCTGAGTTTGGATGCTGACAAACCATTGGCTGCCCTTGCTGGAAAACGTGACATTGCGCCATTCTCCCAGCACATCGCGGCTGTTGCGGTAGCGTATCCAGCCCAGTTTCGGCAAGAAAAGTCGGCTATTGCCTGGGTCGAGCTTGATTTGTTTGGGGTCAGGATAACGGAAGCTGTCACCGCTGCCTTTACGCTTGAAGCGGGGGAAATCAGCACGTTTCGCAAAGAAGTTTTGGTAGGCTTTATCGAGGTCTTTGAGGGCGTGTTGCAGGGGATGAACCGGGGCATCTTTCAGCCACGGCGTTTCTTCCCCATTGCGCCATGCCGTCAGGTGTTTGGCCATTGCCACGTAACCGATGAATTTTTCGCCCGCTTCATGGTTGGCTTGCTGCAACGCTAATGCCTTGTTGTAAACGAAGCGGCATGACCCAGCAAAACGGCGTAGTTGACGCTGTGTTTCACCATTGGGCATGAGTTCGTATTTGAAGGCTTGTAGTCGTTGCATCCTCATATTGTAGTTTGGTCTATGAGTTAATGACAACGACGCTTTATGGTCGCCCAGTTATTTTGCGGGTAGCTGTGACGGTGCCCCTATTTCTCTCATTCACCAATACATTGAGCAGCAGCAGACACCACACTAAACACTCCGAACATAGGGCGGCTTCGCCACCCGCGCTATCCTCCCCGACCTGAAGGACGGGGTTTGCCGCGCAACCTGATCAAATACCGTATTGGTTGCGGTAAGCCTGTACGTTTGCGAGCAGGGTGGCGTCTTGCAGATGACTGCCAACGTGGTTAATGACTTCATTCAGGCCGACGATGCTGATGACGGCAATGCCATACAGTGCTTCAACTTCTTGCACGGCAGATTTTTCACCTGTACCGCGTTCCTGCCGATCAAGTGAAATGGCCACACTTGCTAGTTTTGCGCCATGCGCTGCTACCATGTTGGCAGATTCGCGGATGGCTGTACCGGCGGTCATCACATCATCAATCACCAGTACCCGGCCTTGCAGGGGAGCGCCGACGATTGTGCCGCCTTCGCCGTGATCCTTGGCTTCCTTGCGGTTGAAAGCATAGGGGTAATCTTTGCCATGATGTTCATACAAAGCAATGGCAGTGGCAGCGGCTAACGGAATGCCTTTGTAGGCAGGGCCAAACAACATGTCAAATTCCACCCCAGAATCGACAATGGCTTGCGCATAAAATTTGCCTAAACGTGACAGGGCAGAACCTGTCTGGAACAAACCAGCATTGAAAAAGTAAGGGCTGATACGCCCCGATTTCAGGGTAAATTCGCCAAAGCGCAATACGCCTTGACCGATAGCAAAATCCAGAAAATCCTGTTGATATGTTTTCATTACCTTGATCCTATGCTTGTAAATCTGCGAATGCTTGTCCCAGTTGTACCGCTATGTCTGCGCCCAGCGCCTTGTCCCAAGGAATTTGCCCTTGTTCCAGCAGCAGGATAACGGTTGAACCCATGTTGAAACGTCCCATTTCTTCACCCTTTGCCAAAGAAACATCAGGGAAGGTTTGGCGTTTTACACCCCAACCTTGCGGGGGTGTCACCAGCCCATCCCAGACGGTTTCAATGGCGGCAACATTGATAGCACCCACCAGCACCATCGCGAGTTTGCCGAAATCAGTATCAAACATCGCCACGACGCGCTCATTACGGGCAAACAGGCGCGGAATGGTACGGGCAGTATGCCCTGCAACACTGAACAGCCGCCCCGGTACATATACCTGCTCTGTCAGAGTGGCCGTCAGCGGCATGTGGATGCGGTGGTAATCGCGAGGTGACAGGTAAATGGTCATGAACTGCCCATTCATAAAGGGTGCAGCACGGTTTTCATCACCACCTAGCAGTTCCAGCGCGGAATATTCGTGGCCTTTCGCCTGAAAAATTCGCCCTTCTTCAATCTTGCCCATTTGGCTAATACGCCCGTCGACAGGGCTAACCAAGACACTATTGCCTGCGGCGAGGGGACGTAATGCCGGTTTCAGTGGTCGGGTAAAAAAGGCATTGAAGGTCGGGTAGCTGGCAGGGTCAGGGTTGACGGCTTCTTCCAGGTTCACCTTGAAAATCTTGCTGAACAGACGGATAGCAGCGGGGACGACGCGAGGGCATTGCACCCGTGTCAGGCGAAACACCAAGCGGGAAATGAAATGGTGCGGTAACAGGTAAAGTGGCCAGGATTTTACAAAATCGGATAAATTCATGCGCTAATTCGTCTGTATCAGGGGGTAAAGGCGGGATAATACGGGAATTTGTGGGAGAATAAACCAAAAAAGGCGTCCCAGAGGACGCCTTTGAGCAAACTGTGATGCTTACGGATTACTTTGCAGGTGTTGCAACAGTCGCTGCTGGTGCAGCTTGTGGAGCAGCAGCTGGCATTTGTGGCATCATCTGTGGAGCCATCATTGCCGGAGCGCCGTAACCATTGTAGCCATTTTGGGAAGTGTTGCTGTAGCCGTAACCGTTGCCAGCACCGTTGCCGTAGCCGTAGCCATTGCCAGCACCGTACCAGTCACCATTGCCTTTGCCGTTACCAGCCATGTCAGTCGCCATGTTGGTTTTGCCTTTGCCTTTGAAAGTGATCGCGAAATCAACTTCACCATCTGCGTCGCCTTTACCACGACCCCAGCCATTAACATCACCAGCACCGTTGCCGTAGCCATTACCGTTAGCAGCAGTAGAACCCGTGCCGTTACCGTAGCCGTTGCCATAACCGGAACCGTTGTCAAAGCCATCAGTGAAGTCAGCGGAAGCAGTGCCAGCCAAAGCGATCAGGGCAGCGAAAGTGATAGTTTGCAGTTTCATAATATTGTCTCCTAGCGTTGGTATGTGAGAAATCTTTAATGTGTTAATATCATAATATTAGTGTTTTCTAATGTAAAGAGGTTTCTGCACGATTTCTGCAATTTTTTTGCAGATGATAAAAGCGCAATAGTAAGGCCGCAAACCCATCTGTGGAGAATTTATTTCCCACCACCCGCACACAAGGGTGAATCCGCCACTTTACCCCCCTTGGCAAAATGCTCTTCCGGCGTCAGGGTATGCAGTGCCAGCGCGTGAATCTTGCCATTGAGTTCTTCCACTAGGATGCCATTGATCTGGCGGTGGCGTGCAATCAGCATTTTCCCCTTGAACTGCTCACTCACAACCGTCACTTTGAAGTGCGATTCAGAACCGGCAGGCACGTTGTGCATATGGCTTTCGTTGACGACTTCGAGGTAGTCAGGTTGCATGGCTTGCTGGATTTTTTGTTCAATTTCGGTCTGTATAGTCATGGTCTTTGCACTTGGATTAACGATGATTAACTTGAAACAACGGGAACGGGGCGCGTATATTCCGCCCTACACCCACACAATGATCGGCTAACATGAACCAAAAAGAAAACTTTGACAAGTTGTCCCAGTATTTGCAAAGCAAAATCATTGGGCAAAAAACCCTGATCAACCGCCTGATGATGGCGTTGTTGGCGGATGGGCATTTGCTGGTGGAAGGTGCGCCGGGCTTGGCCAAAACCCGCGCTATCCAGATGCTGGGGCAGGGCATAGAGGGGGATTTTCACCGCGTCCAGTTCACCCCGGATTTGCTGCCCGCCGATATTACCGGCACGGAAGTGTTCCACCCCAATGATGGCTCGTTCCATTTCCAGAAAGGCCCCTTGTTCCACAACCTGATCCTCGCGGATGAAATCAACCGTGCGCCTGCCAAAGTGCAATCGGCACTGCTGGAGGCGATGGCAGAACGCCAGATCACGGTCGCGGGGACAACCTGGAAGCTGCCCGAACCTTTTCTGGTCATGGCAACCCAGAACCCGATTGAGCAGGAAGGCACTTACCATTTGCCGGAAGCGCAGCTCGACCGTTTCCTGATGCACGTGATTGTGGATTACCCAACGCCTGCGGAAGAAAAAGTCATCCTGCATTTGGGGCGCAAGGAAGCCATGCAGCAAGTGCGCCACGAAAAAGAAGAGGTTGCCCCGCTAGTCAGCCGCGAAGATGTGCTGATGGCGCGTCAGGATGTGCTGAATGTTTACATGTCAGACAAGGTGGAAACCTACCTGCTGCAACTGGTGTTGGCGACCCGCAACCCGGAACGCTACGGCAAATCCCTCGCAGGTAGCATTGCTTACGGCGGCAGCCCGCGTGCCACGCTGTCGATGGACCGTTGCGCCCGCGCTCACGCATGGCTGGCAGGCCGCGATTTCGTCAGCCCCGAAGACGTACAAGCCGTGGCGCACGATGTATTGCGTCACCGTTTGCTGCTGACCTTTGAAGCAGAAGCCGATGGCATGACCGCCAACCATATTATTGACGAACTGCTGGCATTGGTGGCTGTTCCCTGATGGCGACGGTCGCTGAGCGTAACCGAAGTGAGCGCAGTGGCGAAGGCATCGTCTTCCGTTCCCTGCAAGCGCTGTTAAGTTTGCAGGGGCAGGTACGTACTTTGCGTTTGGCGAAAAAGCATATCCGTTCCCGCCATGCTGGCTTGCACCGTTCCGTGCACAAAGGCCGGGGGATGGATTTCGCCGAATCCCGCATGTACCAGCCCGGTGATGACATCCGCAGCATCGACTGGCGGGTGACGGCGCGTAGTGGGCGCGTCCATACCAAGGTGTTTGAGGAAGAGCGCGAAAAGCCGGTGCTGCTGTGGGTGGATTTACGCCCGTCGATGTTTTTTGCGACCCGAGGGCGTTTTAAGTCGGTGGTGGCGGCGGATGTGGCGAGCTTGCTGCTCTGGAAAACCCTCGACGATGGCGACCGTATTGGTGGTTTGCTGCAAAATGGCGAACACGTCGAGTTCAAGCCTTCGCGTAGCCGTTCGGCGGCGCTGCATTTCTTGCGTGAGTTGAGCGATATGACACGCGGGAAGCCGGTTGTTGAGCGTAGTCGCAGCGACTTGCAGGCAAGTTGGACACGTTTGCGTCGTGTGACTCAACCGGGCAGTCAAGTGTTTGTGTTGAGCGATTTTCGCCAAGCAAACCCGGCAGCCTTGCGCCAGTTGGCGATGATTGCAGAACATTCGCAGCTTACCTTGGTTGCCATCCATGACCCGTTTGAAGAAAAGCTGCCCGCTACTAGCGGCAGCCTGCGTTTGACGGATGGCAAGCGCAATTTGTTGCTCAATCTGGGGCTGCGTTTATGGCGGGATCGCTATGCCAAGCGCGTGGAGCAAACCGCGAAAACCTTGCAGGACTTCAGCCGTAGCCACCGCATTCCGCTGGTGCAATTGTCGACGGCAGATAGCGATAACGAACGCTTGCTGAAATTGTCGCGGGGGTTACGATGAACCCGGAAGAATTACCACTACGCGATATTCATTTGCCTGCCCCGGTGGGTTGGTGGCCGCCTGCCCCCGGTTGGTGGTTATTGGCTGGCTTGATGTTGGCGGTGATTATCTGGCTATTCTGGCGCTGGCAGCAGCAACGGCGTAGTGAGCAGGGTCTGGAATTGGCGCTGTCCGAGCTGGAGCGCTTACAAGGCAAGCACGGCAAAAATACCAAGGAATTGTTGCAGGAACTGTCCGTTCTGTTGCGCCGTATCGCCATGACGCAATACGGGCGGCAGGCGGTGTCTGGCTTGACGGGTGAGGCATGGGTCAAGTTTCTGGATGATAAAGCGGGCAAGCCGTTATTTTCTGGCAAGCTGGCGCATTTGTTGACCGAAATACCTTATCGCCCGGAAACACAGGCGGAAACCACGGCGTTGCTGCAAGCAATTCGCGAATGGATTAAGTTGCAACGGGGGAAAAGCCATGTATGAATTCCTCTGGTGGTGGCTGTTTGCGCTGTTGCCGCTGCCGTTACTGATACGTTGGTGGTTGAAACCCGCTGAACAAGCCGAGGGCGTTGCGCTGAAAGTGCCTTTTCTGGAAGATTTTCAGCAAGGCAAGCAGTTGTTGGGCAGTTCGTGGTATGGCCTGTTAGCTTTGCTGCTGGCCAGTGTGGCGTGGGTGATGCTGGTGGCGGCTGCGGCTCGTCCGGTATGGATTGGTGATACGGTGGCAATGCCCGTGTCGGGGCGTGACCTGATGCTGGCGGTAGACCTTTCCGGCAGTATGCAGGAGCAGGATTTCATCCTCAACGGGCAAGTGGTGGATCGCTTGGTGGCAACCAAAGCGGTAGCGGGCGAGTTTGTTCGCAAGCGTACTGGCGACCGAGTGGGTATGGTGTTATTCGGGGATCAGGCGTATTTGCAAGTGCCACTGACCTTTGACCGCCAGACGGTGCTGCAATTGCTGAACGAGTCCCAGATTGGTCTGGCGGGCGAACGTACTGCGATTGGTGATGCGATTGGTTTGGCACTCAAGCGTTTACAGGCTAGCCCGGAGAAAAACCGCGTGCTGATCCTGATGACCGATGGCGCGAATACCGCTGGCAGTGTCAGCCCACTGGAAGCGGCGGATATGGCGGCAGCGGCGGGTTTGAAGATCTACACTGTCGGTATTGGTTCTGAAAGTGACCAAATGCGCAGCGTCTTCGGTTTCCAGTTGATGAACCCGACGGCGGATTTGGATGAGAAGACCCTCAAGTCCATTGCTGAACGTACCGGGGGCGCGTATTTCCGCGCCCGTGACACCGAGGAATTTCACAATATTTATGCCGAATTGGATCGGTTGGAACCTGCTGAAAAAGAAGCGCAACAATGGCGTCCACAGCAGGAATTGTTCCGTTGGCCGTTGCTGGCAGCCTTTGTGTTGAGCATGGCGGCGGCGGTGCTGCGGCTGAATCGGGAGTGATTGTGTGATGTTGAACGACCTGCATTTCCTGCACCCTGAATGGCTTTGGTTGTTGGTGTTGATCCCCGCCGTGTGGGGGATGAAGTTATGGCGTGCCCGTCAAAACGGCGGCTGGGAACAGGTGGTGGACAAACACCTGATGCCGTTTGTGTTGAGTGGCAAGGCGGGGAGCATGGGGTTCCTGCCACTGTTGCTATTATCGGGGGCCTTGTTGGTAGCGGTGCTGGCGATGGCGGGGCCTGCGTGGGAAAAGCGCGAAGTGCCGGTGTTCCGTAACCAGCAGGCATTGGTGGTGGCGATGGATTTTTCCGCCTCCATGTACGCGGAAGATGAAAAGCCCAACCGGATTACGCTGGCACGTTTCAAATTGCTCGACATCCTGAACGCGCGCAAGGATGCCCAGAATGGACTGGTAGTGTTTGCGGGCGATGCCTTTACGGTGACGCCGCTGACTGATGATGTGGATACCATTGAAGAGCAGGTGAAAAACCTTTCGCCAGAAATCATGCCTGCCCCCGGTAGTTTGTTGGCACCTGCGATCCAGCGTTCGGTGGAATTGCTCCAGCAGTCGGGGATGAAACAGGGCAATGTTTTGCTGATTACCGATGGCGCTTCTGACCCGGAAGAGGCGGTGTCAGCCGCTGGAACAGCACTTGGTCAAGGCTATCATGTGTCCGTGTTGTCGTTGGGTACTGCTGACGGTGCGCCGGTAGCGCGTGCGCAGGGCGGTTTCTTGCTCGACAGTTCCGGTAAAACGGTGGTTGCCAAGGTTAATTTGGATGATTTGCAACGCATTGCCAAAGCCGGTGATGGTGCGTTTGCCCGTGCTGCCTTGGGCGATGCTGACCTGAATACACTCACTGCGCAATGGCAAGCAACCGCTGCCAATCAGTTGAGCGCTGTGCAAGGGCGGCAAACCGATACGTGGGTAAACGAAGGCTATTGGTTGGTGCTCTTACTGTTACCGCTGGCAGTATTGGCGTTTCGGCGCGGTTGGTTGAGCGTTATGCTGGTGTGTATTTTGCTGCCGCAACAACAACCTGCTCACGCTTTCAGTTGGGATGAGTTATGGAAAACCCCCGATCAGCGGGGAGAAGCCGCCTTCGAGAGCGGCGAAGCAGCACGCGCTACGGAACTGTTTCAGAATCCTGAGTGGAAAGGTGCAGCCGCCTATAAAAGCAAGGATTACACCACTGCCGCTGAGCAGTATGCGAGTCAGGCCAGCGTTAACGGCCAGTACAATTACGGCAATGCTTTGGCGAAGGAAGGCAAGTTCAAGGAAGCGATAGCGGCTTACCAACAGGTGTTGGCAGCCGACCCCAAGCATGAAGATGCGGCTTATAACCTAAAAGTTCTTGAAGATGCGATGAAAAATCAGGACAAGCAGCAGGGCAAAAACGACTCGCAACAACAGAAGCCAGAACAAGACCAGCAAAAAGATCAGCAGCAAAACCAGTCAGGTCAGCAGCAACAGCCCCAGTCCGGCGCAGACCAGCAAAAACAACAGGATCAGCAAGGTCAGCAAGGGCAACAGGGCAAAGATCAACAGCAACAGGATGCTCAGGCACAGCAAGATGCCGAGAAGGCCAAAGCCGCTGAAGAGAAAGCCAAGCAGCAAGAGCAGCAGGCCAAACAAGGCGAGCAGGACAAGGACAAGCAAGACTCCAAAGACAAGGGAGATCAGGGTGAGCAGGAGGCGAAGGATGACCCGCAACAGCGTGAGCAGAAACAGGCTGCTGAACAATGGTTGCGGCGTATTCCTGATGACCCCTCTGGCTTGTGGCGGCGTAAATTCCAGTACCAATACCAGCAACGGGGTGGTCAGGCGCGAGGTGAAGAATGGTAAGGTTACTCTTGATGGCAGTGTTGTGGTTCCTGCCATTTTGGGCGCAGGCGGCTGCCATCGTTGCCCAGATTGACCGTAATCCGGTGGCCTTGGGCGACCCGGTTGTCCTGACCTTTAAGGCGAATGGTATGGTGTCCGCCGACCCTGATTTTTCCCCGCTGGAACAGGATTTTGAGGTACGCGGGCGTTCCCAAAGCAACAGTTTCAGCATGATCAACGGTGTTAGCACCATTAGCACCACGTGGGAATTACGGCTTTACCCGCGTAAAACCGGGACAGTGACCATTCCGGTCATCCAGTTTGGCAGCGATAAAAGCCAGTCGCTGGATGTGCAAGTGCTAGACCAGCCACAGCCCACTGCTGGCGGCGCACCCGATATTTTCATCGAACTGAGTGCTGAGCCGCAGCAGCCGTTTGTGCAGCAACAAACCATCGTGACCCAGCGCATGTTTCACGTCACGCCGTTGGAGCAGCAAGCCAGCTTGAGCCATCCGCCGATTGAAAGCGGCAAGGGTGATATCGAACAGGTTGGCAATACCCGCAATACCACGATGATGCGTAACGGGCGTAATTATCAGGTGATCGAGCGCCGCTATGCCTTGACCCCGCAGCAAAGCGGCAAGTTGACGTTGGGGCGCACCACCTTTGAAGGTATCCTTGCCGAGCCGGGGTCGAACACTTTTGACCCGTTTGGTTTGAGTGGCAAGCGTATCCGGCGTTTTTCCGAACCGTTAACCCTGCAAGTGCAAGGGCAACCCGCCAGTTATACCGGCAAGCAATGGCTGCCCGCCAACAGCCTTACCCTGAATGCCCACTGGCAAATCCCCCCGGATAAACTCAAAGCGGGTGAACCCGTTACCCTGACCCTGGCCATCGTGGCGGATGGGCTGGCAGCGGAACAATTGCCCAAACTTGATATTCCGATTCCGGCAGGCATCAAGGCATACACCGATAAGCCAGAATTGCGTAATGACGCGGGAAATAATGGCGTCGTCGGCGTGCGTCAGGAAAAGTGGGTAGTGGTTGCGCCTTACAATGGCCAATACGATTTCCCCGGCATAGCGGTCGATTGGTGGAATACCAGCACCGGCAAGCAGGAAACGGCCAAGGTTGAGCCAGCCAAGCTGGTGGTAACAGGTGGGGAGGCCGTGCCAGCATCACCTGCCACGAGCCAGCCACAAGCTGCTTCAACACCCGACAAGCAAGCCCTTAGTGCTGCACCTGAGCCGGATGAATCATGGTTTTCGTGGGGCAGATTTGCAGCAAGTGTACTGTTGATTTGGGTGGTGGCAACGCTTGCTTGGTTAGTATGGCGTTGGTGGCAAACATCCCGTAGCCCTGTTCCGCAAACAACAGCAAGGATTTCTGCTGCTGTTCCTTCACCCCGCAAGCCTGCCGATGCGAAAATAGTGTGGAAGCAGCTTGAGCAGGCTTGCCAACAAAACAAAGCGCAGGCAAGCCATGATGCGTTGGTGCAGTGGATTGGCGTGGGGTTAAATATTCGCCCAGCCTTGCTTGCTTCGCTGCGTGAACAAGCGCCGCCCCGTTTACAAGCTGAAATTGATGCGTTGAATGCAGTGCTTTACGGGCGCAGTAGTGGCGGCTGGCAAGGTGCTGCTTTGCTACAGGCACTTCAGGACTTCAAGCCAGCGGGTGCGACACACGCCAAGGATTCAGGGCTGACGGCACTTTACCCGGATTAAGGATTTCTGGTGCGCTTCAAGGGTAAAAAGCTGGCCAACAAGTGGTGAGAGTGAAGCGCCTTCGACGTGGCAGAGACAGCAGACGCGCCGAAGGAGCCTGAAGCTAAATGACTAGCCAACTTTCGGCAGGTGGGCGAGTGATTCCTTGATAGCTTCTTCGGGGTAGTCGAAGTCAGTCAACTCACCTCGCAGGTAGCGTTCATAAGAGGTCATGTCGAAATGCCCGTGGCCTGACAGGTTGAACAGCAAGGTTTTACTTTCGCCGGTTTTTGCGCAGTTCTGGGCTTCACGGATGGTAGCGGCGATAGCATGGCAAGACTCCGGTGCGGCAACGATGCCTTCGGTTTTAGCGAACATCACGCCCGCTGCGAAGGTTTCCAGTTGAGGTATGGCGACAGCTTCGAGTAAGCCTTCGTTGTACAATTGGCTGATCAGTGCGGATTCGCCGTGGTAACGCAACCCGCCCGCGTGAATACCCGGTGGCATGAAGTCATGGCCTAGCGTATACATCTTCATCAGTGGAGTCAGGCCAGCGGTATCACCGTAGTCATAAGCATAAATACCTTTGGTGAGAGTTGGGCAGGAAGTGGGTTCTACTGCCACCAGCCGTACATTTTTCCCGGCTGCTTTATCGGCAAAAAATGGGAAGGCAATCCCGCCGAAGTTGGAGCCACCGCCACATGAGGCGAAAATCATGTCGGGGTAATCACCCACTATTTCCAGTTGTTTGCGGGCTTCCTGACCAATAATGGTTTGGTGCAGCATGACGTGGTTGAGCACCGAACCTAGCGCGTAATTGGTGTCGGCACGGCTGGCAGCTTCTTCCACTGCCTCGGAAATAGCGATGCCGAGTGAGCCTTGTGAGTCCGGGTGGGCAGCGAGGATGGCACGGCCTGATTCAGTCATGTCGGTGGGGCTGGCGAAGACTTCTGCACCCCAAGTTTGCATCAGGGAACGGCGGTAAGGTTTTTGTTGGTAACTGACCTTGACCATGTAGACGCGCACTTCCAGCCCGAACATTTGCCCCGCCAGCGCGAGTGAACAGCCCCACTGGCCTGCGCCGGTTTCAGTGGCAAGGCGTTTGATGCCTGCTTGCTGGTTGTAATACGCTTGTGCCACGGCGGTATTGGGTTTGTGCGAACCTGCCGGGCTAACGGCTTCGTTTTTGTAGTAGATTTTCGCGGGTGTTTTTAGCAGCTTTTCCAGTCGGTGGGCGCGGAAGAGAGGGGAGGGACGCCACATGGTCAGGGCTTCGCGTACCGGGTCGGGGATTTTGATCCAGCGTTCGGCGCTGACTTCTTGCATCACTAAGGCTTCGGGAAAAATTGCCAGCATTGCTTCGGGGGGAACCGGGTTGCCATCTGGTCCCAAATAGGGCAGCGGCGGCTTGGGCATGTCGGCAACAACGTTGTACCAATGAGTAGGCATTTCTGATTCAGGCAGGTATATTTTGGTGGTCATGCACATCTCCTTTTCCATGTGAATTGTGGGCTTTATATTCCCATTTGCACCAGAAGTGTGCAATGCAAAAACTACAGGATTAATTATTATGTATCTCGATTTTTCACGGATGTCATCCTCTGATATTTATTTTGCGATGACGCAAACCATTGTGCCGCGTCCCATCGCTTGGGTGCTGTCGGAAAATGAGGACGGCAGCTTAAACCTTGCGCCCTTTTCGTATTTTGCGGCGGTTAACAGTGATCCACCGCTGCTGAGCTTATCGGTGGGGAGTAAGCCCGATGGTGCGCTTAAGGATACCCGCCGCAATATTCAAGCACGTAAGCAATTTGTGGTGCACATCGCGCATACCGAGATGCTGGAATCCTTGAATGCCAGTGCGGCGAGCTTGCCAGAGGGTGCTTCTGAAATTGAGATGTTGGGATTAGAAACCGTTGCGTTTGAAGGGTTCAGCTTGCCCCGTCTGAAAGATTGCCGGGTGGCGTTTGCCTGTGAATTGTATTCAGAAGTTCCGTTGGGGGATGGTAGCTATGCCTTATTGCTGGGCAAGATCAAGGCGCTGTATGCGGCTGATAGTATTGCGAGTATCAATGAAGCTGGTCGTCTTAACGTGGATGCTGCCGCTTTCCAGCCCATAGGGCGGCTGGGGGCGGGGGAGTACGCGTACTTTGGGGAAGTGGCGCGTTTGAAACCAGCGTCGTGAGGGGGCTTAATCCCCTAATAATGCTTGTAAATTAGCTACATATGCACTGGCGGTCGCTTGCCGCTCTTCGGGTGTGACCACTTTTTTGTCTTCCCATTCCAGATGTTCTGGCGGTAATTCGTCAAGGAAACGGCTGGGTTCGACGGTGGAGGCTTCGCCGTAGCGCGAACGGGTTTTGGCGTAGCTGATGGTGAGGTTTTTCTGGGCGCGGGTAATGCCGACGTAGGCGAGGCGGCGTTCTTCCTGAATGCTTTGTTCGTCGACGCTGTTGGCGTGGGGCAGGAGTTCTTCTTCAACACCGACCAGAAACACGCTGGGGAATTCCAGCCCTTTGGCGGCGTGTAAGGTCATTAGGCTGACCGCATCCTGTTCTTTTTCTTCATTATTACGCTCCAGCATGTCAACCAGACTCATGTGGGCGATGATGTCGCTGAGGGTTTCTTTGCCTGCGCCATCGTCGTGGAGTTTGCGGATCCATTCGACGATTTCCCAGACGTTTTTCATGCGCGATTCGGCTTGTTTGGGGGTATTGCAGGTGTTTTTTAGCCAGTCTTCGTAGCCGATGTCATTGATGACTTGTTGGGTGATTTTGGTGGGGTCGGCATTTTCGGCGGCACGGGTGACTTCGTGCAGCCAGCCGCAGAAGGTTTCGATGCGCTGGGTGGCTTTGGCAGACACGCGCTGGGCAAAGCCGAGTTCTTGGGCGGCAGTGAGCAGGCTGGTTTTGCGTTCGTGGGCGTATTCACCGAGCTTTTCCAGCGTGGACGTGCCGATTTCGCGTTTGGGCGTGTTGATGATGCGCAGGAAGGCGGCATCGTCGTCGGGATTGCTGATCAGGCGCAGGTAGGCGAGGATGTCTTTGACTTCGGCGCGTGAGAAAAACGAGGTGCCACCGCTGATTTTGTAGGCGATATTGTTTTCGCGCAGGGCTTTTTCAAACAAGCGGCTTTGGTGATTGCCTCGGTAGAGGATGGCGAAATCCTTGAACTCAGCGCGGTCGCGGAAGCGGGATTTGAGGATTTCTCCGACAACTTTTTCGACTTCGTGTTCGGGGGTGCGGGCGGGCATGATACGGATCGGGTCGCCTTCGCCGAGGGTGCTCCACAGATTTTTCTCGAATAAATGTGGGTTATTGCCGATGAGTTTGTTGGCGCTTTGCAAGATGCGGCTGGTGGAACGGTAGTTTTGTTCCAGCTTGACGACCTTGAGCATGGGGTAATCTTGCTGTAATTGCGCAATGTTTTCCGGGCGTGCGCCGCGCCAAGCGTAGATGGATTGGTCGTCGTCGCCTACGGCAGTCAGTGCGCCACGAACGCCAGCCAGCAAGCGGATCAGGCGGTATTGGCAGGCGTTGGTGTCTTGGTATTCGTCGACTAGCAGGTAGCGTAATTTATTTTGCCAGTGTTGCAGGGCGTCGGGGTGTTGCTCGAACAATTGCACGGGTAGCACGATCAAGTCATCAAAGTCGACGGCGTTATAGGCTTTGATTTGACGCTGGTATTTTTCGTATAAAATCGCGGCGAGTTTTTCGTCGGTGGTATTGGCGAGCAGGGCGGCTTGCTCGATTGAGATGAAGTCGTTTTTCCAGCGGGAAATGATCCAGCGCAGGTTATCGGCTTCCTCCACATCTTCTTTGTGGGCGAGTTCTTTGAGGATGGCGGCACTGTCTTGCGCGTCGAGGATGCTGAAATTCTTTTTGTAGCCGAGGCGTTTGGCTTCGCGCTTGATGATATTGAGGCCAAGGGTGTGGAAGGTGGAAACGGTTAAGCCTTTGGCTTCTTCCTTGGTCAAGAGTTGCGTGGCGCGTTCGCGCATTTCGCGGGCGGCCTTGTTGGTGAAGGTGATCGCGGCGATTTGGTCGGCAGAATGCACGCCTTTGCGGATCATCCAGGCAATTTTCTGGGTGATCACACGGGTTTTGCCACTGCCTGCGCCCGCGAGGACGAGGAGGGGAGAGCCGAGGTGCGTGACCGCAGCTTGTTGTTCAGGGTTGAGTCCGTTCATGTTATTGGAATACTTTTTGGAGCCAGAGGGTGAATGCAGTGATGGCTGTGGAGTCGGCGCTGAATACACCCGATTGATAGGCTTTGCCTGCGGATGTACCGGGTTTCTTTTGCCATGCCAGTAGGGTGGAAAGGCGAGCTTTGGATAAGTGTGTGTCTTTAAACGTGCGTAAGTCGCCTAAATCACTGATAGCCGCGTCGGCTTTGCTTAGTAAGGATTGTTGCGCGGGATTACCTAAATTATCGAGCAGTAAATCTTCTAGCATTCCATCAGTGCTGTGGGTTGGCATGATCCATAAGCCAACAGATGGGATGCCTGCTTTGGTGTGTGGAAATATTTCGCCCTGACTAAATGGAGTCTGTAATGTTGGAATGATATAGCCATGTTGCTCTAATAATACCGTGATCTGTGCGCGGCGTTTGAGAAAACCATAACCATGAACAGATGAGTCTGCGTCTACAATAACGGCTAAATGCGTTATTTGTTTTTTGCTGAGACGAGTCAGAGCAAAAGGTAAAGCAATGGTGCGTAAGACATCAACGCCATCACTTTCTGCGTGTTGACATAAACTTCTAGGTGTTTCGGGTTCGATAGTTACATTTAGTTTAAGGGTGCAAATTAATTGCTGACAAAAATCTTTATCACTTTCACCTTCAACTAAAAGAATACGTTGGTCGGTCATTAACGAACCTCCATGCCAGATTGAACAATCCAGACAAGAGTCTTTTCATCGTAAACATCCGCAAGAATTTTTCCGTTGTCGGCAATTGCGGCACTGCGTCCCAGTGAAATGAGTTTGCCGTCAACTTCTTCATCTGCAAGCGATACCTTGCAAAATGCTTTCACTGTGTCTTCGCTATGAGTTGTCGCAAATACCTGAATATCAAGCTCCTTTGCTAACTTGAATAGCTTCTCCCACACATCTTCCTGAATCGAATAGTGCAAGCCATTTTCGAACTCGTCGATCATCAGATAGCCACCTTTGGCTTGATAAGCGTACAGGAATATTTGCAGTAGACGACTCATGCCTTCACCCATAGATTTTATAGAGCGAGCTTCTTCTTCGCCTGCAACAGAAACCATAGTCACTTGGTTTGTTGTGTAAAAAACATCGTCAATATTTTTATCTATAATCTGTAAGGCATTTTTTAGTAGCTGGTCTTTTTTTTGTATTCTTATTTTATCCCATGCCTTAGCTAATTCTTTTTCTGGATATATGGTTGTTTTGATGAAGGAAAATGTATGATTATCTTCGGGGAATAGTTGTTCGTGCACATGCTTTTCTGTAAGATTCTTGTCGTTTATCACTACACTAACATCCACACGACCATTTTGTGAGTGATGTTTATATTGAATATGGTTTTTTTTAGATGAATCCCCAATATAGGAATCTCCTTCTAAAATACTTAGGGTTTTTTTTGAAAATACTTCACCCCTCATTTTTGCAATATCCTTTAAAGCCTGTGAATGACCATGCTGTGAAAAAAGTGCAATAGCCTCCAACAACGTACTCTTCCCGCTATTGTTCTTCCCCACGATCAGATTTACCCGCCCCAGCGAGGGGATGGTGAGGTCTTCAAAGCAGCGGAAATTCTTGATGTGCAGGCTGTCGAGCATGGTGGTTGTCCTTCATCCATAAGTCTCCGAACTATAGCAAATTCCGGCTAGAGGCGTGAACAAGTGCATGTATAATCCCCATCATGACAACGATTGCAAGCCTTACCGATCTCAATTTTCACCATGTGCTGACAGAAACGCCCGGCGCGGCATTGGTGTTTTTCACCGCGCCCAACTGTGGGGCGTGTCGCAACCTCAAGATTGCACTGGAAAAATACCGGCGTGAGTTTCCAGCCTTACCCGTCTTCGAGGTGGATGCCGTCCACAATGGCGGGCTGGTGAACGCGCTGGAAATTTTCCATTTGCCCGCAATGTACCTGTATGTGGATGGGCATTATCACTGTGAACTCCATTCCGAACCACTGCCAGCGCGAATTCACGCAGCCATTCAGGCCGCACTGCAATTACCCGCCGAGGATGAGCCATGATCATTGA
Organism: Thiothrix litoralis; assembly: GCF_017901135.1. NCBI lineage: Bacteria > Pseudomonadati > Pseudomonadota > Gammaproteobacteria > Thiotrichales > Thiotrichaceae > Thiothrix > Thiothrix litoralis. Next base: position 1,372,834 of record NZ_CP072801.1, on the reverse strand, counting down.
TGCAGAAACCGGCCTGCTGGACGTTGCCCGCCAGTGTCCATCCCCCAACCACGATGAACGCCCGAATGGTTGTGTGCCGGAACTGATCGTGTTGCACAATATCAGCCTGCCACCCTACGAATTTGGCGGGAATTGGATCGACCAGCTCTTCACCAATCAACTCGACCCGACGGCACACCCGTTTTTTGCCGATATTTGCCATTTGCGGGTTGCCAGTCACTTGCTGATCCGACGTGAAGGTGAAATCGTGCAATACGTGCCGTTCCATTTACGGGCGTTTCACGCGGGCGTGTCGCAGTGGCGCGGGCGGGAGCGTTGCAATGACTTTTCCATCGGCATTGAAATCGAAGGCACTGATTTTGAAGCTTTCACCGAAGCCCAGTACCAACAGTTGGCGCAATTGCTGCCTGCACTGGTGGCTGCCTATCCGGGTTTGAGTATGCAGCACATTACCGGGCACGAACATATTGCACCGGGGCGCAAAACGGATCCCGGCGCATTTTTCGACTGGCAACGTTTGAGCAAGGTGCTGGCGGTGGACTTACCCGCCTCTGCAAGCAGTGAATGTCCGTTTGTTGTAGAAATACCACCGCCAGCATAAAAAAGATTCGATCAGCAAAGTATCGTGTCCTACCCTATACTGTACGAGTGTGGCTTGAATAATACAGTTAGCACAGCATTTACATCATCAAGTACAAACTAGGGAGTGTTTCATGAGTATGCAAAATTCAGGGTCAAAATCATTTATGCAGACACGCAGGAGTCTGCTGTTACTGCCGTTAGCCTTGTTGGTTGGGCGTGTGTTTGCCGAACCAGTGACACCAGCACCCGCAGCATTACCTGTCGGTACTTGCCCGCTAAACAGCGGTGGTCCCTCATTGTTGGGTACAAAATGGCGTTTATTTTCCGTTTATGGCAACAAAGTACCCATAGAACTGGATATCACCATGGAGGTTGGGGACAACGCTCTGAAAGGTTTCGCTGGTTGTAATGATTACACGGCTATATTCCAGCGGGTTGGCCATACGGGTTTCAAGATGACCAAGATTGAGCGAGGCGAGAAAGGTTGCCCGGTATTGTCGACGGGAGCAGGTTTGCCGACAATTAATGTCGGGAGCTGGGAAGGCAGCTATCTGCGGACGTTGGGGCGTGCAGGCAGTGTCCAGCAGGAAGGCAGTATGCTGCACTTTTTCAACATGAATGGCGAGCAGTCGGTGGTCTTTACTAGGCATTACGGTGACGGTGGCGTGGAAAGTACGACCCCGGCTGATGGTTCCGTTCCTGCTCCTGTACCCGCGCCTGCACCAGAACCGGCACCTCCTGCGACTTCCTGATGAAAACACGCTAGATTGAGGTTAAAAGGGTGGTATGATACAAGGCTTTTTTAGCTTCTAACGCGCAGGAGAAAAGCGGCATGTTTTCTAGCCAGATGAAAATCGCAGGTTATGACGATGAATTGTGGGATGCGATGCAGTCCGAAGTGCGTCGTCAAGAAGAGCACATTGAACTGATAGCTTCTGAAAACTACGCTAGCCCGCGTGTGATGGAAGCTCAGGGTTCTGTGTTAACCAATAAATACGCGGAAGGCTACCCCGCCAAGCGTTATTACGGTGGTTGCGAATACGTCGACAAAGCCGAGCAACTGGCTATTGACCGCGTCAAACAATTGTTTGGCGCGGATTATGCCAATGTGCAACCGCATTCCGGCTCACAGGCCAACGCAGCCGTGTACATGGCACTGCTGAACCCCGGTGATACCGTGCTGGGCATGAGCTTGGCACACGGTGGTCACTTGACCCACGGTGCAAAAGTCAACTTCTCCGGCAAAATCTACAACGCAGTGCAATATGGCATCACTGATGATGGCTACATTGACTACGCTGAAGTTGAGCGCCTGGCGGTTGAACACAAGCCCAAAATGATCGTGGCAGGCTTCTCGGCCTACTCTCGCGTGATTGACTGGAGCAAGTTCCGTGAAATCGCCGATAAAGTTGGTGCGTACCTGATGGTCGACATGGCACACGTTGCCGGTTTGGTGGCCGCTGGTGTATACCCTAACCCGGTGCAAATTGCTGATGTGACCACTTCCACGACGCACAAAACCTTGCGTGGCCCGCGTGGTGGTATCATTTTGGCGAAATCCAATCCTGATTTGGAAAAGAAGTTCAACTCACTGGTATTCCCCGGTATTCAAGGCGGCCCCTTGATGCACGTCATTGCTGCCAAAGCGGTGGCTTTCAAGGAAGCCCTCGAACCTGAATTTACCGTTTACCAGCAGCAAGTCGCCAAGAATGCCAACGTCATGGCAGAAACCCTGATTGCACGCGGTTATAAAATCGTCTCTGGTGGTACGGATAATCACCTGATGCTGGTTGACCTGATTGCCAAAGGCATTACCGGCAAGGCTGCGGATGCGGCGCTGGGTGCTGCGAACATCACCGTTAACAAGAACTCCGTGCCGAATGACCCGCAATCGCCTTTCGTCACCAGCGGTATCCGCGTGGGTACGCCTGCGATTACCACCCGTGGTTTCAAGGAAGCAGAATCCGCGCAACTGGCTAACTGGATGGCAGACGTGTTGGACAATGTGGAAGACACTGCCACGATCGAACGGGTGAAAGAGCAAGTGCTGGACATTTGCGCGCGCTTCCCGGTCTACAAGTCTACCTCGTTTGGCGATCACCCGGCGTAAGGCGTCATGCGATGCCCTTTTTGCGGTGCCGATGACACGCGGGTAGTCGATTCCCGCTTGGCGAACGAAGGCGATCAAGTGCGCCGTCGTCGCCGTTGCGTGGTATGCGATGAGCGCTTTACCACCTATGAAGTGGCGGAGTTGACTCTGCCACGTGTGATCAAATCCAATGCCGCCCGCGAACCGTTTAACGACGACAAATTGCGTGGCGGCATTATGCGTGCGCTGGAAAAACGCCCGGTATCCATTGAAAGTATCGAGGCCGCTCTCAGCCATATTCGCAAAACCATCCTGATTAGCGGCGAACGCGAAGTGCCATCCTCCATGATTGGCGAGCTGGTGATGCATGAGTTACGCCGATTAGATGAAGTTGCCTACATTCGTTTCGCTTCCGTTTACCGGCGTTTTGACGATATTGAAGAATTCCGCAGCATGATCGAACATCTGGAAAATGATCAGGCATGAATTTTACCCCCGACGACCACCGTTACATGGCACGGGCGCTGCAACTGGCGCGACGCGGGCTTTACACGACCCAACCTAACCCACGCGTGGGTTGTGTGATCGTGCGTGATGGGCAAATCGTCGGCGAAGGCTGGCACGAACGTGTCGGTGAACCACACGCCGAAGTCCACGCCTTACGCATGGCGGGTGAAGCCGCTCGCGGAGCTGCTGCTTATGTAACCCTCGAACCCTGTTCCCATTACGGGCGCACGCCGCCGTGTGCCAATGCTTTGGTGCAAGCAGGTGTGGCGCGGGTTGTTGCCGCAATGGTTGACCCCAACCCGCTGGTGGCTGGCAAAGGTTTACAGATGCTGCAACAGGCTGGCATTACCACCGCGGCGGGATTGCTGGAAAGTGAAGCACGCGCCCTCAACCCCGGTTTCATTTCGCGCATGGAACGCAACCGCCCCTACATCCGCCTGAAAATGGCGATGAGCCTTGACGGACGTACCGCGATGGAATCCGGCGAAAGCGTGTGGATCACGGGTGAAGCTGCGCGGCGGGATGTGCAATTACTACGGGCGCAAGCAGGCGCAATCCTCACAGGTATCGGCACAGTGCTGGCGGATAACCCTTTGCTCAACGTGCGCCTGAGTGCCGATGAACTGGGGATTAGCGGTGAAGTGCGCCAGCCTACACGGGTAGTGCTCGACTCTGCGTTACAATTCCCCTTGAACGCTGCCATGCTCACCTTACCGGGTGACATTCTCCTGTACACCTGTAGCGCTGATGTGCAAAAAATAGCGCAACTGGAAAAAGCCGGGGCAAAAGTCCGGCATTTTTCCGGCAACACGTTGCAACTGTCCGACGTCATGACTGCTTTGGTGGAGGATGGCATTAGCGAAGTTCACGTCGAAGCGGGGGCAACCCTCGGCGGTGCGCTGGTCGAACAGGGTTTTGCTGACGAGTTGGTGATTTACCTTGCCCCGCACCTGATGGGTTCCAGCGCCCGCGCCTTGTTCAATTTGCCACATATTGCGCAGATGAGTGAGCGCATTCCGTTGGAAATTCGTGATATTCGCGCAGTAGGGCAAGATTGGCGTATTATTGCCAGCCTGCAAACCAGAGGTTAAAAACGGATGTTTACCGGCATTATCGAATCCATTGGCACGATCCGCGACATGCAGCCCAAAGGCGGCGACATGCGCTTGACCCTTGCGACCGGCAAATTGGACATGAGTGATGTTGCCCTCGGCGACAGCATTGCGGTGAATGGTGTGTGTTTGACGGCGATTGCCTTTGATAGCAGCAGTTTCAGCGCTGACGTTTCCCGCGAAACCTTATCCCTGACCAGCCTTGGCAATCTGTCACGTGGCTCGAAAGTGAATCTGGAAAAAGCCCTGACCCTGCAAACCCGTCTCGGTGGACATTTGGTCAGCGGTCACGTCGATGGTTTGGGTGAAATCATCAGCCGTCACGACGATGCGCGTTCGGTGCGTTTCAGCATCCGCGCCCCGGATAGCCTCGCCAAATACATTTCGGCGAAAGGCTCGATCACGGTCGATGGCACCAGCCTCACCGTCAACAAGGTCGATGGCAGCACCTTTGAACTCAATATCGTCCCGCACACGCTGGAGGAAACCATCATCGCCGACTACCGCAGCGGCACGAAGGTGAATCTGGAGGTCGATGTCATTGCCCGTTACCTTGAGCGCCTGCTGCTGGGCGACAAAGCTGCATATCCGACCACGGGTGGCGGTATTACTGAAGCATTCCTCGCCGAACACGGCTTTATGAAGTGAGAAACCATGCAATTCAACACCACAGAAGAGATTCTTAAAGACCTCGCAGAAGGCAAAATGGTCGTTATCGTTGACGACGAAGACCGCGAAAACGAAGGCGACCTGTTGATGGTGGCCTCCCTGACACGCCCGGAAGACATCAACTTCATGGCCAAGGAAGGGCGTGGTCTGGTGTGCCTGACCCTGACCCGTGAACGCTGCAAACAGTTGAATTTGCCGCTGATGATTTCCGGGACGGATGAAGCACACAGCACCAACTTCACCATTTCGATTGAAGCGGCGGAAGGTGTCACCACCGGCATTTCAGCTTACGACCGTGCCCACACCATCCGCACTGCTGTTGCGCCGAATGCCTTGCCTGCCGACATTGAGCAGCCGGGGCATATTTTCCCGCTGATGGCGCAGCCAGGTGGGGTGCTGACTCGCGCAGGCCATACCGAAGCCGGTTGTGATTATGCGCGTTTGGCAGGTTTCGAGCCTGCGGCGACGATTGTGGAAATCCTCAACGAAGATGGCACGATGGCTCGCCGCCCCGATCTGGAAATTTTCGCCGAAAAGCACGGCCTGAAAATGGGCAGTATCGAAGACCTGATCCGTTATCGGGTACAGCACGAAAAAAGCATCGAGCGCGTGTTTGAAAAAGAAGTGCAAACCGAATACGGCCCTTTCCATCTGGTGGCTTATAAGGAATTGGCTAAGCAAGATATTCATCTGGCATTGGTCAAGGGCGAAATCGGCGCTGATGATACCGTGATGGTGCGGGTGCATTTGGAAAATGAATTATGTGACCTGTTGGCCTTGACCGAACCGGGCTGCGGTTGGCCGTTACGCGGGGTGATGCAGCGTATTCAGGAAGAAGGCAAAGGCGTTATTGTCATCCTGCGCGAGCCTATTCAGCCACAAGATGTGTTAAATCGCTTGAAAGGGTTTGAATCTCAACCAGTTGTACAGGACAATACTCGTTCTTCTCCGGCTGAATTAAAAACCTACGGGATCGGGGCGCAAATCCTCTCTGACCTCGGTGTCCACCGGATGCTTGTGATGAGTGCTCCACGGCGTTTGCATGGCATTGCCGGTTTTGGTCTGGAAATTGTTGATTATATTCAGGATTAAGTAACTCCTTACCCCAGGGTTACGTGATTGTTCTTTAAAATTGAGTTTAGGATGGTTCAATGAGCTTCAATGTCATCGAAGGTGATTTTGCCCCACAGGAAGCCAAATACGGCATCGTCGTTGCGCGTTTCAATGGTTTTATCGTCGAAAGCCTGCTGTCAGGCGCGATTGATGCCCTCAAACGTCATGGCGGCGTGAAAGAGGAAGACATCGACGTGGTGCGCGTTCCGGGCGCTTATGAGTTGCCACTGGTGGCACAAGCGATGGCGGCCAATGGTGATTACGATGCCATTATTGCACTGGGTGCAGTGATTCGTGGCAGCACGCCGCATTTCGACTTCGTGGCAGGCGAAGCCTCCAAAGGTCTGGCACAAGTGGGCTTGAGCCATGAACTGCCCGTTATTTTCGGCGTTTTGACGACCGATACCATCGAACAATCCATCGAACGGGCAGGCACTAAAGCAGGCAACAAAGGCGCAGAAGCCGCTTTGTCAGCACTGGAAATGGTGTCCTTGTTACGTAAGATCAGGAAAACAGCATAACATGGCAGGACACAAACCCCTTTCGGAGTCCCAGCAACTGATTGCCCGTCGTCGCGTTTCGCGGCGGCTGGCCATGCAAGGGGCTTACCAGTGGTTGATTACGGGCAACAGTTTTCAGGAAATTTACCTGTATTTTCAGGAAGAGCTGGAGCTGGCAGCGGATTTCCGCAAGTCTGACACGGCTTTTTTCCACAAGTTGCTACGTTGCGCGATTGAAGGGGGCGCAGAACTAGAAGCCCGCATTTCTCCGCATCTTGACCGTTCCTTGGCACAAGTTGACCCGATTGAACACGCTGTTTTGCGGGTAGCGACCTGTGAATTGCTCAATCACCTCGAAACACCTTACAAGGTGGTGGTGAACGAGTACGTCAATCTGGCGAAAAAGTATGGCGCGGAACAGGCACACAAGTTTATCAATGGCGTGCTGGATAAGGTGGCAACCGAGATCCGCCCTTTTGAGTCCCAAGCCAATCGCAAATAAGCGGCACTGCAAAAACCTTCCATCGGCTCTACACATTTTCTGCACATCTGCGCGTTATGCTTATCACGGCATTTAAATAAACGATAAACAGGAGTGTGGCGCAACATGAGCCTTAAAACAGAAACCATTAACCACGATAACAAACTCTCCCTGCTGTTCCGGCAGGGTGTACGTTCGCGGCGTGCCTGCGGGTGTGCCCCGGAAATGCCGCGCGAAGAGCGGATGCAGCGCTGGCAGCATCGGTTGGAAAAGCTGTTTGCACGGCAGGTGTATTGAAGCGAAAGCATACCGAGAAGAAAATCCCCCTCCATCCCCCTTTTTCAAAGGGGGAGGTTAGAGCGGGTTTAGTCAATTAAACATGGCATTCAGCAGCTAACGGTTATGTCTCATAGGGTTGCAATTCATGAAGGAATATTGTGGTGATTGTTTTATGCCCATTCTGAAACCACAAAGTTCTATAAAATCTGCTAAGATGCAATGTACCTGCATAACGTAGTACAGAGGTATCAAGCCATGCACGCCATTGCCATCCGCGAACTGCGGAATAATCCAGCCAGCCTGACGCGTTCGCTAGAACAAAACGAATACGTTTTCATCACTAAACACGGTAAGCCGATTGGTGTTGCCATTCCATTGACGGATGAAAACCTGCAAATTGGTTTGACCAAAGCAACCGCCTTACAAGCATGGCGCAACGGTGATATTTCTTTGGGGAAAATGGCAGAACTGGTACATATGGAGAAGCGAGAGCTACGTCATGTACTCTCCAGCATGGGTTTGCCAATGATTGATTATCCGGCTGATGAGGTATCAGCAGAAATTGACTTCCTTTTGCAAGCTGATCCCGTATGAAGGAATTGATTGTTGCTGACAGTTCTCCGCTGATTACGCTTCTCAACATAGGGCGTTTTAACCTGTTGGGGAAATTGTTTACCCATATCATTGTTCCATCAATGGTTGCGGAGGAAGTGGGTAGGGGGGAAACCAGTGATTCTGTGTGGTTTACCATGCAACAATCTGGGTTCGTGCGTTTAGTCATATTGCCAGCCGACCAACGTTTGTCTGTACTGTTGTTGCAGATTGATCCCGGTGAGTCAGAAGCTATACTGCTTGCTGATCAACTCAAGTTACCCTTGCTTATTGACGATAAAGCGGGGCGTAAGATGGCAAGTTTGATGGGGTTGAAAATTACCGGATTAGTAGGCATTTTGGGAGCGCTTAAAAAACAGGGCGAGATTACTTCTACAGAAATGCCTGAAATTTTGGACGCTCTGGAAAACGTAGAATTCCGTTTAAGCGTCGATTTAAAACGTCGTTTGCTTGAATAAGGAGGATATCAATGCCTGATCTCTTCCTCAGCTACGCCCACGTCGACAAACACTGGGTAGACACCTTCGCCCCGCAGCTCGAACAGCGCATCAACCAGTACGCAGGCCGCGCCAAACCCGACCGCATCTGGAAAGACAACCGCTTCGCCAGCAAGGCTCTCACCCAATTCCTCGGCTCCCGCTTCTGGTGGCAAGAGGCCAACAGCAAACGTACCTATCCGCTTAACCCCGGCGAACCCGGTTTTGAAAAATGCCTGATTGATCTGGCAAAAGACATCGCTGCCCTGCTGCGGGGAGAAAATCTCCCTCAAGCTGCTTCAGCCTCTTCCCTCCTTTGCAAAAGAGAGGCTGGAGGGGATTTTCTTCGTAACTGTTCACGGGCTTGCAACTGCCAGAGTCTGAGCTATGCTTGAAAGATGAACGAGCTAACGATCACCACCGATTTTACTGATATTGCGTTGCCAACCGATTTGGCAGCTTCTCAGCAGCTTAACCGTGATCTGCTGACGTTGGTGGTTGCGTTGCAGGCACGGGTAAAACAACTGGAAGCGGAACTGACAGAACTGAAAGAACGCCTGAATGACTCCTCCGCCACCTCCTCTAACCCCCCGTCACGTGACACGCCCGAACAACGCGCCCAACGCGAGCGCAAACCGAAAAGCCCGTTAAAACGCGGCGGTCAGCCAGGACACAGCAAACATGAACGCGCCTTGGTGGAGGAATCACGCCTGGATGCTATCCAGCATTACTATCCCGAAGGCTGTTGCCGTTGTGGTGGTCATCTGGTGCTGGAAACCACGCCGAGCCAGCGTCATCAGGTATTTGACCTACCGGAAGTTGCTTATCAAGTAACGGAACACCGCCTGTATGCGGGTACGTGTAGTTGCTGCGGGAAACGTCAGGTAGCCGAGTTACCCGAAGACATCCCCAGCGGGCAGATGGGTGCTGGCTTGATCAGTTGGATCACCCTGATGAACGGGGCGTGCCGCCTGTCCACGCGGCAAATCCAGTTACTGCTGGAAGAACAATGGCAGTTATCCTTCAGTAGCGGTGCGATCAGTGAGGCTACTGCCCCCGTCAGCCGTTGGTTAGCACCCTTATATGCTCAGGCGGGTGATGCGGTGCGTAGCAGCCCGGTGGTAAACGCGGATGAAACCAGTCACTACCGTGGGCGCGAACGTGAATGGTTATGGGTGATGTGTTCGCCACAGGTGGTGTACTTCATGACGCATTACTCACGCGGCAAAGGTGCAGCGGACGAATTGCTGGGAAAATTCAATGGCGTACTCGTGACCGACCAGCACGGCGGCTATAATCACCACCCCAATGAACGACGGCAACTGTGCTGGGCGCACATTATCCGTAAGTTCAAAAAAATAGCACAACGTTACGGGCGTGCAGGCATCTTAGGGAAGCGTTTGCTGCGTCTGGCACGCCTGATTGTCCACTTGCATAACCGCAAGCTCGCAGGTGCTTACTCGGACAGGTTGTACCGGCAACGCATGGATAAACTCCGCGAAGCCTTCCGCCAGACATTGGTAGCAGGTAGCGGCTTACGTCAAGCACAACATCCTGATAAGCCGACTAAAACCGCCAACCAGTGCCAACGCTTACGGGATGATGACCTGATGTTATGGACATTTTTGCGTCATTCCGGTGTTCCTCTGACCAACAATGCTGCCGAACGGGCTATCCGCCCCTATGTCATCTGGCGTAAGACCAGCTTTTTTAGCCAATCTTTCCGAGGTGATCAATTCCGCCCGTTAATACTGACTATCGTGGAAACCTGCAAACGCCTAGGTATCAGCGCTTACCGAATTATCCGCCAAGCGTGTCAGCAGGCATTGGCTAAAAAGCCGGTGACGGTGCGTTTGCCTATTCCCCCTCCGCGAGTATTGAATCCGGTGACTGGACTTATTGCCGCTTAAGGGGGCTGCTCCGTGAACAGTTACATTTTCTTCAACAAAAACGCGAATCCCTGGAAAAACGCCGCGCCTTGTTGCACGAACTCCTCACCCGCCAGCAGGAAGAACTCACCTTCGCCGACGACCCCAAGCGCCAGATGCGCCTCGAACGCGACATCAACGCCACCACCGCCCGTCTTGCCCAAGTAGAAACTGAACTTGCCCGCTACTCATGAGGCGGGTCGGGGTTTGAAATAGTTGACATGCAGTGGTGCTGACGTATCCACCAATGAAAAACCCTCCGGGGCAGGAGGGTCAAGGCATTAAGGGCTGTGAATTTTTATTCATGTACTATTTTGGGGACACTCTTGGGCTTTGAGTTCAGTATGTATAACGATTAAGCTCAGGTTCGGTTGACACACAATGAGAAATTTTTAGTAAATCCATGCAAACCCTTGATGCTAAAGCTGTCCCGCTAGCGGGAACCAATCTGATCGAAGCCAGCGCCGGGACGGGCAAGACTTGGACAATTTCCTGGTTATACCTGCGTCTAGTAGCGGTGTATGGCTTGCCCGTCGACAAAATTCTGGTGGTGACTTACACCGACGCGGCGACCGCAGAGTTGCGCGACCGTATCCGCAAGCGCTTGGCCGATGCGCTGGCCTATCTGGAAAACCGCCCGCACGACGAAACCTACGCCGAATTGCTCACCGAAACCGCCTCATCGCAGGACTGTATTCAGCGTCTACAACTGGCGTTGGTCAGTTTTGATGAAGCAGCCGTGTTCACCATCCACGGTTTCTGCAAGCGGGTGCTATCGGAAAATGCCTTTGAAGCACGCCTGCCGTTTGAAAGCGAACTGGTGACGAATGAAGATAACCTGCTCACCGAATTGACCGACAAATTCTGGTATCAATACTTTCTCAAGCCTGACCCGCTGCACCTGATGCTATTGCAAAAAGGCAATCTGACCCCGGATAGCTTGCTGGCAACAGTACGTGATTTCATCGGCAAGCCCTATTTGCACGAAGACATTGCTGAAGTCACCGTGGAAACCTTCAGTGCCTGCAACAGCGCATTTCTGGCGCAAGTCGAGGTTTGTGCCGCTTGGTGGCATGACGCTGGCGAGACTATTCGCGAGTTGTTGTTGAATGCCTTGCAGGCCAAAGTGTTAAACGGTCAAAGCTATAAAGCCGACAAACTGCCCGAGTGGTTTGCCACCTTAGATACCTTGTTTGCCAACAAAGTGATGCCCAAAGGTGCGGAAAGTGTTCTGGAACGGCTGACCACGCCTTACCTGCAACAGAAAACCAATAAGGGTAAACAGACCCCAGCCCATGCCTTTTTTGACGCACTGGAGCAATTGCTGGTGTTGCAGCAGCCCTTACAGGAGCTGTTGCCGTTGGCGCTGGAAAATATCCGTCTGAAATTGCTGCATCATCTGCGTCATGAATTGCCGATCCGCAAGCAGCAACTTGGCATCCTCACCTTCGACGATTTGCTGCTGCATTTGCGGGAAGCGCTGGCGCGGCATCCTGAGCTTGCGCCCCGGCTGGCGACGAAATATCAGGCGGCCTTGATTGATGAATTTCAGGATACTGACCCGATCCAGTACGAGATTTTCGAGCGCCTTTACCGTGACCAGCTAGCACAGCCGGTGTTTTACGTCGGCGACCCCAAGCAAGCGATTTACGGCTTCCGGGGTGCGGATATTTACACCTATTTGAAAGCGGCTAAAGCTACCAGCCATCACCATACCCTGAAACACAATTTCCGCTCCCACCCGGACTTGCTCGCGGCGCTCAACCACTTGTTTGCGCAATCCGACCAGCCGTTCCGCAGCGACATCAGCTACGAAGCGGTGGAAGCGGGTAAAGATCAGGATGATTTGGTGGCGGAGCCAGCCCTCGCGGCAGTACGTCTGTGGGATTGGGATTCACTCGAAGACGGCGTTAACAAACCCGTGGTGCTGGAAGGCATTGCCTCGGCAGTTGCCAACGACATTGCCCGCTTGCTGAATGCTGCCCGCGCAGGCAACGCCCGTATCGGCAATCGCTCGGTGATGAGCAGCGACATCGCCGTTCTGGTGCGCGAAAATCAGCAGGGCGAACAGGTCAAACAGGCATTGCTGGCACGCGGCATTGCCAGTGTGCAGAAATCCCGCGACAGCATTTTTAGTACCCGCGAAGCCAGCGAATTCCGTGCGGTATTGCGGGCGATTGCCGAACCGGGTAACGAAACTGCCTTGAAACAAGCGCTGGTCACCGAGTTGTTTGGGTTTACTGCCCAACGTTTGCTAGCGCTGGATGAAGAACCGGCGGAGTTGGAAGCCGAGCTGGAAGCCTTTCACCGCTGGCACAAAACCTGGCACTCGCAGGGCTTCATGCCCATGTTTCGCCAGTGGATGCTGCAACGCGGTCATTACGCCCGTTTGCTGGGGTTGGCGGATGGCGAACGCCGCCTCACCAACCTGTTGCACCTTGCGGAACTGGTGCATACCGAAAGCCGTTTGCAAGGCCACGGGATGCACGCGCTGATCCGCTGGTTACAGCAAAAGGCGGAAGCGGCTGAAAAAGACGAAGCGCATGAATTGCGCTTGGAAAGCGACGAGAATCTGGTGCAAATCACCACCATCCACAAAAGCAAGGGGCTGGAATACGGTATCGTTTACTGCCCGTATTTGTGGCTGGAACGCGATGCCCATGCGAAAACCAACACTTGGTTCAGTTGGTATGATGCCGATAGCGGAGAAGGCATGTCGCGCCTGCAAGCGGAAACGCTGGCCAGTGAGGCTGCCCGCCAGCGTTTCCGCGAGGCTGAACAGGCTGAAAACCTGCGGCTGTTGTACGTGGCACTGACCCGCGCCAAATACCATTGCACTATTGCCTTGGTCAGTGGGCAAATCAAGCAGTTCGACTATTACTCGGCACTGGGCTGGTTGCTGTTTGGCAAGCTGACGCAGGGGCACGACATTCTCGGCAAATTACGCAAGGAGGGGATGCAAGCCCCGGAACGTCAAACCTTGATGCACCAGCAACTGGAGCGCATCGTCGCTGCATCTGAGGGGCGCATCAGTCACGAGGTGATACCTGTTGATGACGATCTGATGACCTACCAGCCTGAAACCGGGGACGTGCAAACGGCTATCCGGCGTTACCAGCCGCGTTATACCCCCGTGCCCAAGGTCGGCAGTTTTAGCGGGTTATCCTCGGGCAAGGAAGATGAGCGCCCGGATTACGATACGCTGGCCTTCGCGTCGGCTACATTCGCTTCGACTACGCTCAGCGAGCGGAACACGGCGTTTCCACGCGGGACGAAGGCAGGCAGTTGCCTGCACAAGATGCTGGAAGAGCTGGATTTCACTCAGCCCTTGGTCGAACAGCAGGATAAAGTGCTATTGCCTGCGTTGACGCGACACGGCTTGCCAGAACGCTGGCTGACCGCAGCCGAAGTATTGCTGGAAAACACCCTCAACACGCCTTTGCTCCTTTTACCCCTTGGGGGGGAAGGGCTAGGGATGGGGGGTAACGGCGCAGCCGTCATCCGTTTGGCTGGTCTCACCAAAGGGCAGCGTTTGGATGAGCTGGAGTTCTATTTCCCGGTGGAGCGCTTGCGGTTGAAACCGTTGCAGGCGTTATTGCACCAGCATTTGCCGCCTGAGTGGGAAGCTATCCATGCGGCTATCGACAGGTTGAAATTCACCGAGTTGACGGGTTATATGAAGGGCTTTATTGACCTGGTGTTTGCGGCTGATGGGCAGTATTTCGTGGTGGATTACAAGTCCAATGATTTGGGCGCAACCCCGGCGGATTACACCCATGCAACGATGGAGCAGGCGATGGCGGAACACCATTACTACCTGCAATACCTGATTTACTGTCTGGCCTTGCACCGTTATTTACGGCAGCGGGTGGCGGGATATGATTGGGATGTGCAGGTCGGCGGGGCGTTGTACCTGTTCTTGCGTGGCATGATGCCGGATCAGGCGGGTTCCGGGGTGTTTTTCCATAAGCCGGATGCTCGCCTGATCGAGGCGCTGGATCATTTAATCCAGTAAACCACAGCGACCAGTATGCCGATACTGACAACCAGCCAGCGCAAGGTGGCGGGGTTGATGCTGCCAGCGAGTTTACCGCCGAGCACGCCGCCGATGAGTGCGCCGATAGCCATGACGAAGGCGAGTGACCAGACCACTTTGCCCGAGAACAGGAAAAAGACTGCCGTGGCGACATTCACCCCAAACGCTACTGCTTGTTTCAGGGCATTCAGGCGCGTCAGGGAATCATCCAGAATCAGCGCCAGTGCTGCGAGCACAATGACACTCAAGCCCGCGCCGAAATAACCGCCATACACCGCCGCCAGTAGGATTAAGGGGATGACCCAGACAGTGGGGATACCTTGGGCGCTGTGTGCCTGCAAACGGTGGTTAAGCCAGCCACGTAAGGGCGCTTGTACTGCCAGCAACAGCGAGGCGGAGAGAATCAAAAAAGGCACGAGTGACTGGAAAACCTTTTCATTGGTATTCAGCAGCAAGATGCCACCCAGCACGCCGCCGACGACGGCTGCGGGTAATACCAGCCACAAACGCTGTGATTGGCTGCGGATGTCGCCGAGTTGCGCGAGGGTTGCGCCGAAATAACCGGGGCAGAGCGCTACCGTGCTGGTGATATTGGCTGCGACCGGGGGAATGCCCAAGGCAATTAAGGTTGGGAAAGTAATCAGTGTGCCGCCACCGGCGAGGGCGTTAATCGCGCCAGCGGCTAAGGCTGCGAATGCCGCGAGTAAATAGGCCATCCAGTCGTGCATGGTGATTCCTTTAAAGGGGGCGCAAAGGCTTGGGGTTAATGCGGTAAGTCACGGGCATATTCGAGCAGCGCGGTTTCCAAGATGGCAAAGGCTTCCGGTTTTTTACTGGCTCCCGGAAAACTTTGGTAGACCAGTTGCTTTTGCTTGCCGTCGATACTGACTTCCAGCCGTTGAGTGTAATAGCGTTGCCCGGTTTTTGCACCACCAAAGGTTTCACGCTTGAGTGCTAAAACGCCACTATTTTTGACAACCGCGTGCAGATTATCAAGGTCTGCATTGGGTAAAGCCATGCTGATGGTTTTTAAATCACTTTTTTCCCAGCAAGGGCTGCTTTTTATCCATTGCTTACAACGCCCTGTGGTGTCTTCAAAATAGGTGTAACTGAAAATGCCATTAGCAAGCTTGATTTCAGTGTAGAAACTTTCACCTGTTGCCAGAAAACGCAGGGATAGGTTGCTGCCCGGCAGGCTTTGCTGGGTAAGGTTAGGGATTTTTAAGGTATTGGGCTTATCGAGTGTGTCCCATTTAGTTGTGCTTGGCATGACATCCGGCTCCGTAGTGGCGGGTGGGGATGGCTGCGTTTCTACGGCAGTCGTGGTGGTCACGGGGATAGCTGTATCCATTGATGCGGAACCGGGTTTTAGACGGTCAGCTTGCGGGATAATCACAGGTTCGGCTTGAGGTGGGGGCGGTGTTTCATTAGGTTTGTCACAGCCGTGTAAGCACAACAGGGCAAGCCCGCTGATCAGGTAGTAAACGAAGGGAGTGGCGCTTGGTAGTTTCATCCCCTGATTTTAGTCCATCAGGGGATGCTTGTGGGGATTAACGCTTAGCCATGATCGGGTGCAGGCGTTTGATCATTTCTTTGAAGACCTTGGGATTGGCCGCAACGACATCGCCGGTTTTCAGGAAGGTGTTGTCGCCTTTCATGTCGCCGATCAGGCCACCGGCTTCTTGCACCAGCAATACACCGGCGGCAATGTCCCATTCATTCAGGCCGAATTCCCAGAAGCCATCAAAGCGACCGCTGGCGACATAGGCCAAATCCAGCGCGGCGGAACCGGGGCGGCGCACGCCTGCGGTATCGGGCAGCAAGGCTTTGAGGGTTTGCAAATAAAGGTCGAGGTTCTGGTTGGCGCGGAACGGGATGCCCGTGCCCAGCAGGGCGCTTTGCATGGAGGTACGTTCGGACACGCGGATGCGGCGACCATTCAGGGTAGCACCTTCACCCCGCGCCGCCGCGAAGGTTTCATCACGCAGCGGGTCGTATACCACGCCGACCAACAGCCTGCCGTTGTGCTTCAGGGCAATCGACACGGAATACTGGGGGATGCCGTAGAGGAAGTTGGTCGTGCCATCCAGCGGGTCAATGATCCACTCGTAATCACTGTCGGGGCCATGTTTGCCACTTTCTTCACCCAGAAAGGCATGGTCGGGGTAAGCACGTTGCAGCAAGCGCACGATGATTTGCTCGGCTTCTCGATCCACGTTGCTGACAAAATCATTGTGGGCTTTGTTTTCAACATCGAGCTTGTGCACTTTGTTGGCGTGGTGACGGATCGATTCACCTGCTTCGCGGGCGGCTTCTATGGCTTTTCTGAGCATCGGGTGCATCAACAAACTCCGGGTATTGGGCAATATTACGGGGCGTCAGGATAGCACATGCACCTGTGTTTCTGCACGGTGTTACGTCAGGGCGTCAGGGAAAGAAAGTAAAACAGTTTTTTCTATTCGTATCAGAAAAAAAATCGAATGGCGTTTTTGTGAGAGCAAATTATGCTCATTAGGGTGTAGCAGGGAAAGTTACCTAATCATAAGTACAGCAAGGAGACATATAAGATGATAAGCAAAGCAGTCTATAAAAAATTAGCGATTGTATCGTTGGTTTTCGTATCTTTAATGGTTGGACAGCCCAATGCGATGGCTGATGCCGCTTTATCAAAGGTATTGTTGATGGCAACCTTGAATAGTGGCCCGGCGATGCGCCCGCTTACTTGGAAGATATACCGTTTAGAAAATGACAAATCTACCCTGGCAACCTCTTTGGGGCGTCATTCAGCCAATATCCAATTAGCGCCTGGTGTTTATCGTGCGGATGTTACCTTCAATGATGGCAGTGTTAGCCGTTCCCGGACATTTGATTTGCGCACCGTTAGCAGCAGTAATGTCATTGTGGCGATGGATTGAAGATGAGGTAGGTTAATTATCTATCAATCTCAAGGCTATTCAGAGCGCTTTTGAGGGGTTCGCGTGCTCCTCATTTACTCAATGAAAGTCGCTTGGCATCGGTTAGTAAAAAAGTTCCAATAGTTTTTTTATTTAAGTCAGAAAAAAAATCGAATTGTATTTTTTCAGCAGTAAATTACTCTTATAAGAGCGTAACAAGTCGATGTTACCTAATCATAAATACAGTAATGAGGTACATAAAATGACAAAGAATACAGTTCGGAAAGGGTTTGCAGTCTTATCGCTTATTTTTTTATCACTGATGTCAGCGCAATCTATTAGTGCGCCGATTAATGCCGTGGCAGGTGCAGATACCCCCTTGTCAAAAGTATTGCTGATGGCTACCTTGAATAATGGCCCAGCCATGAAGCCGGTGACTTGGAACGTATACCGTCTGGATCATGGTCAGTCTATTTGGGAAACCTCCCTGAGCCGTCACTCAGCCAATATTGAGTTAACGCCCGGTCTTTATCGTGCGGATGTAATGTTCCGTGATGGTAGTGTCAGCCGTTCCCGGACATTCGATTTGCGTACTGTTAGCAGTAGCAATGTTATTGTGGCTATGGACTAAGCGTGATATGAGAAGTGTTCTTGAGTAGGGGGGTATAAAGCTACGCCCCTACTTTTTTAACCTACCTGTTTAATGGGTAATGCGTGCTTTGCCGTCTTGGCTGGTTAATATTTTAACTTGTTCGCCGATCGTAAAATGTTCATCTGCTAATTGAGCAATAGCGACTGTGCGGTTATCTTCCAGCTTTACGGTAATTTCAACCCCCTGTTTGGATTGAATACTGCGGTCAAGTGCAATGCCGACTGTGCCACCAATGACAGCTCCGGCAACGCTACCGATAATTTGCCCTTTCCCTTCGCCTAAATCGTTGCCTGCAACGCCACCGATTACGCCGCCTGCGACTTTGCCGGTTTCAGCATTGTCTTCGCGGATCATGACATTGCGCAAACCGACGACCGTGCCGAATTTGACCTCCTGCAAGGTGCCTGCCTGCGCGGTGGTGTAAGTGTTGCTGGATGGCATAATCGAACAAGCACCCAATGCCAGTGGGAACAACAGCATCCCCATATAAAAGCCCAATTTCATTGTATTTCCTCATCGTTTTTTTAAGCACTCAAGATACGCTGCCTCATCCGGTGCTGTCTGGTTGCGCTGGGCAAGCCAGATGCTTTCTGCCAGACAGTCCATCATGCGGTGTTCAGCGTCGTTATGGCCGTATTGGATCACTAATTGTTGGTAAAGTTCGCGAATTCCCGTCGGGCGGTTAGTGGCTACCTGTTCACGGATACCGAGATGCAAGCCCATGTGCAAGAACGGGTTGGTTTCAGCGTTTTCGGGTAGGTAGTCGCGTTGCAGGGCGCTGTCAGTGCGTTCCAGCAAGGCGTGGTATTCCGGGTGTTCAGCAATGACGCTGGCAACTTGCTGTTCCAGCGCATCCATCGGCTGCTTTTGCTGGAATTTCTGCCAGCATTGCAGGTAATAGCGGCGCATACTGTCACGGTCGTTGCCAAACATCAGCAGGTTTTCTCCTTGAAATCACACAGGTCAGCGATGATGCACTGCCCGCATTTGGGGGTACGTGCCACACAAGTATAACGCCCGTGCAGGATAAGCCAATGATGGGCATCCAGCAGGTATTCCTTGGGGATGTGCTTGAGCAAGCCCTTTTCGACCGCGAGCACGTTTTTGCCGGGGGCAAGGCCAGTGCGATTGGCCACCCGGAAAATATGCGTATCCACTGCCATCGTCGGCTGGTGGAATGCTGTATTGAGGACAACATTGGCGGTTTTGCGCCCGACACCAGGTAAGGCTTCGAGCGCCTCGCGCTGTTGTGGTACTTCTGAATGATGTTTGTCGATCAGGATGCGGCAGGTTGCCATGATGTTTTTGGCTTTGCTGTTGAACAGGCCGATGGTCTTGATGTAATCCTTCAGACCTTCTTCACCCAGCGCATAGATGGCTCCCGGGGTATTGGCGACGGGGAACAGGTATGCGGTGGCTTTGTTGACACCCTTGTCGGTGGCTTGTGCTGAGAGGATCACCGCAATCAGCAATTCAAAGACGCTGTGGTATTCCAGCTCAGTGGTGGGGTTAGGGTTGGCTTCGCGCCAGCGGCGGAACATTTCCGCCCGCTTGGCTGGGTTCATGCGGCTTCACCGAGTGGTTGGCGGGTAATGGGCTGGCTGGCTTTGGCGGTTTGCGCCATGCGCTTGTCGATATAATTTTTCAGCGCGACCAGACAGCCCAAACCGATGAAGGCACCGGGGGGCAGAGCAGCCAGCAATATGCCCTTGAAGTCAGTACCCAAACTGATGGTCATTCCGCGTGCGGCCTCACCAAACATCAGGTGGGCTTGCGCAAACAGCGTGCCATTGCCCACCAGTTCACGCAGCCCGCCCAGCACCATCAGCACCAGCATGAAACCGATACCCATCATCAGGCTGTCGTACCCGGCGTGTAAGGGCGGATTTTTCGAAGCATAGGCTTCGGAACGCCCAATCACGATGCAGTTGGTCACAATCAGCGGGATGAAAATACCGAGAATGGCGTACAGTTCGGGAAAGTAAGCGTGGATCAGCATTTCAATCAGAGTGACATTGCCCGCAATGATCAACACGAAAGCGGGGATGCGGATCTCTGCCCGGATATAATCCCGCACCAATGAAATGGCGAAATTGGACGCTACCAGTGCCAGCAAGGTGGCCAGCCCTAGCCCCAAGCCATTGACAACGTTGGTAGTGACCGCCATCAACGGGCATAAGCCCAGCAGTTGTACCAAGCCGGGGTTATTGTTCCACAGGCCAGCAAGGGTCAGTTCGCGGTAAGTCGCATTCATGGCTGTGCTCCTTGGGAAGTCGCATGGGGGGTGAACAGGCTGTCAAAATGTTGTTGTGACCATTCAAGGGTGCGTTTGACTGCTTTGACGACGGCGCGGGGTGTGATGGTAGCGCCAGTGAACTGGTCGAATTCGCCGCCATCTTTACGCACTGCCCAGCCTTCGAGCGTTGGATTTTGCAGCGACTTGTTGGCAAAGCCTAGAATCCAGCTATTTTTCTCTGCATCAACTTTATCGCCCAGTCCGGGGGTTTCTTTGTGCGACAACACCCGCACGCCTGCAAGTGTCTGATCGGCCTTGATGCCGACGACCATGCGTATCTTACCGCTGTAGCCATCCGGTGCTGTCACAATGAATAGTGCTGCAACGGGTACGCCTTGCTTGCTGGCGCGATAAACCACCACATCTTCAGCACTGCCGAAATTGGCAGCTGGTAAGGTCAGGGTGTTTGCCAGCAAGTCATTGTTGTAAGACGAGGCAGGCACTAACACATTCAATTGTTTCAAGGTGGAGGCACGTTCATTGGCTTCCACTTTTGGTAAAGTTAAGTCATGGACAAAAGCCAACGCCAGTGCTCCCAATAGGGCAAATCCAGCAAGGAAAGCCCCCGACTGGAGAATGTCTTTCAAGCGTTTGTCGCTCATCCTTGCTGCCTCTTGGTGCCGTATACGCGTGGCTGGGTGTAGTAGTCGATTAAAGGAACGGCCATATTCAGCATGATGACCGAGAAGGCCACTGCATCCGGGTAGCCACCCCAAGTGCGGATAATGTAGGTAAACGCACCAATTCCGCCCGCATAATACAGCTTGCCCAACGGCGTAGTGCTCGCAGAAACCGGGTCAGTGGCAATAAAAAATGCCCCCAGCATGGCTGCGCCGCTAAACAAATGGAACAATGGCGAAGAGTACACTTGCGGGTTGATCATCCAGAAAATGCCCGCCATCAGCGTCAGCGACCCCAACAAGGCTACCGGAATATGCCAACTGATAATGCGTTGCCAGAGCAACCATAAACCGCCCAGTAACCATGCCACACTGACCCATTGCCAGGCTTGGCCTGCCAACAGCCCAAACTGCCCATTGGCATAAATCTCGTTCAGGGTTTTATGCAGCCCCAGATTCACCTTGACCGCATCCAGTGGAGTGGCGGCAGTCAGGGCATCCCAGCTTTGCGAACCACCCGCGAACACCTGCTGCACGGCTTGCCCTAAACCAATATGCGCGAAACTGAAATCCAATGGAGCAGGCCAAATGGTCATTTGCACCGGGTAGGACACCAGCATGGCCGCATAGCCGATCATGGCAGGGTTGAACGGGTTATAACCCAATCCCCCGTACAAATGCTTGGCAATCACGACGGCAAACACCATCGCCAACGCAATCAGCCACCACGGCGCGAACGCAGGCATCGCCACTGCCAACAGCCATGCCGTTACCACCGCGCTGTAATCACTCAGGAAGGGTCGAACCGGGCGCTGGCGCAGTGTCAACATGCCCCATTCCAGCAGTTCGGCGAACACAATCGCCAGCAGCAGGTTGCTGATCATGCCCCAGCCAAAGTACCAGATCAGCACTAAAGTGCCGGGAACCAGTGCGTAGAGCACTTGGCGCATGATCACGCTGACATCCTGTTTGCCAGTCACGTAAGGGGAAGTGCGTTTGTTGAACATCATGCCGAGGTTTCCCCGTTAGCGGTTTGGGCAGCCGCTGCGTCGGCTTTTTTGGCCTTGGCACGTTCCAAGGCGGCTTGTATGGCGGCTTTTTTGCCGTCATCGGTATTGGTTTTGGCCTGTTCTTTGTGTTTTGCCAGTTTTTCGGCTTTTTCACGCTTGGCGCGTTCGATGCGTTCCAGATGGAATTCGTGGCGTTCGCGGGCAAGGTCGGCCTTGGCCTTGGCTTCGCGTTGGCTGCGGATTTCGGCTTTGGCAAAACGGTAATAGTCCACCAGCTTGATGTGGCTGGGGCAAACGTAAGCGCAGCAGCCGCATTCGATGCAGTCAAACAGGTGGTATTGTTCCGCTTTGTCGAAATCGCGGGAGCGGGCATACCAGTAAAGTTGTTGCGGCAGCAGGCTGGCGGGGCAACTTTCGGCGCAACGTCCGCAGCGGATACAGGGTAGGGCGGTTTGCTGTTCCGTCTCGGCGACATCGCTGACCAGAATGCAGTTGGTGGCTTTGACCGCCGGAATCTGGTCGCTTTGCAGGGAAATGCCCATCATGGGCCCTCCCATTGCCAGCCGTTTGGCCGCAGCGGTGTAACCCCCGGCTTGTTCAATCAGGTGTTGAACCGGCGTTCCCAAGGGCACTTCGAGGTTGCAAGGCTCAGCCACACCCTTGCCGGTGACGGTCAGGTAACGGTCAATCAAGGGTTCGCCCAAGACGACGGCACGGTAAATGGCGCGGGCAGTGGCCGGGTTGTGGCAGACGATGCCGACTTGGGCGGGTCTGCCGCCACTGGGTACTTCCTTGCCAGTGAGGATTTTGATGAGCTGTTTTTCGCTGCCACTGGGGTAAAGGGTGGGAATGGCAGCAATCTCAATGCGGCGCTCGCCAAGGCTGGCAACAGCGGCTTGCATGGTGGCTATGGCTTCGGGTTTGTTGTCTTCGATCCCGATCAGCGCGTGTTGGGTATTGATGATGTGCATCATGATTTGCACGCCGCGCAGGATTTCTTCCGGCTGTTCGCGCATCAGCATGTCGTCACAGGTGATGTAGGGTTCGCATTCTGCGCCGTTGATCACCAGTGTTTCGATGGGGATGTTGTCGTGTACATTGAGCTTGATGGCGGAGGGGAATACCGCGCCGCCCATGCCAACGATACCGGCGGCACAGATACGCAGGCGCAAAGTTTCGCCATCGACTTGGGTGTAGTCAGGGTAGGGAGACAGGCGTGTATTGCCCCAGTCGTCCTTGCCATCGGGTTTGAGCACCACGCACAGGTCACTGAGGCCGGAAGGGTGCGCAATCGGGCGTTCTTCAATCGCGGTAATCGTGCCGGAGGTGCTGGCGTGTACCGGCACTTTCATGAAGCCGGTGTGCGAGGCGATTTCTTGCCCTTTGTAGACGTAATCACCCACGGCGACGGTCAGCGTGGGCTTGTAGCCGGTGTGCTGTTGCAGGGGAATGATGAGCTCATCCGCCAGCGGAACATGTACCACGGGCTTGGTGTTGGAGATTTCCTTGTGGTAATCGAGGTGCAGGCCACCGGGATTGCGCCAGAGTTTGCGTAAGGTCTGGATCATGAAACCACCTTCAAATTAAACACGGGGTAAGGCCATTTCCAGGAAGCAGGTTCGACCTTGACGGGAACCATGTCAATGCAATCCACCGGGCAGGGGGGCAGGCACAGTTTGCAGCCGGTGCATTCAGCGGCAATGATGGTGTGCATGTGCTTGGCTGAACCAACAATCGCATCCACCGGGCAGGCTTGGATGCACAAGGTGCAGCCGATGCAGGTGTTTTCGTCGATGATGGCGACCAATGGAACGCTGGAATGTTCGCCGTTTTCGTCGTTCAAAGGTTTGGCTTCGACGCCGAGTAATTCGGCGAGTGCCTTGATGGTGTTTTCGCCGCCGGGTGGGCAATGGTTGATGTCGGCTTCACCTTTGGCGATGGCTTCGGCATAAGGGCGGCAACCGGGGAAGCCGCATTGCCCGCATTGGGTTTGCGGCAGGATAGCGTCTACTTTGTCGGCAATCGGGTCGCCTTCGACCTTGAAGCGGATAGCGGCGTAGCCGAGCAGTACGCCAAAGATGGCGGCGAGGCCACCAATAATAAGCAGTGCTGCAATCATCAGTTTTTCACCAATCCAGAAAAGCCCATGAAGGCCAGTGCCATTAGCCCGGCTGTGATCAGGCCAATCGCGTTACCTTGGAAAATACCGGGTACGTCACCCACATTGATGCGTTCACGGATACCGGCAAACAACACCAGTACCAAGGTGAACCCGAGGGCAGCGCCCATGCCGTACAGGCCGGATTCGATGAAACCGTGGGTTTCCTGCACATTCAGTAGCGCCACGCCGAGTACCGCGCAATTGGTGGTAATCAGCGGCAGGTAGATGCCGAGCACGTTATATAACACCGGGCTGGTTTTGCGGATGACCATTTCGGTAAAGCCCACAATCGCAGCAATCACCAGAATAAAGCTGACAGTCCGCAAGTATTCGAGGTGGAAGGGTTCCAATAACCACGTATTAACCAAGTAGCTGGCAACCGCTGACAGGGTGAGGACAAACGTCGTCGCCAGCCCCATGCCCATCGCGGTTTCGAGCTTGCGCGACACCCCCATGAATGGGCATAGACCGAGGAAATGTGAAAGGACAAAGTTATTGACCCACACCGTGCCAACAATAATCAGTAAGTAGTCTGTCATAAGATAAGGCTTTGGGAGTATTTCCAGTGAATAACTGAGCGGCGCATTTTGCCATATTTGGGTGTTATAACCTACAGCAAAGCCTGTGCCCATGATAATTGTCAGAAAGATCGTAGCAGTATTTTCGTGTTACCATTTCCCCATTGCATACCGTGAGGATTTTGGTTTGGACACTATCAATACTATTGCCACCTACATGCAGGGCATTGGTCAGCAAGCAAAGCAGGCTGCGCAAGTCTTGGCAAATACTGATACTAGCATTAAAAACAATGCATTGCTGCGTATTGCTGAGGTAATACTGGAGCGTGCTGACTGGCTGAAAGCCGAGAATGCTAAGGACTTGGCCGCCGGTCGTGAAAAAGGGCTGGATGCGGCGATGTTGGATCGCCTGACCCTGAGCGATAAAACGCTGGCAGGCATGGCAGAAGGCGTGCGCCAAGTGGCGACACTGGCTGACCCGATTGGCACGATTACTGACCTAAGCTATCGTCCGTCCGGGATTCAGGTGGGTAAAATGCGTGTGCCCTTGGGTGTGGTCGGTATCATTTACGAATCACGCCCGAATGTGACGGTGGATGCGGCGGTGCTGTGCCTGAAGTCGGGCAATGCGACGATTTTGCGCGGTGGTTCGGAAGCTATCCATTCCAATCAGGCGATTGCAGCGTGTGTGCGTGCCGGGCTGGAAGCGGCGGGTTTGCCTGCGGCGTGTGTGCAAGTGGTGGAAACCACCGATCGGGCAGCGGTGGGCGAGTTGTTACGCATGGCGCAATACGTCGATGTGATCGTGCCGCGTGGTGGTAAAAGTTTGATCGAGCGAGTCAGTGCTGAATCCCGTATTCCGGTTATCAAGCACTTGGATGGCATTTGTCATGTGTACATTGATGATCAGGCTGATCTGGATAAAGCGGTGAAGATTGCGGTGAATGCCAAAACGCACCGTTACGGCGTGTGCAATGCGATGGAAACCTTGCTGGTAGCGGAAGGTGTGGCGGCGCAAGTATTGCCTGCCCTCGCGGAAGAATACGCCGCCAAAGGGGTGGAATTGCGTGGTTGTGAGCAAACCCGTGCGCTGTTGCCTGCTTGTGTGCCTGCGACCGAGGAAGATTGGAGCACGGAATACCTTGCGCCGATTTTGGCGATTCGGGTGGTGGCAGATATGGCGGCGGCGATTACGCACATCAATACTTACAGCTCGCAGCATACCGATGCGATTATTACCGAGAATTACACGCGGGCGCGGGCATTCCTGCGGCAAGTGGATTCGAGTTCGGTGATGGTGAATGCATCCACGCGCTTTGCCGATGGCTTTGAGTATGGGTTGGGTGCGGAGATTGGGATTAGCACCGACAAGATTCATGCGCGGGGGCCGGTTGGTCTGGAAGGGCTGACTTCGCAGAAGTATGTGGTGTTGGGGGATGGGCATATTCGGGTGTGATGGATGCTTTACAACGTTGCCACAAGCTAGCCAAGGAAATTGGCATGGTGGCTGTGGTGGTAGATGCCAAGCATAATAAGGCAGCGGCGTTTTACCGCCAATATAGGTTTGAGAGTTTGCCGGATCAGCCCTTATTACTGTGGTTGACGAGTAAGAAGCTCAACAAGTTGTTCTGATGAGTTTGAAGATTACCCACATGCCTTAAAATGTCGGGCTGAAGCCCGACAATCTCTCTGCTACTGCACCTTACAGCAACCCGATACCACCTGCTTGTTATTCAACACGGCGGTGATGCTGTAAGGGTATTTCACCTCCGACATGCCATCGCTGCAACTGTCTACTTTTTGCATGAATGCTTGGGTATTGTTGGTGCCGGTTGCGCCGCCAATCACGGCGATGGTGGTGTTATTCGCTGATGTTTGGCGGAAGGTTACGGGTACGGTGTACTGCGGGCCATCTGACATATTGACCTTCAGGGTGGCATCGCTAACATCAATGCGCCAGAAGGGTTCTGTGCCTGTGCAAACCAGTACGTTGGTGGTGGGCGCTTTCACGGGTGGCACGACTGCCGCCGGTGCTTTGCTGGCTTGATTTGCCGGTAGCAGGTAGCGCTTGCTGACCCAACCACCTACGCCGTTCCAATACACTTTCGCCCACACAGTGCTGCCGACCTTTTTTTCTTCACCCGTGGTAACGACGCCTTGGCCGTTGGACGGGATTCTGCCGGTAATGGCATTGCTGACACCTGCGCCAGTACGCATATTCAGGAAGTCTCCTGATGGCACGTCGCTTACGACATACACATCAGTTGCTGCTTGTACGCTGGAGAGGCTCAGGGTCAATGCCAAGGCCATCGCCGGGAAGAATGAAAACGCTTTCATGGTTTGTTCCTTGAGTTATCTATGGTTGCCTGACTGTTAGTCAGGCATGACACTTAAATATTGACGATTGTTGATTACTTGCCTAACGGTTTGGGTGGGATCATGTAAGACGGTATTAACGGTTTGGGTGGGGTCATGTAAGACGGCACTTTCACCGACGGCATCATGGGTGGCGTAGTAACTTTGTACGGAGCCATCACAGACATAACAAATTTTGCCGGTGGTGCAACAGTGGCTTGGGGTTTTGCCGGTGGTGCAACAGTGGTCTTTTGGTTGGCGGGGGACAAGTAGCTTTTATTGACCCAGCCGCCGCTGCCTTTCCAGTAAACCTTTGCCCAGACTGAACCATTGATCTTTTTTTGTTCGCCCGTGGTGACGATACCTTGGCCGTTGGACGGAATCCTGCCAGTAACCGTGTTGCCAGTGCCTGCATTGCTGCGCATATTCAAGAATTGACCGCTTTGCACACCACTTACGACATACACGTCAGTTGCTGCTTGTGCGCTGGATACGCTCAGTGTTAAAGCCAAGGCCATTGCCGGGAAGAATGAAATCGCTTTCATGGTGTATTCCTTATCCTCTTGTAGACTGAAGTGTCCCTTGCGGGCATTACACTCACAATTTTAGTCTGTTTTCGCGAAAAGTTGTTTGCTTTCGGGAGAGCGGGGATAATAGCTGTTTTCCAAATGCTCAAACGACGGACAAAACGGACACATGGCAGGCAAAATTTTTATCGAAACCCACGGATGTCAAATGAACGAGTACGACTCAGCCAAAATGCTGGACGTGCTGCACCATGCACAGGGAATGGAACTCACCAATGACCCCGCAGAGGCCGATGTCTTATTAATGAATACCTGCTCGATCCGCGAAAAGGCGCAGGAAAAAGTCTTCTCACAATTGGGACGTTGGAAAAAGCTTAAAGATAAACGTCCGCACATTGTCATCGGTGTCGGCGGCTGTGTCGCCAGTCAGGAAGGTGAAGCCTTGCGCCAACGCGCCCCGGTGGTGGATGTGGTGTTCGGCCCGCAAACTTTGCACCGTTTGCCGGACATGATCCGTCAAGTGCGCACGGAACATCACCCGGTGGTGGATATTTCTTTCCCCGAAATCGAAAAGTTCGACAACTTGCCAGAACCGCGTGCTGACGGCCCCACCGCGTTCGTATCGGTGATGGAAGGGTGCAGCAAATATTGTACGTTCTGCGTGGTTCCCTACACCCGTGGCGAAGAAATTTCCCGTCCCTTCGATGATGTGATTACCGAAATTGCCCAGCTCGCGGCGCAGGGTGTGCGCGAAGTCAATTTGCTGGGGCAAAACGTGAATGCCTATCGCGGTAAAATGCACGACGGTTCGATTGCCGATCTGGCGATGCTGATTACGTTTGTGGCAGCCGTGGATGGTATCGACCGTATCCGTTACACCACCTCGCACCCCAATGAATTCAATGACAACCTGATTCAGGTGTATGAGGATGTGCCAGAACTGGTGAATCACCTGCATTTGCCGGTGCAAAGCGGTTCTGACCGGATTTTGATGGCGATGAAGCGCAACCACATGGCGATTGAATACAAAGCCAAAATCCGCAAGTTACGCAAAATCCGCCCGACGCTCAGCTTGTCATCCGACTTCATCATTGGTTTTCCCGGTGAAACCGAGCAGGATTTTGCCGATACCATGAAGCTGATTGAAGAGATGAACTTCGACCTGAGTTTCAGCTTTATCTACAGTCAGCGCCCCGGCACTCCTGCCGCGAGTCTGGCGGATGATGTGCCGCAGTCAGTGAAAAAAGACCGCTTGCAACACCTGCAAACCCGCATTCTGGCGCAATCCAACGCCATCAGCGCGGCAATGGTTGGCACGGTGCAACGGGTGTTGGTGGAACGCCCATCCCGTAAACACGATCAGATGGCGGGGCGCACTGAAAATAACCGCGTGGTCAATTTCGACGGGCATCCGCGCCTGATCGGGAAATTTGTAGATGTGCGTATTACCGAAGCCCAACCGAATTCTCTGCGTGGCGTGATTGTCGCGGTGGAAAGCGAGGTGGGACGAATGGTGATGGAGCCGATTGAGTCGTGATTTTCACCCAATGATTAATATTTAATCTGGTTAAGTGGGGATTATTAGTATAGATAATTAGATTATTATTATGTTGTTATATACTTAATTTTAAAGGATAAACCCCAAAACCCTCACGGCTAAACTTCTATGCATTAACAGATCAATACAAATCATTAAAAACGGAAATAGAGTATCAGCATTGTTATATACCGTATCAGGATGCTCGGATTATTGGTGATACTCTATTATCTGCATTGAGAGGAATGCTTATATTTTTCTGCATCAGAATATCACTTCCGATGTGGGATTTTACAGCCACCGGAGGAGAGCTGTATGAAATTTACCCGTCTTTTTGCCGCTATTAGCGGTGCTATTCTGTTGGCGTCAGCCACACTCGCTCACGCAGCCACTGGGCTGGTTGTTGCCGTCGGCATCTCCACTAAAGGCGATGTTGGGCTGATGGATAACTACGACCCACCGGACTCTTCTTCCAATCGTTTCAATGAAAGCCTCACAGGTTTCTGCTGAGCGCGAAATGCAACATTCGGATTGCTTCAAAGCCCGCTGTGGCAGTGTAATCCGACTTTAAAGTAAATGGCAGTTCGCTTCGGCATTGGAGCAAGTGGATGGGACTGGTACTCCCCGCCACTTGGCCGAGGCGAACTGCGCCCTTAGCGCTCAGTAATGAGCGCACTTATAGTAACACAGTAGGTAAGTGCAATGAAAACGAGTGTTCGGTTGAGTGTTGTCAGTAGTTTGGCTGTTTTGTTGATGAGTGCTGGCGCAATGGCAGCAGATGCAGCAGCTTCCCCCAGTAAAACCTTTACCATTGGCGGTGATGTCCAATTAGACATTACAGCGGATGATGGTGGGTCTGGTTTTACCGTTTATAACGCGGCTACCGATGATGCTAGTGGTGATTCGGGTGGCAATTTCACCCACGGCGGGCGTATCAAGCTCAATGCTGTCGGTGAAATCAAAGGTGAAGATTACTTCATCAAAGGCGTAGCGCAACCCTTAGTGCCCTTCCAAGGGAACGATATGCAGTACGAAGATGTATACCTGCAAATGGGGCGTGAGAAGTGGGATGCGCAAATCGGGCGCTTTGAAGCCTTCAATCTGTTTCCACTAGGTAACGATACCCTCATCACCCATGCCGGGGCGGGAGAAGCCAAAGTCTATGAAGCCAACAAGGTACGCGGTCGTAAAGATGACGTGCTGCACGTTGCGCTGCATTCCAACCCGTCTGACCAGCTCAAGCTGGAAATGGGGCTGATGGCGAATAAAACCGGTAGTAATGACAGCTTCACCGGGGTTCGTCCGGCGCTGCAATACAAAGTCGGCAATACGACCCTGCACGCAGGTTTTGAAAGTGTGTCCGACAAGGCTAGCGCTACTACCAAGTTGACCCAGAATGGTATCGGCCTTGGCGCAGCATTCAAAGTGGGTACGGCAGATGTAAATGCCAGTGTTTCCCGGCTGAAGGAAAAAAGTACCGGCGTGGCTGATGCGGATGTCACCTCATTCGGGGTAAACATGAAGCGTGGGGGATTGGGGGGTGGCTGGATTAATTCCACCACCGATAATGGCGCTGCTGCCAAACCCAAAGTCAATACTTTATATGCTACCTACACCGTGCCGCTGTTTAGTGTGAAAGATGCTACCGTCACGTTCGCTGCCAATACATCTCAAGCCGATAATGTGGTCAAGGATGACAAGCTGAATGCCGTCCGTATGCGTTTCGATTACGCCTTCTAAGGAAACTACCCCATGTTTGTTGTTTGTGGTGAGGCGTTGTTTGATGTGTTTGTCCCGGAAGGGGTGAGTCAATCAGCATTTGCTGTACCGTTTGCGGCGCGAGCCGGTGGTTCACCGTTCAATGTTGCGATTGGTCTGCGCCGTCTGGGGCAGACCGTTGCGTTATTGACCGGTGTTTCCACCGATTTTTTAGGTGACCGCTTGATGGCGGTGCTGCAAGCGGAGCAGGTATCTACCGATTTCATTGCCCGTAAAGCCGCGCCGACGACCTTGGGTTTCATCCAGAAAAACGCCGTGGGCGTGCCCAACTATGCGTTTTACGGTGAAGGTGCTGCCGATCGGCTATTAGCCCCGGCAGATATTGCCTTTGATGACACCGAGGTAACAGGTATTCACATGGGGTCGTATTCGTTGGTGGTTGCCCCCACAGCGGATACCTTGCTGGCACTTGCTCGTCGACAAGCGGGCAAGTGTTTGTTGTCACTTGACCCGAATATTCGTTTGACGGTCGAGCCAGATGTGCACCAATGGCGTGAGCGTATCACCCAATTGTTGCCCTTTATGGATGTTGTCAAAGTCAGTGATGAAGATTTGGCAGCCTTATACCCCGGTATTGCACCCGAAAGCATTATCGCCGACTGGTTGGCGGTTGGCGTAAAACTTGCAGCGTTAACCCGTGGCAGTGAAGGTGCGTCGTTGTGGAGCCAACAGGCGCAAGTGACCTTGCCAACCCCGCGTGTCAACGTGGTGGATACCGTTGGCGCTGGGGATACTTTCCAAGCGTCGTTATTAGACAGTTTGCTGGATTTACAAGCCAATACGGCTGATTGGGTAGCAGCATTAACAGCATCAACCTTGCAGCGTATTGGGCATAAAGCGGCGTGTGCTGCTGCCATTACCTGTTCACGCCAAGGGGCTGATCTGCCATCGGCTAAAGAAGTCGAGTTGGCACTTGCTGATTATCCAGAGGAATTACTTGTATGAGTCATGTCATTATTCCGGTTGAGGTCTTTGATCTGGTTATTTTTGGTGGCACGGGGGATCTGGCCTTACGCAAGTTATTGCCCGCTTTGTTCCGTCGCGATGCTGTCGGACAAATTCCGCCACAAGCCCGTATTATTGCGTTGGCATTAGACCACCAAACGCTTGAGGAATACCGTGCACAGGTTGCTGATGCCCTGCAAACCCATTTACGTGCGGTTGAGGCTCAAGCGGAAACTCTGGCGCGTTTTCTAGAGCGCTTGGAATACCATGCAGTGGATCTGATGAGCCCCGCCAGCTTTCAGTCACTGGCAACCATTCTGGATACTTGCCCGGAACGGATTCGTATTTATTATCTGGCGGTAGCGCCCGCCTTGTTCAGCGCTATTTCCCACGGCTTGGCAGGCGCAGGGTTGGCGGGTAACAATGCCCGTCTGGTGTTGGAAAAGCCTTTGGGGCATGACCATGCCAGCGCCGCCTTATTGAATGCGCAAGTTGGTGAGGTGTTTGACGAGCACGCCATTTACCGCATCGACCATTATCTTGGCAAAGAAACCGTGCAGAACCTGATGGCACTGCGCTTTGCCAATGCTTTGTTTGAGCCTGTCTGGAATGCTCAGTGTATTGACCATGTGCAAATTACTGCCGCCGAGTCCCTCGGTGTCGGTTCGCGCGGTGGCTATTACGATACCGCTGGTGCTATCCGCGATATGGTGCAAAATCACCTGTTGCAGTTGCTCTGCCTGATCGCTATCGAGCCGCCCTATCGTTTTGAGGCGGATGCAGTCCGCGATGAAAAGTTGAAGGTACTGCGTTCCCTGCGCCCTCTCTCCGGGCGAAAAGTTCTCGACCATACGGTTCGCGGACAATATTTGGCAAGCTCCTCCTCTCCTGCTTATATCCAAGAAGTGGGAAATCCCGCCAGTATGACCGAATCGTATGTTGCGTTGAAAGTCGAGATTGATAGTTGGCGGTGGTCAGGCGTGCCCTTTTATTTACGTACCGGCAAGCGTTTGAAAGCGCAATCCGCCGAAATTGCGGTGGTCTTCAAACAGCCTTCACACCTCATGTTTGGTGATCTGCCGACGCCGATTCTCCCCAATGTCTTGACCATGCGTTTGCAGCCAGATGAAGGTCTGCGCCTGCATATCATGACCAAGGAACCGGGGCCGGGTGGTTTTCGTCTGCACGACATTCCACTGGATATGGCCTTTGCGGAAGGTCAGAACGAGGACTGGCGGATGCCGGATGCTTACGAACGTTTACTGATGGATGTAGTACGCGGCAACCAAACCCTGTTCATGCGTGGTGATGAAGTGGAAGCCGCGTGGCAATGGATAGACCCCATCATCGAGGCATGGCAATTATCCGGTAGAAAGCCTGATGGCTACGATCCGGGTACTTCCGGCCCTATTTCTGCCATTGAAATGATGGCACGCGACGGACGCCGCTGGCGGGAGATCGAATCATGAGTCATCACACGCTTCACCCACAATTAGTGGCAGTCACTCAGCGCATTGAAGCTCGTAGTGCGGCGAGCCGTGCGGCTTACTTGCAGCAAGTGGCAGCGGCTAACCCCGTGACCCCGCGCAGCAAGCTGAGTTGCGGCAATCTGGCACATGCAGTCGCCGCCGTTCCCAATGCGGACAAGCTGAAACTGGTGGAATGGACAGCGGGCAATCTGGGTATTGTCACCGCATACAACGACATGCTGTCGGCGCACCAGCCCTTCGTTTACTACCCCGACCTGATCAAGGCGGCCGTGCGTGAAGTCGGCGGAACCGCTCAGGTTGCCGGGGGCGTTCCCGCGATGTGTGATGGGGTAACGCAAGGGCAGGAGGGCATGGAATTATCCTTGTTTTCCCGCGATGTGATCGCCATGAGTGCCGCCGTTGCCTTGTCACACAATGTGTTTGATGTTGCCGCTTTTCTGGGGGTATGCGACAAGATTGTGCCGGGGTTAGTGATCGCAGCGGCTAGTTTTGGGCATTTACCGTGCATTTTCCTGCCCGCAGGCCCGATGGTGTCGGGGCTGGCGAATGATGTGAAATCCAAAGTGCGCCAGCAATACGCTGAGGGCAAAGTGGGGCGTGCGGAATTGCTGCAAGCTGAAATGCAATCCTACCACGGCGCGGGTACTTGCACGTTCTACGGCACGGCGAACAGCAACCAGATGTTGATGGAATTCATGGGTTTGCAATTGCCCGGTAGCAGTTTTGTCAATCCGGGTACGTCGTTGCGCGAAGCCTTGACGGTTGCGGGTGCGCAGCGTGCGTTAGCGATGACGGCAAAGGGGCAGGATTACACGCCTGCTGCCAACATCCTCACGGTCAATGCGTTTGTGAACGGCATTGTTGGCTTGAACGCCACCGGTGGCTCGACCAATTTGCTGTTGCATTTGGTGGCGATGGCGCGGGCGGCGGGCATTGTACTGTGTCTGGAAGATTTTGCTGATTTGTCCGCGATTACCCCGCTGATAGCGCGGGTCTACCCCAACGGGGTGGCGGACGTGAACCATTTCCATGCGGCCGGTGGCTTGCAGTTCGTGATCCGCGAATTGTTGGCGGCGGGGCTATTGCATGAAGAAGTAGACACTGTTGCCGGGAAGGGCTTGCATCACTATACGCAAGAAGCCGTGCTGGCAGCAGATGGAACCGTTACATGGCGCGAAGGTGCGAGCACCAGCCATGATACGGACGTTTTACGCCCGGTTGTCCAGCCGTTCCAACCTTCCGGTGGTTTGGTGCGGTTATTGGGCAATCTGGGCGATTCGGTTATCAAGGTGTCGGCAGTTAAGCCGGATAAACACCTGATTGAAGCCCCGGCGAAGGTTTTCCACGATCAGGCAGCGGTTAAAGCTGCGTTTGAGGCGGGTGAGCTGCAAGGGGATTTTGTGTGTGTGGTGCGTTTTCAGGGGCCAAAAGCCAATGGAATGCCGGAGTTGCACGGCCTGACGCCAGTGTTGGGCTTGTTGCAGGATCGTGGGCAACACGTCGCGCTGGTCACGGATGGCAGAATGTCAGGAGCCAGCGGCAAAGTTCCGGCGGCTATTCATGTCAGCCCAGAGGCGATGGATGGGGGCGCAATAGCCAAAATCCGTGATGGCGATTTGATCCGACTGGATGTGGATAACGGTCATCTGGAAGTGCTGACAGCAGGGTTTGCAGAACGTGCACCAGTCAGTGTGGATTTGAGTGCCAACGGCTCTGGTTGTGGGCGGGAACTGTTTCAGGTTTTCCGTTCGCATGTCAGCGCCGCCGCGAGTGGGGCAAGTGCCCTGTTTACTGATACAGAGAGGGCATAACCATGTCAATTAGAAGTATTTGCCAGCAAGTGCCGGTCATTCCGGTGCTGGTCGTTCATGATGCCACGCTTGCCCAGCCCTTGGCGCAGGCATTGGTCAGCGGTGGCCTGCATGTGCTGGAAGTGACTTTGCGTACCTCGGCGGCCTTGGAAGTGATCCGTCGCATGAGTGAAGTGCCTGGCAGTATCGTCGGCGCGGGCACGGTGTTGACCCCGGCTGATGTGAAAGCGGTGAAAGCGGCAGGTGCCAGTTTTGCGGTGTCGCCCGGTGTCACCGATAGCTTGCTGTCGGCGGCAGAAGATGAAGGTTTGCTGCTATTGCCCGGTGCTGCAACGGTATCCGAGGTGATGAAATTGCTGGAACGTGGCTATGACACCCTGAAGTTTTTCCCGGCTGAAGCAGCGGGTGGGGTGAAAATGTTGAAATCCATCCATGGGCCTTTGCCTGATGTGCGTTTCTGCCCAACCGGTGGCATTAGCGTGCAAACCATTCGCGAATACTTGGCATTACCCAATGTATTGTGTGTGGGTGGTTCGTGGTTGACCCCGGAAGATAAAGTTCTCGCCCATGACTGGGCAGGTATTGAAAGCATTGCCCGCTTTAACTGCGAATTGGTTAAAGTGGCCTGAATGTCCACAGTCAGGTATTGAGTCGACTCCTCTACTTTTCTGGACATTGGAGCCGTTAGGATAGTCTGGTTTAACGGCTCTGGTTAACCCTTCCCTTATGTTGAGTCATTCATAAGGGAGGGGTCTTTTTAACAGTTTCTTTTACGACTCCTCAGTTACCTCCTCTCCTCCGAGAGGGGGCTTTTTTTATCTGAAAAGCTCCTGATTCTTACGACCATTGCGCACTGCATCTTGCAGAGTAAAGCGGGATAATCCCAGGTCTTCTAATTCGCGATCACTAAACGCACGCAATGTGTTAATGGTTTTGTAAATGCTTACTTCTGTTTTACAAAATGCCCATAAATTAACGATGATGGTTGGAATGCTAAACATAATTATTTCCTCTATTGGAATGTTCTTGATGGGGTCACTCTACTCTTGATGCTGCACTGCAACAAGTGAGAATAAATTGAGGTATGGGTTAGATAAACTAACCCGTTGTATCATGTTAGCGTGCTCGAGCCGTGAATACGCTTGTCGCTATTAACGCTGCTTCAGGAGCGGATAAACAGCTCGGTAACGTTGGTAGGCATCTTCATAGGCTACCGTTAACGCTGATTGTGGGGCGATGCTCTGTTTAATCGGCGGTGGTTGGCAAACGCTCAGCGGGTCAGCATTATTGGCGGCAATCAATGCCAACCTTGCCGCCCCGAAAGCCCCGCCGAAATCCCCATCTGCGGGAATATCGACTGGTAGGTTCAGTACGGTAGCGATCAGGCGCAGCCAGTAATGCGATTTTGAACCACCCCCGACAGCCGTCAGCCGTTGCAGATTAGTACCAGCGGCATTCAGTGCTCCCAGATTATCGCGAATGGCAAAAGCAACGCCTTCCAAGACAGCCTGCGTCAGGTGTTGCCGGGTGTGCTGGTGTTCAAGGCCGATGAATGCCCCCCGAATGGTGGCATCATTATGCGGGGTACGTTCCCCAGACAGGTAAGGCAGGAAGGTGATGCCACTGGGGGCGCTCAGGTGTTCCCCCAACGCAGCGGTCAAGGCCGCAGCGGGAATAGCGGTAATGCCTGCATACCAGTTCAAGGCATCGGTTGCTGAGAGGATAACCCCCATCTGATGCCAGGTATCCGGTATGGCATGGCAAAAAGCGTGTACCGCACTGCCGGGATTCGGTAGATACGTGGCATTAGCCGCAAACAGCACCCCGGATGTTCCCAGCGAAACAAAAGCGCTACCCGCTTGTACAACTCCCATGCCGCAAGCCGAGGCCGCATTGTCACCTGCGCCACCGGCCACCAGCGGCGATTGCTGCATCCCCCAACGTTTAGCCAGTACAGTACGCAACGCGCCGCTGTTTTCAGTGCCTTCCACCAAACGTGGCATTTGGCTGCGTTGCATACTGCTGGCAGCCAGCAATTCATCCGACCAGCAGCGTCCGGCGACATCGAGCCATGACGTCCCGGACGCATCCGACATATCCGACACCGTTTCGCCGGTTAGCCACAGGCGTACATAATCCTTGGGTAACAGGACTTGCGCTACCTGATCGAAAATGGCGGGTTCGTGGTGCTTCACCCACAGCAATTTGGGGGCAGTAAAGCCCGGAAAAACGATGTTCCCGGACATCTGGCGAAACAACGGGTTGGCATCTAGCGCGGCGGCTTCCAGATGGCTGCGGGTATCGTTCCACAAGAGGCAGGGGCGCAATACTTGATGATCTTTATCTAACAGGGTCGCACCGTGCATCTGCCCAGACAATGACAGCCCTCGGACTGCCGCCATTGCAGCGGGGAACTGTTGGGCAAGCGTGTCCAAGGTGGTTTGTGTTGCGCTGATCCAGTCCGCCGGATGTTGTTCCGACCAGCCAGAATGCAAGCGGGTAACACTTAGCCCAGCATGTGCTGAGCCGATAATGGTTTGTTGCTCATTCATGAGTAACGTTTTTACACCCGATGTGCCGATATCGATACCGATATACATGATGTCCTCTCCTTCAATGGGGGCTATTGTTAGGCTGAATTAGCTTATCGTTATGTTGTTATATGCTTAATTTCAAAGAATAAACCTTGAAAGTCTCACTACTAAACTTTTATGCATTAATGAATCTATATAAATGTCAAAAAATGCAATAAAGTATCAGCATTGTTATATACCGTATCAGGGTGTTCAGGTTGTTGGTGATACTCTATTATCTGCATTGAGAGGAATGCTTCTATTTTTCTGCATCAAAATATCACTTTTGATGCCGGATTTTTACAGCCACTGGAGGAGTTGTATGAAATTTACCCGCCTATTTACCGCTGTTAGCGGTGCTATTCTATTGACGTCAGCCACATTTACTCACGCAGCCACTGATCTGGTGATTGCGACCGTCAATAATGGTCACATGGTTGAAATGCAAAAGCTCAGCAAGCATTTCGAAGACGCGAATCCTGACATCAAACTCAAATGGGTTACGCTGGAAGAGGGTGTACTGCGTCAACGTGTTACGACCGACATTGCCACTAAAGGTGGTCAGTTCGACGTCATGACCATCGGTATGTACGAAGCCCCTATCTGGGGTAAAAAAGGCTGGATCAAGGATCTGACATTTGATGATGCCTATGATGTGGGTGACATTCTGCCTGCCATCCGCGATGGTTTGTCTGCTGATGGTAAATTGTATGCCGCACCGTTCTACGGTGAAAGCTCCATGCTGATGTATCGCAAAGATCTGGTGGAAAAAGCTGGCATGGATATGCCTGACAACCCAACATGGGATCACGTTGCGGAAGTTGCCGCTAAAATTACCGATAAAGATAACGGTATTTACGGTATCTGCCTGCGCGGTAAGCCGGGTTGGGGTGACAATATGGCACTCATCACTACCATGGCGAATACCTTCGGTGGTCAATGGTTCGATATGGACTGGAAGCCGCAACTTGAATCCCAACCTTGGAAAGATGCTGTCGGTTTCTACGTTGATCTACTGGGCAAATACGGCCCGCCGGGTTCTGCTGCCAACAGTTTCAATGAAATCCTCGCGCTGTATAACGAAGGCAAGTGCGGGATGTGGGTCGATGCCACCATCGCAGCATCCTTCATCACTGACCCAGCACAAAGTAAAGTCGCTGACAAAGTGGCTTTCGCACAAGCACCCACCAAAGTCACGCCTAAAGGTGCCAACTGGTTGTGGGCATGGGCGCTAGCCATACCTGAGTCTTCCAAGCACTCCGCCGAAGCTCAAAAGTTCATTGAGTGGTCTACTTCCAAGGACTACATCAATCTGGTTGCCAAGGAAGAAGGTTGGAACAAAGTACCGACTGGTACACGTGCTTCCACTTATGCCAACGCTGATTTCCAGAAGGCAGCGGTCTTCGCAAGTGCAGAGAAAATAGCCATTGACAGTGCCAATCCAAATGATAGCACCTTGCCCAAGTCGCCTTACACGGGCGTACAGTTTGCCGCTATTCCTGAGTTCCAAGCTATTGGTATCGCAGTCGGTCAGCAAATGAGTTCTGCGCTGGCAGGCAAAATGTCTGTTGATGATGCATTGAAAGCCTCACAGGTTTCTGCTGAGCGCGAAATGCAACGTTCGGGTTACTTCAAGAAATAGGCTCTCTCCACTGGGAACCCCTTCTCAAGTCCTGTCCTTGAGGAGGGGGATTCCACAGTTACGAAAGCTTAAAAAGTAACATCTGTCCAGACTCAGATACGGAGCTTGATTATGCGCTCATCTACACCCGGTCATCGCTG
The DNA here is from genome assembly GCF_017901135.1 of Thiothrix litoralis. Taxonomy (NCBI): domain Bacteria; kingdom Pseudomonadati; phylum Pseudomonadota; class Gammaproteobacteria; order Thiotrichales; family Thiotrichaceae; genus Thiothrix; species Thiothrix litoralis. Next base: position 1,333,500 of record NZ_CP072801.1, on the reverse strand, counting down.
GATTCCCCGGCTATTAATGACCCCCGCTGTTGCAACCCTGCTGTTATGGATGATAGTGCCGCTCGGCATGACCATCTATTTTTCCCTCATCCGCTATAACTTGATGCAACCTGATCAAACCGGTTTTGTCGGTTTGATGAACTACGAGTTCTTTATTAGCAACCCTGCATTTACAGACGCCGTTATGAATACACTGCTCTTGCTGGGTAGTGTGGTTATTATTACGGTGGTACTCGGGTTAGCACTGGCGCTCTTGATCAATGACCCGTTTCCGGGGCAAGGCTTGGTGCGCATTCTCCTGATTTCCCCGTTTTTTGTGATGCCGACTGTGAATGCATTGTTGTGGAAACACATGATGATGAACCCGATTTACGGGGTGTTGGCGCAAATATGGCAATTCTTTGGCCTGACGCCGATTGACTGGCTGACGGATATGCCGCTGGGGTCAATCATCATTATGATTAGTTGGCAATGGTTACCGTTTGCCTGCCTGATTTTTATTACCTCGCTGCAATCCATGGATCGTGAGCAACTTGAGGCTTCGGAACTGGATGGTGCAACCTATTGGCAGCAATTACGCCACCTGTACCTGCCGCACATGGGGCGGGCCATTTCAGTCGTGATTATGATTGAGGTGATTTTCCTGCTGAGTATTTTCGCCGAAATCTTTACGACCACAGGCGGCGGGCCGGGCACGGAGAGTACCAATCTGGCCTTCCTGATCTTTACCGAAGCGCTGCTCAACTTTGATGTGGGTGCGGCTTCCGCCGGTGCGCTGTTGGCCATCGTTTTGGCGAACATTGTTGCGATTTTCCTGATCCGCATGATCGGCAAGAATTTGGAGCGATAGACATGAGTAAACCTGTCAGAACCGGCAAATACGATTGGAACATGCGACTAGCGTCACGCACGCTGTTGGCATGGGCAATCACCTTTATTATTTTCTTCCCACTGTTGTTTATGTTTGTGACCGCATTCAAAACGGAACTGCAAGCGATTGCTGTCCCTAGTGTGTGGGCTTTTACACCAACATGGGAGAACTTCGCTCTGGTGCAAGAGCGCAGTGGTTACTTCGACTATGCGTGGAACTCCGTCATCACCAGTGTGGGTTCAACCATCCTGGGGTTGCTCATCGCTGTTCCGGCGGCTTACAGCATGGCGTTTAGCCCGACCAGACGTACCAAAGATATTTTGATGTGGATGCTGTCCACCAAAATGATGCCTGCGGTGGGTGCATTGCTACCGATCTACGTGTTATGCCAGAAATTCGGCCTGTTGGATAACGTTATTTCGTTGATCATTATTTTCACGATGATGAATCTGCCGATTATGGTGTGGATGTTGTATTCCAACTTCAAGGATATTCCGATTGAAATTCTCGAAGCAGCACGCATGGATGGTGCAGGTTTGAGTGAGGAATTCCGCCATGTCTTGCTGCCACTGGCAATGGGTGGCATGGCATCAACCGGCTTGTTGTGTCTGGTGCTGTCGTGGAATGAGGCATTCTGGGTATTGAACCTGACAGCAGCTAACGCGGGCACATTGGCTTCGTTAGTGGCTTCGTATTCCAGCCCTGAAGGGTTGTTCTGGGCCAAATTGTCGGCCGTTTCTGTGTTGGCCATTGCACCGATCGTGGTGTTTGGTTGGTTCAGTCAGAAACAGTTGGTGCAGGGTCTGACGTTTGGTGCAGTGAAATAGGAGGAAGAGGATATGGCATTTTTAGAGTTAAAAAGCGTAGATAAGTACTACGGTAAATTACACGCAATCAAGGAAGTCAGCCTGGAGATCCAGTCAGGCGAATTTATTGTGTTCGTTGGCCCTTCTGGTTGCGGTAAATCCACCCTGTTGCGCATGATTGCGGGGTTGGAAGTGATCAATGGTGGACAGTTGATTTTGGATGGGCGTGATATTACGGAAGTGCCGCCGTCCAAGCGTGATCTGGCGATGGTGTTCCAGTCTTATGCCTTGTATCCGCACATGACGGTGGAAGAAAACATGTCGTTTGCGCTGCGCTTGGCCAAGGTTGACCCCGCCATCATTCAAGAAAAAGTGAAGATGGCTGCTGACAAACTAAACCTTACGGCGTATCTGCAACGCACGCCCAAGGCGCTTTCTGGCGGTCAGCGTCAGCGGGTGGCGATTGGTCGTTCCATTGTACGTTCTCCTAAAGTATTCCTGTTTGATGAGCCGCTTTCCAATCTGGATGCTGCCTTGCGTGGTAATACACGGGTAGAAATTGCTTCCTTACACCGCGAATTGGGTGCAACCACGGTTTACGTTACCCATGATCAGGTTGAAGCCATGACACTGGCAGACCGCGTGGTCGTACTGCGTGATGGCATCATTGAGCAGGTGGGTACGCCATTGGAATTGTATGATCAGCCGATCAACCGTTTCGTGGCTCGTTTCATCGGTATGCCACAAATGAACGTGGCTCCGGCTAGCTTGTTCGGTCAGTTTCCTGCACAGGTGGCGGAGGTGGGTATTCGCCCCGAACACCTGCAAATGGTTAGCCCAGAGGATGGCCTGCTGGCGGGTAAAGTGGTGCTGGTCGAAGCATTGGGTAACGAAACCTTGGTACACATTCGCCCCGACAAGGTTCAACTGGAAGAGCCATTGATTGTGCGTTTGTATGGTCGTACTACTGTTCATGTGGGCGATCGAGTGGGGCTGACGTGGGATGATAGCAAGCATATCCATTACTTCGACGCCAAAGGAATGAGATTAACCCATATGACACAAGGAGTGGCGGCATGAGCCAAGCGTCAACTTTAACCCAGTTACACATTGGCTTGGGTTCGTTCCACCGTGCCCATCAGGCCGTTTACATGCAAAACCTGCATGAACAGGGCGATACCCGTTGGCAAATTATCGGGGGGAATATTCGCCCCGATATGCTCGACACCGTGGCTGCCCTTAAGTCGCAACACGGTGCTTATACGCTGGAAACGGTTTCCCCAGCCGGTGAACACGTTTATCAGTACATTGAGTGTATCAAGCAAATTGTCGACTACGATCCGCAACTGGAAGGCTTGACGGCAGTAGCGGTTGACCCGAATACCCGCATCATTTCCTTTACCGTGACCGAAGCGGGTTATTATCTGGATGCGAATAACGATCTGGATGAGACCTTTGCTGACTTGCGCAGTGATTTATCGGGGAAAACGTGCAGCACCCTGTATGGGGCAATGGCTTTGCTGTTGGAGGCGCGGCGGCAGCTGGATGCTGGCGCTGTTACCCTGATGAACTGCGATAATTTGCGCAGTAATGGCACCCGTTTTTATGCCGGTTTCCAGCAGTTTCTGGAACGTCAGGGCAAAACCGAGTTGTTGGCGTGGGTACGGGCAAATACCCGTGCACCGAATGGCATGGTCGACCGCATTACCCCACGCCCAACCCCGGATGTGCGCGAGCGCGTCTTGGCGGCGACAGGGCGTGATGACCCGGCGGCGTTGATGGGTGAATCCTTTATCCAGTGGGTGCTTGAGGATGATTTCATCGCCGGTCGCCCTGAATGGGAAAAGGCCGGGGTGGAAATGGTTGAAGATGTCACCCCTTATGAGGAAGCCAAGATTCGTTTACTGAACGCGACGCATAGTTGCGTGGCTTGGGCGGGGACTTTGCGGGGTTATTATTTCATCCATGAAGATTGTACTGACCCAGATGTGGTGCAATTGGCGTATGATTATGTGACCAATGACGCGATTCCTTGTCTGGATACACCGGAACATCCCTGCCCGCTGGATCTGGCGAAGTACCGTGATGTGGTGCTGGAACGTTTCGCGAATCCGAATATTCAGGATGCGAATCCACGGGTGGTGATGGATACTTACGCCAAAATCCCTTCGATGATTTTGCCAACTATCCGTGATTGTCTGGCTGCCGGGCGTAGTGCGGCGAGCGTCAGCATGTTACCGGCGCTGTTTTTGGCCTTTTTGCAGCGGCAGCAACGCGGTGAAATTCCTTATGAATATCACGATCAGAGCATGACGGCGGAAAGTGCCCGCACCATTTGCACCTCGGATGATCCGGTCAAGGCGTATGTTGCTGAGCGTTTGTTGTTCGATGATATCGCCGGGGATGAGCGCTTACTGGCTGAGATGCGTGGTGCTTACGAGCGTGTGCAGCAGTTCATTGAGAAAAAAAGATGAGCAAAGCGTTGGCGGGTAAGGTAGCCGCTATTACAGGCGGCGCATCCGGTATTGGCTTGGCGAGCCTTGAGGCCATGTTGGCAGCAGGGGCTCGTGTGGTGCTGATTGACCGTGACGAGGCTGCGGTCATGGCGATTGCTGAACAGCAGGGGGATGCGGTAATTCCCTTGGTTATCGACCTGCTGGATCCGCAACGTTGTGCGCAAATGGTTCCGCAAATCCTGGAAAAAGCCGGTCAACTCGATATCTTTCATGCCAATGCGGGTATGTATGTCGGCGGTGATCTGGTTGATGCTGAACCAGATGCGATTGACCGGATGCTCAATCTGAATATCAATGTGGTGATGAAAAATGTCCGTGATGTATTGCCACACATGATAGCGCGTGGAACGGGTGATATTATTGTCACCAGTTCCTTGGCGGCGCATTTCCCGACACCGTGGGAACCTGTGTACGCCTCGTCGAAATGGGCGATTGACTGTTTTGTGCAAACCACCCGACGACAGGTATTCAAACACGGTATTCGGATGGGTGCGGTGTCACCTGGGCCGGTTATCACGGCGTTGCTTGCCGACTGGCCAGCGGAAAAACTTCAGGAAGCCAAGGAATCGGGTAGCCTGATTGAAGCAAGTGAGGTCGCGGATGTGATCCTGTTTATGCTCACCCGACCACGCGGTGTCACTATTCGAGATGTGGTGATGCTGCCGACCAATTTTGATTTGTAACCTGTCAGAATGAATAGGAGCTTGTCATGGGATCACCCAGCCCCCCATTGTCTAAAAGCGGTATGCCAGAGCTGGAGCGTGAGTTCCAGCGTAGCCCCGGCTTGGGGTATGAGCCGGAAAGCTTGCTGGGTTATGTGCGTTATCTGGAGCATGGTGCACCTAATCCGCTGATTCGTTGGCATTATCACGAGGAATACGAGCTGCACCTGATCGTCAGTACGCATGGTAAAGTATTCGTGGGTGATTACATTGGTCAGTTTGAACCGGGGCATTTGGTATTGACCGGCCCGCGCTTGCCACATAACTGGATTTCCACTGATTTACCCGCAGAAGGTGTTCCGGTGCGTGACCGAGTGCTGCAATTCTCAGACGAGCCGCTGCGTAAGGCGGGGGAGCTGATTCCCGAAGTTCGTGAGATTTTTCCGTTGCTGGAGCGTGCGCGGCATGGTATTGAGTTCATTGGCCTGAGTGAACGGGCGAGTGAGTGTATTACCCGTATTCAAGAAACCTCTGGCTTGCAGCGTTTTGGTGAATTTTTACAACTGTTTGGCGAGTTGGCGCAGCATGATGATTATCGGCTGTTGTCCAGCGTGCAGCTACAGAGTTTCGATGATGATGCTTCTCTGCACCAGATTAGCGAAGTGGTGGAGTACATTACTCATCACTACGCCGCATCCTTCACCATGGAGGAAATTGCCCAGCGTTTTGATATGACGGCTAGCCGTTTTTCCCGTTATTTCCGTCGTGCTACGGGCAATACCTTTACCGATTTCATTAACCATCTGCGGGTGAGTCGTGCTTGCCAGTTACTGATGGATACGGATCAGTATGTCAGTACCATTGGTTATAACGTTGGCTTTAACAATATTGCCAATTTCAATCGGCGCTTTATGGAAGTGAAAGGGATGACGCCGAGCGAGTTCCGGCGGCAGGGGCAGAAAAGATATGGTTGAACATCGTCTGGAATCCACACGATGCTCATGGGGTTATAGGCTACAGCCCTCCCGCAAATTCCGCATAGCCCTGAATAAACCCCAGCTTTTCCTGCGGAATGCTGACATTGATGCCTTCACCTTGCAACTGTTCCAGCAAGGCTGCGCCCTGATTCAAAATCGCCAGCAATTGCACTTCGTCAAACATTTGCAGGGCTACTTGCAGCTCGTCCTTGTCCGCAGACAACAGGGTGGGAACCAGTTCATCGGGGTGAATAGGTGAGTTTGGATTCAACAAATCTGCCACCAATGGCGCATCCAACAGGGCAAAATGTGCTTCGCGGGCACTTTCTTCCTGATCCAGTTCCTGATGCGCCTGCATGTCTGTACCCGCACCACGTCGTACACTCGCCATGATGAAACTTAGCAGTTTGCGGATGGCATCCTTCGTCTTGCTGACATCATGGCCGAGGCTGGAGGCACTTTCGTAAGCGCGATCCATACGGTCTTTGAGTTGCAGGATAACGTCACTCTCAACATTGCCAGCGAGCGAAGTGGTTTCTTCCAGCAATTCGTGGAAGTCGCGGTTGAAGGTTTGCAAGGCTTCGTGATCCAGCCGTTGTGCGTCGATGAGGTTGTCATCGTCCAGCGTGGGGGCGAAGGGAAATAGCGGGTTGCTGGCTTTGCGCAGTAAATGACGCTCGTGTGAGCCGGGGTGCTCACTGGGTTTGATGATCATGCGGTATCCTTCCAAATGAATGGCGGGCAATATCGCATACTGCTTGGCTCGCGGCAAATGACGCCAGCCAAGCCAGTAGAAATCGGCTTATTTTTTGTCGGTATTCATGCCAATCAGCTTATAGGCCGGGCAGAAGTTCAAGTAGCCAGTAGCGAGTAGCACAATCCCGATCAAGGTCAGCAGGATGCCACCCTTGAAAACCAGACCCCAAATCAGCAGGACAGCCCCTGCACCGAAACGGATATTCCTATCCATACTGCCAACGTTCTTTTCCATAAGACACCTCTTTTAGTAGTGAACACAACAGACCAAATCCATGTTAGCATTCGTCCATTCATCATCTTATCTTAGCAAGACTCAAGCGGATTACATGGAATTGCAAAAATTTATTCGCAAAATCACCGAAAACGGCTCATTTTCCACCGAGGAAATGACGGCTGCGATGCGTACCATCATGACAGGTCAGGCAACTCCCGCGCAAATTGGCGGGTTTCTGATTGGCTTGCGGATGCGCGGTGAAACCGTCACCGAAATCAGCGCAGCGGCAAGCGTCATGCGGGAATTGTCTACCCGCGTAGAGGTCAGCCCCGAGCATTTGGTCGATACCTGTGGGACGGGGGGGGATTCCTCCGGTACGTTCAATATTTCCACCGCCAGTGCCTTTGTAACGGCAGCGGCAGGCGCAAGGGTAGCCAAGCATGGTAATCGTTCGGTCTCCAGCAAATCCGGCAGTGCCGATGTGCTGGAAGCGGCGGGCGTGAATCTGAACATTACCCCGGAACAGGTTGCCCATTGTATCAATACGCTGGGGGTAGGTTTCCTGTTTGCCCAAAAGCATCACAGCGCGATGGGGCACGCCAGTGGGCCACGTCGGGAACTGGGTGTCCGCACTATTTTCAATCTGTTAGGCCCAATGGCGAACCCAGCGAATGCCCCGAATCAAGTGTTGGGCGTATTTGACCAGCATTGGGTGCGTCCGATGGCTGACGTACTGAAAACCCTAGGTAGCCAGCACGTCATGGTGGTTCATGCAGCCGATGGTTTGGATGAAATCAGCACCGCCGGACTAACCTTCGTCGCTGAGCTGAAAGACGGGGTGATTACGGAATACACCATTCAGCCCGAAGATGTCGGTGTGCGCCAGTCCAGCCTCGACAGTATCCGGGTGGAAACTGCTGCTGAAAGCCTGAATTTGATCCAACGGGTCTTGGCGGGCGAACCCGGCACGGCACGCGACATTGTGTGCCTGAATGCGGGGGCGGCCATTTACGTGGCAGGCTTGGCAGACAGCCATGCTGGCGGGGTTGTTAAAGCCCAGCAAGCGATTGATTCTGGGGTAGCCGCTGCGCGTCTGCAACAACTGATTGACCTAACCAATGGTGTTAACATCTGATGAGTACACCTGATATTTTGCAAAAAATCTTGCGCACCAAGCAGGAAGAAATCGCGGCGCGTTCCGCTGTCCGCCCCTTGGCACAGTTGGCGGAAGAGGCCGCGAGTGCCTCGCCGGTACGCGGTTTCATCCAATCCATGCGCCAGCGGATTGCGGCGGGTGATTCTGCGGTGATTGCTGAAATCAAAAAGGCATCCCCCAGCAAGGGGCTGATCCGCGCTGATTTTGATCCACCTGCGATTGCGGCCAGTTATGAACAGGGTGGTGCGGCTTGTTTGTCGGTGCTGACCGATGCACCGTACTTTCAGGGGCATGAAAGCTACTTGCAAACGGCGCGGGCAGCTTGCCAGTTGCCCGTTATTCGTAAAGATTTCATCGTTGATCCGTATCAAGTGTTCGAGGCGCGTGCTATCGGTGCAGACTGCATCCTGCTGATCGTGGCGGCATTGGCTGACGCACAGATGAAGGATCTGTACGCGCTAGCAAGGGAACTGGGCATGGATGCACTGATAGAAGTGCATGACAAGGATGAACTTGAGCGTGCCTTGCGTCTCAATGCCCCACTGATCGGCATCAATAACCGCAACCTGCGCACCTTCGAGACTTCGCTGCAAACCACTATCGACCTCTTACCTGATGTGCCAGAAGAGGTGTTACTGGTGACTGAAAGCAGCATTCATACGCAAGCCGATGTCAAACTAATGCGAGACCACGGCGTCCACGCTTTTCTGGTTGGGGAAGCCTTCATGCGGGCACAAGACCCCGGTTCTGAACTCAATAAACTGTTTTTCTAGCAAGAGAGTACCTGATTCATGCTGGTTCATCCTCAATTTGACCCGATTGCCTTATCGCTTGGCCCGTTGAAAATTCACTGGTACGGGCTGATGTATGTCATCGGTTTTCTCGGCTTCCTGATTATCGGGAAAATGCGTTCCAAAGAACCCAGAAGTGTCATGAATCCCGACCGGGTGGATGACATGATGTTCTGGGGTGCTATCGGCGTAGTCGCGGGTGGGCGTATTGGTTACATGCTGTTTTACAATCTGAAAGGCTTCCTGTCTGACCCCATATCGTTGTTTCAGGTGTGGGATGGCGGCATGAGTTTCCACGGCGGCTTGCTGGGGGTGATTCTGGCGATGTTCCTGCTGGCGCGGCGTTGGAACCTGAATTTCTTTCAGGTCAGTGATTTTGTTGCGCCGCTGGTGCCGATTGGCTTGGGCGCCGGGCGTATCGGCAATTTCATCAATGGTGAATTGTGGGGTAGAGCCACGGATGTGCCGTGGGGTATGGTATTTCCGCAGGTGGATAATATTGCTCGTCACCCCTCACAGCTTTATCAGGCATTCCTCGAAGGGTTGGTGCTGTTCCTGCTGCTGAACTGGTTTAGGAAACGTTCGCCGCCGGTGGCTGCGATTTCTGGCCTGTTCCTGGTTGGCTATGGGATTGCACGGGTGATGGTGGAATTTGTGCGCGAGCCGGATTCACAACTCGGTTACGTCGCTTGGGGTTGGGTCACGCAAGGGCAAGTCTTGAGCGTGCCTATGATTTTGCTGGGCTTATTGTTCATGGGCGTTGCTTACAAGGTAGGGAAGCGGTGAAACAATATCTGGATTTGATGCGCCATGTGCGTGATCACGGGGTTCGTAAGGATGACCGCACCGGCACGGGAACAGTTTCCGTGTTCGGCTACCAGATGCGTTTTGACTTGAGTGAAGGTTTCCCGGTGGTCACCACCAAGAAGCTGCATTTGCGCTCGATCATCCACGAGTTGCTGTGGTTTCTTAAAGGCGACACCAATATCCGTTACCTGAAGGAAAATGGCGTGAGCATCTGGGATGAATGGGCAGATGCCGAGGGCAACCTTGGCCCAGTTTACGGCTACCAATGGCGTAACTGGCCGACACCCGATGGGCGGCACATCGACCAGATGGCGCAAGTGATTGAACAATTGAAACACAACCCTGACTCGCGCCGTATTATCGTCAGCGCGTGGAATGTGGCGGATGTCGATAACATGGCCTTGCCGCCATGCCATGCCTTTTTCCAGTTTTACGTGGCGGAAGGCAAATTATCCTGCCAGTTGTACCAGCGCAGCGCGGATATTTTCCTTGGTGTGCCGTTCAATATTGCTTCCTACGCACTATTGACGCTGATGATGGCACAGGTAACGGGTTTGCAACCGGGTGAATTTGTTCACACGCTCGGTGATGCGCACCTGTATTCCAACCATCTCGAACAGGTGGAACGGCAACTCAGCCGTGAACCTTACCCCTTGCCGCAGATGAAATTGAACCCCGCCGTCACCGATTTGTTTGCATTTACCTACGATGACTTTGAATTACAGGGTTATGAGTACCATCCGCTGATTAAAGCGCCAATAGCGGTTTGACTAGCGGCGGTCACTCACGCACACTATCAGCATAATAATAGTGTGGGCTTCCACACCTAGCCCACAGTTAACGGCAATCCGTTCCACCCTTATGAAGGTAGTCCAATGACCCGGCCAATTAACAAACTTCTGGTCGCCAATCGTGGCGAAATTGCCGTCCGCATCTTGCGGGCAGCGTCTGAACTCAAGTTGCGCACTGTTTCCGTCTATACTTACGAAGACCGTTTTTCACCACACCGCTATAAGGCTGACGAAGCCTACCAGATTGGCAAGGATGACGAGCCGCTCAAGCCCTACCTCGACATCGAAGCCATCATCAAGGTGGCAAAACGCAACCACGTAGACGCGATTCACCCCGGCTACGGCTTTCTCTCTGAAAATGTAAGGTTTGCAACCCGTTGCCGTGAAGAAGGCATCATTTTCATCGGCCCCACCCCAGAAGCGATGCAAAAACTGGGCGACAAAGTAGCTGCTAAGGAAATCGCGATTGCCTCTGGCTTACCTGTCATCGAAGACAGCCGCGAACCACTGGATACGCTGGAAATTGCCAAACGTGAAGCTGACCGCATCGGCTACCCGCTGATGATGAAAGCCGCTTCCGGCGGCGGTGGGCGTGGGATGCGCGTATTGCGTGAACCTTCACAACTGGAAGGCGCGTATAACGATGCCCGCAATGAAGCCCTAAAAGCCTTCGGCGATGCTACCGTTTTCCTCGAAAAATACATCGACTCACCCAAGCACATTGAAATCCAGATTTTGGGTGACACTCATGGCAATATCGTTCACTTGTATGAACGCGACTGCTCGGTACAACGCCGCTTCCAGAAAGTGGTGGAAGTTGCCCCTAGCACGGGCCTGAAGGACGAAACCCGCGAAAACCTGTACAAATACGCCCTCGCCATCACCCGCCACGTTGAGTACTCCTGTGCAGGTACGGTGGAGTTCTTGGTCGACAAGGATGAGCGCATTTACTTCATCGAAGTGAACCCGCGCGTACAGGTCGAGCACACCATTACTGAAGAAATCACCGGTATCGACATTGTGCGCAGCCAGATTTTGATCGCTGGTGGCGCTAAACTCGACGACCCTGAAATCGGTATCCCTTCGCAGGAATCGGTTGAATGCAACGGTTACGCCGTGCAATGCCGCATCACCACCGAAGACCCGGAAAACGGTTTCAAGCCCGACTACGGCACTATCATTGCCTACCGCAGCAGCGGCGGCTTCGGGGTGCGGTTGGATGCGGGTGCGGCTTACCCCGGCGCGAAAGTATCGCCGTTCTTCGACTCCATGCTGGTTAAAGTCACTACGTGGGGGCGTTCATTGGAAGGTGCTTCCAACCGTAACTTGCGAGCCTTACAGGAATTCCGTATCCGTGGGGTGAAAACCAATATCGGCTTCCTTGAAAATGTGCTGCAACATCCGGTGTTTACCACAGGTAAGTGCGCTGTTACGTTCATCGACAACCACCCTGAGCTATTCCATACGACGCACCGTTTCGACCGGGGTACCAAGACGCTGAAATTCGTCGGCGATGTTATCGTCAACGGCAACCCGGATGTGAAGTACGTTGACCCCAATAAGCATTTCCGCAAGCCCATCATCCCGGAATTCGACAAGGTAGGCGCGTACCCCAAAGGCAGCAAAAACTTGCTGGATGAAATGGGCGCGGAAAAATTCTGCCAGTGGGTCAAAGAACAGCCGAACATTTTCTACACCGATACCACGCTGCGTGACGCGCACCAGTCCTTGCTGGCAACCCGCGTGCGTACCGATGATATGATGAAAATTGCGGAAGGTTTGGCCAAAAACCACCCGCAACTGTTCTCACTGGAACTGTGGGGCGGGGCGACTTTTGACGTGGCGATGCGCTTCCTGCACGAATGCCCGTGGGATCGTTTGAAGCAACTGCGCGAAGCCGTTCCCAACATCCTGTTCCAAATGCTGTTCCGTGGCTCCAACGCCGTTGGTTACACCGCTTACCCTGACAATGTGGTGGAAGCCTTCATCGAAAAGTCGTGGGAAAATGGTATCGACGTGTTCCGCATCTTCGACTCCCTGAACTGGATCGAGGGGATGCGTAAATCCATTCAGGTGGTGCGTGAACGCACTGGCGGTATCGCGGAAGGCACGATTTGCTACACCGGCAATGTGCTCAACACAGACCCCAGCAACAAGTTCAACCTGCAATACTACCTCGATCTGGCGCGACAACTGGAAGATGCCGGTGCGCACATGCTGGCACTGAAGGATATGGCGGGTCTGCTCAAGCCGTATGCAGCGGAAACCCTGATCCCGGCATTGAAATCAGCGGTCAACATCCCTATCCACTTGCATACCCACGACACCTCTTCCATCCAGTCAGCCACCTTGCTGAAAGCTATCGAAGGCGGTGTGGATGTGGTTGATGGTTGCATGAGTTCCATGTCCGGCCTGACTTCACAGGTTAACCTGAACTCGCTGATTGCCGCGATGGAAGGCCAGCCGCGTGAACAACCGTTCGACCTCAAGTCTTTGAACGATTACGCCAACTATTGGGAAGACGTGCGCGAAATGTACTACCCATTCGAGTCCGGCCTCAAGGCGGGCACGGCGGAAGTGTACAACCACGAAATCCCCGGCGGGCAATATTCCAACCTGCGTCCGCAAGCGATTGCGTTGGGTCTGGAGCACAAGTTCGAGGAAGTGAAGGAAAACTACGCGATCGTCAACCGCATGTTCGGCGACATTGTGAAAGTTACCCCGTCTTCTAAAGTTGTGGGCGACATGGCGATTTACATGACCTCCAACGGCCTGACCGAGCAGGATGTGATGGAGCGTGGTAAGTCATTAGCGTTCCCTGATTCCGTGATCGACCTGTTCAAAGGCGGCTTGGGGCAAGTACCCGGCGGTTTCCCCAAAGACTTGAGCGACATCATTCTCAAGGGTGAAAAGCCGTACACAGGCCGTCCCAATGATCACCTCAAGCCGGTGGATATGGATGCCGAGTTTGAAGCCTTCAAGCAAGAGTTCGACCCGGAACAGACCTTCCTCGACTTCCTGTCGTTCAAAATGTACCCGGCGGTATTCCGCGAGTTCTACAAGCACCAGCAGGAATACGGTGATATTAGCCATCTACCGACAGCATTGTTCTTCTACGGCCTCAAGCTGAACGAAGAGGTGCTGGTCGAACTGGGACGTGGCAAGGTGCTGATCATCCGCCTGCTATACCGTTCACCAACGGATGAAAGCGGTATGTGTGGTGTCACTTTCGACTTCAACGGGCAAATCCGCGCGGTACAAATCCGCGATCTGTCGGTGAAGCCAACCAAGGCTACGAACCGCAAGGCGGTTGACCCGAATGAAGTCGGCACATCCTTGCAAGGCAAGCTGTCTACCGTCATGGTCAAAGCTGGGGATGAAGTTGAGGAGAATACCCCGCTATTCGTGATCGAAGCGATGAAGATGGAAACCACCATTACCGCGCCAGCAGCGGGTAAGGTCAAGAAGGTTCACTTGCCAGCCGGGGAGTTGGTTGAGCAAGGCGATCTTATCGTCGAGATGGAATGATATAACGTCGACTGAAAAATCGCCCTGTTTTGAATGAGCAGGGCGATTGCTTGATCAGGTTGCGCGGCAAACCCCGTCCTTCAGGTCGGGGAGGATAGCGCGGGTGGCGAAGCCGCCCTATGTTCGGTAGTTTTGTCGGATAATCCGCGCAGTTTAACGCAGAATACCCACTCAAGCCGCTCTTGTTTAGCTACACTCCGAAGATGCAACGACACCAAGCCTTCAAATACGAACTCATGCCCAATGGTGAAACACAGCGTCAACTGCGCCGTTTTGCTGGGTCATGCCGCTTCGTTTACAACAAGGCATTAGCGTTGCAGCAAGCCAATCATGAAGCGGGTGAAAATTCATCGGTTACGTCGCAATGGCCAAGCATCTGACAGCATGGCGTAACGGCACAGAAACCCCTTGGCTGAAAGATGCCCCCGTTCATCCCCTGCAACACGCACTCAAAGACCTCGACAAGGCTTACCAAAACTTTTTCGCCAAACGTGCCGACTTCCCCCGCTTCAAACGCAAAGGCAGTGGTGATAGCTTCCGTTACCCCGACCCCAAACAAATCAAGCTCGACCCAGGCAGTAGCCGAATTTTTCTGCCGAAACTGGGCTGGATACGCTACCTCAACAGCCGCGATGTCACGGTTTCCAGCAAGGGCAGCCAATGGTTTGTCAGCATCCAAACTCAGCGGGAAGTGGAAAAAATCGCCTCTCAAGCCACGACAGCCATCGGCATCGACCTGGGTATAGCCCGTTTTGCCACGTTCTCCGACGGTACGTACCTCGAACCGCGCAACAGCTTCAAAACTAAAGCCGCCAAACTCGCCAAATACCAACGGCGCATGGCGCACAAACAAAAGTTCAGCAACAACTGGAAAAAAGCCCAAGTTAAAGTTCAAAAAATTCACCCGCAAATCGCCAACGCCCGCCGCGATTTCCTGCACAAGGCGACGACCACGCTCAGCCAAAACCACGCGTTCGTGTTCATCGAAGATTTGCAGGTACGAAATATGTCGAAGTCAGCGGCAGGCACGGCAGAAAACCCCGGCAAGAACGTTGTCCAGAAATCTGGCTTAAACAAAGCCATTCTCGACCAAGGCTGGGGTGAATTTCGACGGCAACTCGACTACAAGATGGTATGGAAAGGCGGCATGTTGTTCACTGTGCCACCGCATTACACCAGTCAGGAATGCCCCGAATGTCACCATGTAGCGGCGGACAATCGTCAGACGCAAGCGCGGTTTGTGTGTGTGCAATGTCACTATGAAAATCACGCCGATCATGTCGGCGCGATCAATGTTTTAGAGCGGGGATACCGCTTGTTAGCCTGTGGAGATGCGGCCTTAAGCCGCTCTGTGAAGCAGGAACCCGCCGAAGTCAGTCAGCTATCTAGCTGAATGCAGTAGGAATCCCCTTCCTTTAGGGAGGGGAGGATGTCAAGCAAAACTATTGTTTGATTTGTGAAAATTTCGCCAATGCCCGTTCGCGGCTAGCCTTTAAGTCCATGATCGGCGAGGGATAATCCCGTGTCTGTAATTCTGGTATCCACCGCCGGATGTATTCACCGTCAGGATCAAACGTCTGCCCTTGCAGGGTCGGGTTGAAAATGCGGAAATACGGTGCGGCATCCGCCCCGCAACCGGCTACCCACTGCCACCCGAGTACATTGCTGGCAAGATCAGCATCCACCAGCGTATCCCGGAACCACTGTTCCCCCACCTGCCACGGCACCAGCAAGTTTTTGGTGAGCAATGATGCCACGATCATGCGTACCCGATTGTGCATCCAACCGGTTTGCCAGAGTTCGCGCATCCCCGCATCAATGATGGGAAAGCCGGTTTGCCCACGTTGCCAGCGTTCCAATACGTCGGTGTAATCGTCTGCCCACGGAAAGTGGTCGAAACGCGCATCCAGCGCCCGTTCGACGGTGTGCGGAAAGTGGTACAGCAGGTAATACGCAAATTCCCGCCAGCCAATTTCCTGCATAAAATGGCGTAAACCATTTTCCGCGCCGGGCTGTTCTGCCAAATGCCGCTCGGTATGGTAAACCGCTTGGCGGGGGCTGATTTCACCGAAATGCAGATGGGGGGAAAGCCGGGCAGTGCCGGGTTGAGCGGGGAAATTACGCGCCTCCTTGTAAGCACCGCCATGTGTTGGCAAGAAATCGTGCAACTTTTGCATGGCAGCTTCTTCACCGACTTGCCAGTGCGCCATCATGCCGGTGTCCCAACGGATATGCGGCAGCAAACCCAGTGTTTCCAGTGGCAGGCTTTCTGGTTGCAAGGGGAGGGCGGGAATGCGTTCCGGCAGGGGTAGGGGCAAATGCTGGATGCCGTGTTTCAACATGGCTTTCCAGAAAGGGGTGAAGACTTTGTAGGGTGTGCTATCGGCTTTGAGCACTTCCCACGGTTCATTGAGCAGGCTGGCGTTGAAGCTGTGGACAGCACAGCTTGGCTTGAGAGCTTCCTTGAGGTGCTTGTCGCGGGCGAGGCTTTGCGGGTCGTATACCCGGTTCCAATACACATGGGTTGCGCCGGTGGTGGCGATCAGTTTTTGCAAGATCGGCAGTGCTGCGCCTTGTTGTAAGGTCAGGCGGTTTCCTATGGCTTGCAAGCGTGTATCCAGGTCTTGCAAACTGTGGTGTAACCATGCGCGACTGGCGGCGCCCAATTGGCTGACAGAAGTGGGCAACGGGTCGTCAATGAAGAGCGGGATAATGTGGTCGCAGGTACGGCAGGCATGGTACAAGGCTGGGTTATCAGCAAGGCGCAGGTCTTGCCGCAGCCAAACGATGGCGGTTGTCATGGAGCCTTACCCGGTATGAGCAGGGTTTGATCCATGAAACGGCAAACCTCGCTTAAGTCAGTTGGTAGCCTTTGAATCAAGGCGTGTTCCTGCGTTTCTGGCGTCTGTTCTTCTTGAGTGCCTGACAGGAAAACACGGATATTGGTCATGTTTACCAAGGCGTGCAAAGCGCTGGTAATGCTACCGTGTTGGGGAAGCAGTAAAGCATCAAATATTACCCGCCCGATTATCAGGGGTAGGTGATCCAGTTGGGTTTTTGTCCCCAGCAAGCTGACCTGATAACCGTGTTGGCTGAGCACATTGGCGAGCAATAGCGTTTCGAGTTGTGCCTCATGACCACAGGTATTGGCGAGCAAGATGTGCTTGCCTGTGGCGCGGCCATTGTGTTGCAAATAGCGTGAACCCAGCTTGGCACACAGGAATTCATGCAAGAACGCGTAATCCGCATGGGTGGAGGGCAGCACGCCCTGTTGTTGCCAAAGCTGTTGGTGGAGTGGCAGCAATAATTTTTTGGCGACCAGTTCCAACGAATACAGCGAAACGGCCTCGTTAAACACTTGTTCGAGTGAGCGGGCATCGAGTTTATGGATCCAGCGTTGGAACAGGGTGCAGTAATGCCGCCAAGGGTCATCGGTTTGCGCCGTTTTTGCTGGGTGCAACAGAGTTAAGTGGTTATTGCTGTCGATGACATCCCGGACACGGCTAACAGGAATGCCTTGATCAAGCAACACCAGCACTTGCTTTACCCGTTCAACGTCCTGCTGGCTGTAAAGGCGGTGGCCTTTGGGAGTGCGGCGCGGTTTTAGCAAACCGTAACGGCGTTCCCACGCCCGCAAGGTAACGGTGTTAACACCCGTCTGTTCAGAAACAGTGCCAATCGGAAAAAGCGCGGTATTGTCATTCCCGTCAGGGTCAGTGTTAAAATTCATAGGTTTTGTAACGGCCTTGTACAGTAATCATCTAACTATAGGTGATTACCTGAAACTGGAACAGTATTCCCATGAAAATTATGGGCATCAAAAAAGCCGCCTTGTTAGAGCGGCTTTTTTAGAGAGTACGGGTGAGCCGAATTAACGACCGAACAGCTTGCTTGCCAGACCAATAGCGCCAGATACGCCACCAACTGAATCCAGCAGACTGTTCAAATCCAATGAACCGCTTGGGGATGCCTTGTCGACTACTTCAGGAACAGCCGCTTGCAAACCGCTAACCGCTTGATCAGGGCTAATACCCAGTTGCTGGGCGAAAGCAGCGATTTTGTCTTGCCCGAACATTTGGGTTACTTGGTTACCGGAAGGCTGGGCATTAGCGCCATTGCCTAACCAGGAAGCTGCCAGTGATGCCAAACCAGAGTCACCACCACCTTGCATACCGGAAATCATGGAGGCCAAGCCGCCCAAACCACCAGCCTGTGCCTGATTTTGACCGCCACCCATCAGACCCATCATGGCTGAAGCGATTTCAGTCATTTCCAGTTGGCCGTCGCCATCTTTATCCAGTTGGCTTTTGAACAACTGTACAGCGATTTGCATCATATCCATGTGTGAATGTACCTTTGGTTAGATATTTTTAGGAATGCGGATTTTCTGACCGGGGAAGATTTTGTCAGCATCTTTGATGACTTCACGGTTTACTTCCACAATCTTGGTGTACTTAGCACCGTTGCCATAAGCATTTTCAGCAATTTTCCACAAAGTGTCGCCTTTGACGATAACATAAAACTCATCGTCTCCACCAACTTGGCTGCCATCGGCAATAGTCATGCCATCAGCTTTGACTTCCTGAATACCCATAGCGTTGCCTGCCATCAAGACAGCTTTTTCCAGCGCCTCAGCGGACTGTGCCTGACCGGTCAACGTGGCAACGCCATCTTTGACTTCAACTTGCAGGCCATCGACACCGGGGTTGTCTTCATTGATGTGCTGTGTTAATGCCGTAGGGGCTTCCTCTTCCTTGCCAAAAATTTTCTTGCCAATGTTTCTGGCAAAATCAAACAGTCCCATCTTGTTTTCTCCTATGGTTTACGTATGAATGGATCTCCACACGTAGTATAGACGCTATTCAGCCAAAATTAGCAACTGGCCTGACGGTCAGTCGGAAAATCTGATGTAAAGGTTCATGCCAAAGAACAGGTTTACGTCAGGAATGTGCCAAACTTAACGAGGCGCTGCTGCCAGTAACTTTTGCTGAGGCTGTCAAGGGTGACTTTGCCGCCACCGGATGCAGCGTTAATGAAATCACCGCGTCCGATGTAGATGCCTACATGGTTGATAGTGCTGCCACTGGTGCGGAAGAAGATCAGGTCGCCGGGGCGCATTTCTTCAAAGCTGATGGTGCGGCTGGCTTTGCTTTGTTCGAGTGCCGTGCGGGGCAAGGTGATGCCTTGGGCATTTTTATAGACGTACTGCGTCAAGCCACTGCAATCAAAGCCTTCGCGGGGTGTTTCACCGCCGTAGGTGTAACGTACTCCTAGTGCTTGATGTGCATGTGCCAGCAAGGCACGTCTTGCCGGTGCGTCGGCTGGTTCGGTCTGTTGGGATAAGGGTTGGTATGGCTGGGAATAGGCAGGTGGTGACATTCCTTGGGTATTATAGCGAGCAAAATACGGTCTTGGTTCCCCTTGGTAAGCCCCCGGAACCGTGTGGTTCCAATAAGGGTATTGTGCTGTTTGTGGGTAATAAGCCACAGGCGCACAGCCCCCTAGAAATACCGCTGCTGTACCCATCAGCATCGATGCTTTAATTTTGCCCATCATCATATGCCCTGTTTTTTTGTTATGCATTTAGAACTTAAAGGCTATTCTATAAGTTTAAAACTGAATGCACGCAAACAAAACCCGACCAAACATGACGCTTGGTCGGGTTTTCACAGGGATCAGAGTTTTCTACCAGTTAGTGCCGAAACTTTTATCGGATTCATTGCCCAGTTTGGGCAAATCAGCCAAGTTGTGGATAGTGCTCAAGGGGCCATCCGGGAACAATTGGTACAAATATTTGCGCCCACCCTGTCGCAGGAATTCTTCCTGCATCATGTCGGCAAGGGCGCGGGCATTTTGGCAGTCGTCGCAGTGCTCGTAGAAGTCCAGCACAAAATTGACTACATCCATATGGGCATCGGTCAGAGTAATACCGCGTTCGGCGGCATTTTTACTGATTAGATCGTAAACACGGTCGACTTTTAAGTTGGGAAGTGGGGCACGCATAACCGCATGGGCACGTGGGAACATTTCATCCAGGGAAACATCGCTAAACATCATGGTGTAATCCTCCTGTTGAGTTTTTATGGCGATAGTAAACCTTTCGTATCTCTAGTGGTGTGGTTTAGAGCCTTTATATATATCTAAAATAATATTTCATAGTGCTAAAGTCAAGTTACCGGGTTGGCTTTCAGCAATTCTCATTTTGCCCCTCACCCAATAAAATGGCGTAAACTAAACCTATCCCATTGAGATCTGTTCCGGGAGGTGAAGTCGATGAGCTACCCAACCGTTACTGCTGCTGCGCTAACCGCACCGCTCACCTTTGCGGGTATCGTGGAGCAATTGCGCGATACATTCCGCGCCTTCCCCGACTGCCGCAAACCCGGCAATAATACCCGCTATACCTTGGAGGATGCGGGTTTGAGTGCCTTTTCGGTGTTTTTCATGCAGTGTGCGTCCTTTCTGGAGTACCAGCGGCGCATGGTGGAGAACCAAGAGCGGAGTAATGCACAGACGTTGTTCGGTGTTCATGCCATTCCCTGCGACAATCAAATTCGCCATTTGCTGGATAGCGTGCCGCCGTCAGCCGTTGCGCCTGCTTACCGTTATCTTTTCAATGGGTTGCAACAGAATGGTTATTTGGATAAGTGGCGGGTGCATGACTACGGTTATTTGTTGGCACTGGATGGGACACAGCATTTTTCGTCATCCCACATCCATTGTGAGCAGTGTTTGACGAAGACGCATCACAACGGGACAGTCACCTACTCACACCAAGTGCTGACCCCGATTTTAACAGCACCCGATAAACCGCAGGTGATCCCGTTACCGCCAGAGTTCATCAGCCGCCAAGATGGGCAAACCAAGCAAGATTGTGAAATCAACGCCGCTAAACGCTGGCTGGCTCAGTGGGGCGCGGATTACATCCCGCTGGGCATCACGTTTCTGGGGGATGATTTGTATTGTCACCAGCCCTTTTGCCAAGCAGTCCTGGACGCTGGCGCACAGTTCATTTTCAACTGCAAACCCACGTCCCACACGACCTTATATGAAGAGTTGGAAGGGCTAGAGAAAATCGGCGCGATACGCACCCATCTTGTACAGCGGCGGATGGGAAAGCATTCTGTCACGGATACCTACCGTTTTGCGACGCAGATGCCCTTACGTGATGGGGACGATGCCCTGCGTGTCAACTGGTTCAGTCTCACGAGTGTGCGTGATGATGGTAAGTGCTTATACCATAACGATTTCGCCACCTCTCACCCTATCACCACCGGCAAGGTCGTCGATCTTGTGAAGGCTGGGAGGTGTCGCTGGAAGATTGAGAACGAAAACAACAACACCCTGAAAACCAAAGGCTACCACTTTGAACACAACTTCGGGCATGGGCAGCAACACCTCGCCAACTTGTTGGCCGCATTAGTGTTATTGGCTTATCTCGTCCATACCGTGATTGACTTGATGGATGAGCGTTTCCGAACGTTACTTCAGAAAATGGGGTCACGCGAACGCTTGTTCGATGACATCAATACGCTCACGACCTTTTTGTGCTTCAAAAGTTGGACGGCTCTGCTGGATTTTATGCTCGTCGGCTTAGAGCGGCGGCATCAAGCGGATGAGATTGAGCAGTGGGTGGTAAAATGAGAATTGCTGGTTGGCTTTATGATCGTTGGCAAGAAATTTTGATGGCAACGAGGTATTCTGTATCTGCTTAACTGTGTGGAGTATCCAATGCCTATGAGCACTTCCCAACCTGCATTCAGCAGCCTGACACTGGCGGCTTACGGCTGGTCACCAGCCAACTGGCAAGCAATGTTTTACCCGGATGATTTGCCACCAGATTGGCAGACTTCCTATTACGCCAACGAATTCATCAGGATTTTATTACCCGCTAGTGATTGGGAAGCATCATTGGCGAAAGCAGCGCTCTGGGCAGCAGAAACCGGGCAGGATTTTGGCTTCTATCTGGAAATTACCACCAGCTTATTGCAGGCACGGCACTGGCAACAGGTAAAAGCAGGCGCTGACATGCATTTGAGCAGTCAGGTATTGGGGCTGTTGGTGGATGCAGAAGCACTGCCCTTATTGCCGCTGGATTGGTCAGAACGTTTCCCCGTGCATGTGCGGCATCTGGGGCAATGGCTGGCAGCAATGCCAAGTGGTGCAGAGGCACAAATTGGCTTGTTACAGGCGACGCAGGCGTTTTCCCCACCCGCCTTGCGTGAAGTGTTTGAAGAAATCCAGCAACAGACCGCGCATCGGGATGTGATCCTGTTTCTGGATACGCCGTGGGCAACACTGGAACAATTGCGCCTGATGCAACAATTGTACGGAGTTTAAGTAGGGCTTTGTCTAGCGGTAATAATAGCCCGGATTCGACCGATAAGGGTCGGGCAGCCGTTGGCGTGGCTGGTATTGTTGGTACTGCTGGTAATTCCCGCCCTGTTGCATCATTTGTTCAAAGACTCCCTCTTTGTCCATGAAATAGCCCAGACCGCCCAGCAAGCTAATACCCAACAGTGCGGCAAACACGATTTTGACTACGCTGTAAGGCCGTTCGCCTTGGGTTTTACCGTTACGCCCGTTGATGACAAAACGGTACGTTTCGCCGTTATAACGGAAGGCAGCAGACCAGACTGGCAGCAAGACATGTTTGAAGGTGGTGGCTGCATGTTGGGTTTCCAGACTGTTTACCCGTTGCTGATCCCCACCAATGTCGCTAAGGATGGCGTGATAAATACGGCTATCCATGATGCCGCGAGCTTGCTCAAAGCCTTCATCCAGATCGACCTGATAAATTTCGCTTTGAAAACCGCTCAGGTAACTCTCGTTGTAAGGCACAAGATTGGGTAAATCCCACGGTTCCAGCCGGTCAAGAATAGCGCGGGGCAGGGTACGGGTCGCACCGACTAACACATCATCAAAGAATAGCCTTACCCGCCCACTGACAGGCGTCCAGCGGATACGGGGTACATTCTGCACTTGTTGGCGGGGTTGTCCGTTGACAATGACCGTGACCATTTGGCGTTCGTAGTAAATGACGCCGCGTTCACCCCGGTAATAGCTGTCGGTATGGCTGTCATATGTCCAGTAAGGGATGTAAATGCCCAGCAGTTTTTCGTCACGCTTGGCTTTATCCTTCAAAGCAGAAGGGGCAAACCACAAGCCGCCAATCCATTTATCGAAGGCTGCGTGTGCAGCTTTGTCGGTTATCAGGAAGGGTAGCAGCGACTTGGGCTGAAACAAGCGGGTCTGTTCTGTCCCGGTCACGACCGGTGTACCGCAAAATGGGCAATCACCGGCATGATTATTTTGTTTTAGCTCAAACGTGGCGGCGCAGTTGGGGCATTTGATGACCTGAGTACTATCCAGTGGGCGCAATTTGCCCTGCTGTACGGCACGTAATGCTTGCTCAAAACTGTATTCACGAATTTCCTGATGGCTTTGGTGAATGCTATTTTGATGCCCACAATAGGTGCACGTGAGTGTCTGTGTACCTGGTTGGTAAACCAGATCGGCCCCGCACTCTTCACAAGGAAAGTGTTGCTGATTAGTGTCGTTATCCGCCATTTAAGCCTGCGTTGTTATTCTGTAGGGTGAGGAGGTGCTGAAGGTGGAATAGGTGGCGGTGTTTGCCCCGCAAACAAGCCACTGAGTGCGCTGGTTTGCCCCGCAGCTTGCCAGTTCGCCATACCTGCCTGCCAGACCAATGTGGTCGCCGTCAATTGCCCGTTTTGCGCCATTTGCTGCAATTGCTGAAGCCCCAAGGGCCCTCTGGATTCTTGCCCGATGGCCACATGCCAACCGCTATCCGGTAATGGCGGCGGGGTGGCTGCTGCGGGTTTGTTCAATGCTTCTGCCATTTTGTTGGCGACAGCAAAACCCATGCCCATGTCCAGTGCACTGTTGGAACCACCGTTGCCAATACCTTGTGCCGTTTGGTATTGCAGGTATTTGTCGAGATTGCCGATCATGCCCATGCTGGTACGCTTGTCGAGGGCGTCCTCCACTTCGCTGGGCAGGGAGATGTTTTCCACCAGAATATTGGTTAATTTCAGGCCATAAGCGGCGTATTCAGGGGCGATTTTTTGGGTAACGAACTGTCCCAGTTGTTCGTAGTTGGCGGCCATGTCCAATATCGGAATATTGGCGCTGGCAACCACGCTGCTGAAGCGGGTCACGATCATATTACGCAACTGATCGCTGATTTCATCGACGGTGAAATGCCCATCCGTCCCCATGATTTCTTGCATGAATTTGCGGGCATCGTCAATCCGCACCCCATACGTACCAAATGCCCGTACCCGTACCCCACCGAATTCGCTGTCACGGATCATGACTGGGTTGCGCGTGCCCCATTTCAGGTTGGTGAACTGCTTGGTGTTGAAGAAGTAAACTTCCGCTTTGAACGGGCTGTTAAAGCCGTGATCCCAGTGTTGCAGGGTGGAAAGCAGCGGCAGGTTCTGGGTTTCCAGCACATACATGCCGGGGGTGAGGATGTCGGCAACCTCGCCTTCGTTGACGAAAATCGCTACCTGCGATTCGCGCACGGTGAGTTTTGCGCCGAACTTGATTTCATTGCCGTGGCGCTCGAAGCGGTAGACCATGGTGTCGCTGCTGTCATCGGTCCAGTCGATGACATCAACGAATTCACCCATCAGTTTGTCCCATAATCCCATGATTTATACTCCTTGGCGTGGGCTGTCGGCCTTGGCTTTGGCTGCTGTCAGGGCGTGACGCAGATCGCTTTCCATGACCTTGATTTCTTCCTCGGCTTTGGCACGCATGGCTTTACCTTCATCGGCAATGCGCAGCGAGTCGTTGATGGTTTCGATCAGGGTCTGGTTGGCTTTTTTGACGGATTCGATGTCGAATACGCCGCGTTCCATTTGCTTGCGGGTTTCAGCATTGCCCATGCGCAGGGTTTCAGCGTTCTTTTCCAGCAATTCGTTGGTGAGGTCAGAAGCCTTTTTCACCACTTCTGCGGCGTCGCTCATGCGGAAAATGGTGACGGCTTGCGCCAACTGGTTTTTCCACAAGGGAACCGTATTGATCAGGGTGGAGTTGATCTTGTTGATCAGGGTTTTGTCGTTTTCCTGAACCAGACGGATGCTGGGCAGGCTTTGCATGGCTACCTGACGGGTGAGGCGCAGGTCGTAAACGCGGCGTTCGAGGTCATCGCGGGAGCTGCGCAGGTCACGCAGGTTTTGTGCGAGGATCATGTCTTCCGTGTTGGCTTCGGCTTTGGCTACCAGTGCGGGGATGTCGGTGCTTTCCAGACGGCGCAGTTTTTCTTCACCCGCAGCAATATAGGCTTCCAGATTGTGGAAGAAATCCAGATTGGCTTCGTAGAGTTTGTCGAGGGTCACTACATCGGTTAGCAATTGGGTTTTGTGGCCTTCCATTTCGTCGCTGATGGCGTCGATTTGCTTGCGGACTTCTTCGTACTGATTGAGGAATTCGACTACAGGCTTGGCTTTGCCAATGAGTTTTTCCCACCAGCTTGGCTCGTCATTGGGGTTGAGGGAGTCAATGTCGAAGCCTTTAATGGCAACGACCATATTGGTCAGGGATGTGCCTGCGGAACCAATGTCCTTGTTTTTGACGCCATTGAGCATTTTTTCGGAAATGGTGGTCATCTGCTCTTGGGTTTTGGTGCCAAAGAACATGATGCTGCTGCGGTCGTTCATGTCGATTTCCGCGATGATGCTTTCGAGTTTGTTTTTGTTGGCATCATCAGCTTGTTCGTAAGCAACCAGTTCAGTCGTGACTTCCGGCAGGGTGGCAAGTTCAGTGCCGGGGATCACCGCTGGAGCGGTTTGAACGGCTGTTGTCGTTTCTGTTTCATTCATGGTGATCTTCTCCTTGGGTATTGGGGGTATCAGAGGACGCCTTCGCGCTTGAGTTGGGTTTCTAGCACTTCTATTTGTACGTCCAGATCGAAATGGTTGTCTTCGAGTAGTTTGGTTTGTTGTTCGTCAAACGTCTGTTCTATCGAATCCAGCACGCGCCTGAAATTGGTTTCTAGCGCAACTGCCTTATCTTCCTGATGAGTGCGTGCATAGCCTTCGGTGACACGCTGAGTGCCATCCAGATAGACTTTGAGGAATTTGCGGGCGCGAGATAAACGGGTCGGGTCATCCTCGATATTGTCGAGGACTTCACGCGCCTTGCTGGTGATGCGTTGCAGGCGGGCGTTGAATTCCGGGTTAGGAATTTGGCGGCGGGCGCGTTCAATCGCGTCGATTTTGATGTTGGCGGCATCCAGCGCGTCGAGTACTTCTTCGATGGTGACGCCGATGGAGATGTTGCCTGCCTTATCCTTACGTGGGTCTAGCCCGTAGTAGAGGGCAAAACCGAGGAAAGTTACTGCACCGATTAGTGCAGAGGACAAAACTTCTTTCATGGCGAAATCAGAAATCCACCAAGCTAATATACCTGTAGTGATGCTGATAATCAGTGCGGCAACTGTTTTGAATGGGGTGGAGGGCGCACGGGCAATCTTGCGCCGTTCATACTCACCCTGTAAGCGGAAACCGCGCCGGGCGACGCTCGCACCCACCATGAAGGCTGCAAATATTCCGCCTGTGACCAAGGTATCCATGACATCACCTCGCATCAATGAACCGATGGCGGTAATCAGGGAGGGGAGAGGGAGTAAGTAAAGCAGGATACCCTTGATGCCGTAACGGACGTTATGGATAGTGGGTTCGTAGCGTTTGGCAGCCGACTTGACCGTTATTGTCATGGTGTCTCCAGCTTAGAAGAGAGGGGGAAATAGGTGAAAAATAGATAGCACGCTGACGCCGCCAACCGTGACCACCAAAAGAATAAACCCAACTGTCTTTTGTAATGCATAAGCCATTGCGCTTTGTCCTCCTTTTTATAATCAGTGCTAAGTGTAGCGTGTATATGAGGTGATAGCCCATTCTATTCAAGCATGATGCTTAGAAAAAGATTTTATTTATGAACGGAAGCTGTATAATGGGATATAAGTTTGTGTCAGAACGAAAAAAAAGCGAGCAACATGATGCCCGCTTTTTGGAAAGGTAACTCAAGAACGCCGAAGAAATTGAAGACTTCGGTAGTGAATGCAGGCAAACCCCCTGTTTGCGAGCTTGCATTCGGTTCTCTTGCCTCACCTCAACCAGCTCCCCAATAAAAATGGCCGGTTGTAAGGGTCAGTTTGAGAAAGTTAACTTCAGCGTGCCGTCATCCCGAATCTCTTATGCCATTGAGTGTCAGAACGGCGGAACAAGCTTATTTTTTATTTCAGATACATCTGACGACGAAATCGTTACCACAAACCCCAAGTTCGCGATTCCTGCTGAAGTTGTGGCTATAATAAGCCCGAATCACTGAATCGAACCTGAATTGTTGGCTTATTTTTTGTTCTATAGGAATAAGGCTGGATCGACTGCCTCACCATTCAAATACACCGACCAGTGCAAGTGAGGGCCGGTTGCCCGCCCGGTACTGCCTACCTGCCCGATAATATCCCCTTGTTGCACCCTGTCACCGGCTTCTACATTTATTTTACTCAGGTGTGCGTACATGCTGATCACGCCGTCGCCGTGATCAATGTAGACCGTGTTGCCGCTGAAAAAGAGATCATCGGTGTGTAATACTCGCCCAGTAGCGGTGGCTTTGACGGAGGTTCCACTGGCGGCGGCGATGTCCATGCCACTGTGCGGACTACGGGGTTGATTGTTAATAAAGCGTTTCAGGCCGAAACGTCCGGTATCTCGTCCCGGAACAGGCTTGATGAAATCGAGTTGCGCCTCACCCTCGGTGAAGTGCGTTTTGATTTGTTGTTGTATGGCTTGTTCCTGAATGATGCGCTGGCTGGATTCATCGTCCGGGTCGACCTTGTTTTTGTCTCTGATGGTAATGCGCTGGGTTTTGTATTGCTTGGCTTGTATCTGGAAAGGGATAGATCCTGTTGAAGTGTCCAGTTGTTGAGTGCCTGCGTCTGCATCGAGGGGAATGCCGACAACCGCGACCCATTCAGAATCCAGTGGCACGACCGTTACCCGCTTACCTGCATACTGTACAATGGGCGCTTTGCCTGAGAGTGGCGCGACTGGAATGATGGTAAGGCCGCCCGGTACAGGGTTGGCGTGTGGGAAAGCCAGCAGGTTCGCAGAATAAAACGCCATGCTTAATAGTAACCATTTTTTCATTTTTATTGACTCAATCAAGTTGGTACGAAATAGATCATGAAGCATACCATAGCTGCCAAGCGAATGCGGGATATTCAGCCCTTCCATGTGATGGCTTTGTTGGCTGAGGCACGTCAACGCGAAGCCGCTGGGCAAGACATTATTCACATGGAGGTAGGGGAGCCGGACTTTCCAACCCCAGCACCTATTGTGGAAGCCGGTATCCGTGCTTTGCAGTCAGGGCAAACTAAATACACCGCAGCACGGGGTTTGCCGCAGCTACGTGAGGCAATTGCTGCTTACTATGCTAGCCGTTTTGGGGTGAACATTTCACCTGAGCGCATCCTGATTACGCCGGGTGCATCGGGCGCGTTGCAACTGGTATTGGGGGCGCTATTGAATCCGGGCGATGAGGTGTTGATGACCGACCCCGGCTACCCCTGTAACCGTCACTTTGTGCGCTTGTTTGAAGGCAAGGCAACCGCTATTCCAGTGGATGCAACGACTGACTATCAACTGAGCCGTGCACACGTTCAGGAACATTGGAATACAGCTACTAAGGCTGTTTTGTTGGCAACACCCGCGAATCCAACCGGGACAGTCTTGACCTTGCCGCAATTGGCAGACATTCATGCCGCCATCCAGCAACGTGGCGGGGAATTGATTGTGGATGAAATTTATCAAGGGCTGACGTATGGCATTCCTGATACCACAGCGCTGTCGGTAGACCCTGATAACTTGTGGGTCATCAACAGCTTTTCCAAATATTTCGGCATGACAGGTTGGCGCTTGGGCTGGGTAGTTGCCCCGGAATGGGCTGTGGAAACACTGGATCGTTTGGCACAAAACATTTTTCTGGCGGCATCCACCCCGGCGCAATACGCGGCATTGGCAGCGTTTACACCAGAAGCCTTGGCCATCATGGCAGCACAACGCCAGGAATTGCAGCAGCGGCGGGATTTTTTGCTGCCTGCCTTGCGGGAACTGGGCTTTGCGGTGCGTACTGAGCCGCAAGGAGCTTTTTATCTGTATGCAGGTTCAGAACGTTTCGGTGAGGATGCACAGCGTTTGTGTCGGGATATGCTGGATCAAACAGGTGTGGTATTCACGCCGGGAATCGACTTTGGCAGCCATCAGGCAAGCACGCATGTACGCTTTGCTTATACCACGGGCGTGGCGCGACTGGAGCAGGCAGTGGAACGTCTTGCCCACTACCTGCCGCGTTGAGTTAACTGCCGAATGAATTACAGTTTTTCAGGTCGCCCGATTTCAGGCCACGCTGAAACCATTCCATGCGTTGTGTGGATGAGCCGTGCGTAAAGGAATCGGGGTTGATACGTCGCCCGGACATGCGTTGTAGGCGGTCATCGCCAATAGCACCTGCGGCATTGATGGCTTCTTCAATATCACCTTCTTCCAATACATTGAATTGTTTGTGGGCATGGTGTGCCCACACCCCAGCGTAACAGTCTGCTTGCAGTTCCAGTGCTACTGACAAGCCATTGCTATCGCTTTTGCTGGCACGGGCTTGCAGGTTGGTAACTTTATCGGTCGTGCCCATCAGGTTCTGGACGTGATGACCGATTTCATGCCCCAGGACATACGCTTGGGCAAAATCACCGGATGCCCCCAGATTCTGGAGTTCGCGAAAAAAGCCGAGGTCGATGTAAACCTTCTGGTCGCCGGGGCAGTAAAACGGGCCAGTGGCTGAGCTGGAATAGCCGCAAACGGAATCCGTGCCGTCTTCAAACAGCACCAGTTTCGGCTCTACGTAGCGCCCACCAAGCTGGCGGAATACTGGGTTCCAGACATCTTCGGTCGAAGCCAGTACCGAGGAGGCAAATTGCCCCAACTCGTCTTGGGGTGCGCCAGTAGACACGGTTTGAGTACTGCCACCAAACCCACCGAGGATGGTATTTGCCCCGCCGACCAGCCCAAGCACCTGGATCGGGTTAAAACCCATGTACCAGCCAATCAGGACGGCGGCGACGGTGCCGAGCAGGCCGATTTTCATTCTACCACCCCCGCTCTTCCCACCCCGTCGATCTTCCACATTGCTGCTTTGCCGTCCTGTTCTCCAACGCATTTTGATTCTCCATAAAAATATTCGCAGGAATTATTTCGCCTTTTACTGAACTAAAGCTAATTGTATTACATCTGTCAACTTATAAATGGCTACAGCGTTAATACACTGGAGTCTCCGGTATTGGCAGGGGAAAGAGGGGCGCTCAAAGGAATATGATGAGAATGGCGGCATTGATAACCGATCATAACGAGCGGTTGGAGAGAGATTCGCACAAGGATGATGGTTTGGATGATACGACACGCTTGGACACCTTCCTGCGGGAAGTGAGTCGGCGTGCCTTCGTGGTCGCACGTCTGGCAACTCATGATGAAGATGAGGCAATGGATATTGTGCAGGATGCGATGTTCAAACTGGTGCAAAAATACGCTGGAAGTCCTCATGGTGAATGGGGTGCATTGTTTCATACCATTCTGCACAGCAGGATTAACGATTGGCATCGTCGCCAGAAAGTGCGTAACCGTTGGCGGGTGTTTTTTTCGAAAAATGATGATGAGGATAATTCTGCACCCGAAGATCAAGTCGCTCAAACCCAGTTTTTGGAGCCAGAGCGCCAATTGCTACAAGACGAAATGAGTGTTTTGGTGCAAGAGGCGGTCGGGCAGTTGCCATTACGTCAGCAGCAAGCCTTATTATTGCGTGGTTGGGAAGGGTACGACATTGCAGAAACGGCCAAAATCATGAAGTGCTCCGCAGGGAGTGTAAAAACACATTACTCAAGGGCTATCCACAGTTTGCGGGAAAAACTGGGAGATCATTAATGACAAACATGACACAAGAGATGACTGAACGTTTAGTGATGGGGGTCGTCAAGCAGGGGATGGAACATTCAGTCTTAAACTTGGACTGGCAGACACAAGCCAAATTGACGCGCTTACATTTACAGGCACTGGATCAGCTTGATCCTTCGTCTGCTGGTTTTAGTTTTTCATCGCTTGCGCGGGGGTTTGCCGTTGCAACCGCTGTTACATTGGCAGCAACCTTTTGGCTGTTGCCAGATAGGGGGGGTAGGCATCCGGGGGTGTTGGCATTGTCCAGTGATACCCTGACGGATGCGTCAGCAGCAAATTTGGATGTTAGCGTTATGGATGTCCTGATGTCCGGTGAAGACATGGATTTGCTGGAAAATCTGGATATGTATGAATGGCTCGATGCTGAATATGGTTAGTTCTTAATCTCAAGGAGATAGTGATGATAGGGAAAGGATTCCTGTGGAATATTATATTTTGGGTGTCGTTAAGCGGGGTAGTGCCTGTGGCTGCCGCCGAGACGGCTGATGATATTGCAACAATGCTCACATGGTGGGATGAAGTTGGCAGCGATTGGGAAAAAGCTGAAGCCTTCATTGAATTTGCCGGTACGGATAAAGAGTACCAGTTGGCAAGTAACACGGTGGAGAGCAGTGATGAACAGCAGCAGCAATAACTGTCGTTTTATCGGTTTTCTAGTAGCGTTATTGACGGCGTGGACGCTACTGTTGGCAAGTGGGAGCGTGATGGCAGGATCAGTCAAGTGGGAGGCATTGAGCAACACTGAACAGTCTGTATTGAAGGCTTTTCAGGGGGAATGGGGATCCTTGCCGGATAAAACCCAAAGTGCTCTACGCCGCTGGGCAGCCAAACCCGCCGCAGAGCGGGCGAAGATCAAGCAGCGCTTCGGGGATTGGAAGCGGCTTTCCCAATCGCAACAACA
This sequence comes from Thiothrix litoralis, assembly GCF_017901135.1. Taxonomy (NCBI): domain Bacteria; kingdom Pseudomonadati; phylum Pseudomonadota; class Gammaproteobacteria; order Thiotrichales; family Thiotrichaceae; genus Thiothrix; species Thiothrix litoralis. Next base: position 1,301,685 of record NZ_CP072801.1, on the reverse strand, counting down.
GAATGTTGTCAAACAGTTGAAACGTTACCGGGCAATGTCGGCCGAGCAGAAAGCCCGCATCAGGCAATGGCATGAATGGGTTAAAAAGTTGCCGGAAGCAGAGCGTAAAAAATTACGTGAGCAGTGGTCAGGCATGAATGATGCAGAGCGTAGGGCTTACATGAAAGCGTTGCAGGGAAAATACGGGAAGCGCTAGTTCGTTCTATTAAATAAATGGATTTCCTGAGTTTATACCGAATTATTTGTGAAAGATTCAGGTTCCATTCAGGTTAAGTTTTGATCAATTTTTTTTATAAATTCATAAGTTGCTTAAAAAACAATGGCTTATTTGCTCCGTTAAGTTTGCGTTAAGGTCTTTTCGTTGGTGTGGATTTGTGCTAATGTGTATACATAATAATCTTTAGAGCGCTCATTCAATTGGGGTAAAACTTACTCATACTGACGCAGCGGTGCGAGTATTTATTTTTGTTAATGCTGAAAATACCTGAAGGTGCTTGCACCTTTATAAAAAAGGAGTCTCAGGAATGTCAAGACCACAGACCCATGTACGTAGTCAGAAAGTGATGCCCTTAGTATCAGATGAGGTGTCGGATGTTGATACATTGGATGCTGCTGAGCTGGAAGATGATCTTGAGGATGACAGTAGCGATGACCTGTCTGATACAGATGAAGACGTAGCCATCGTCAAAGTTACTACGGGAGCAGCGGCTTTTTCGGGCGACATTGATGCCACGCAAATGTACCTGCGGGAAATCGAATTTTCTCCGTTGTTAACCCCCGAAGAAGAAGTTTTGTATGGTCGTCTTGCCCGTCAGGGTGATGAATTCGGCCGGAAGAAAATGATTACCTGCAATTTGCGGCTGGTGGTAAAAATTGCCCGCCGCTATATGGGACGTGGTTTGCCTTTGCCTGATTTGATTGAAGAGGGTAATCTGGGGTTGATTCATGCCGTAGAAAAATTTGACCCGGAGCGCGGCTTCCGTTTTTCAACGTATGCGACTTGGTGGATTCGTCAAAATATTGAACGTGCCTTGATGAACCAGACCCGCACCATCCGTCTGCCCATTCACGTCAATAAAGAATTGAATGCGTACATGCGCAAGATGCGGGAAATGACCCAAAAGCTGGGTTATGAGCCTTCACTGCCTGAAGTGGCGGAAGCACTCGATAAACCGGTTGAAGTATTGCGTAAGCTGCTGGATTTCAACGAACGGATTACCTCGCTGGATGTGACGGTGGGAAAAGATAGTGATAGCCCGCTGGTCGATTTTGTCAGCGCGGAAACCAGCGATGAGCCTGACAGTAAGCTGGAAGATGAAGACATTACCCAATCCGTGGACAACTGGTTAGGTCAGCTTGAATTCAAGCAAAAAGAAGTGATTGTGCGTCGTTTCGGGTTGCATGGTCATGAACGCGCCACACTGGAACAGGTGGGTGAAGCATTGGGTTTGACCCGCGAACGGGTACGCCAGATTCAGATGGATGCACTCAAGCGCTTGCGCCGGATTCTCGAAAACAAGGGTCTGTCCGGCGAGAACCTGTTAGGTATTCACTAAACCAGAAAAAATGCCGCCGCCACGCGCCTTGCCTCAGACAACAATACATTATAAGTTCGGCAGGCAGCAGCGGTTGTCATGACTTCAAAACCAACACCATGTTCTACCAAAGCCTTCCAGGTTTCTGGTGTGGGGAAATGCTGATTCTCCCCCGTACCAATCAAAATAACCTCTGCCCCAATGTCGAACAAGGCTTGCAAATGTTCGGGTTGTAACGTCTGGATGGACTGGGGTTGCCAGTCGCTAATCAGGGCTTGCGGCCCAATCAGGAAGCTGTTGGTCAGCTTGTCCTGATTCACACGAACCCAGCCTTTGTCATAACCAGTGATGCGGTAACTGGCTCCACCCATGTCTTCACTAAACTTCATTTCCGCTCCCGTAGCCTTTTCTGTAATTGACAGTCTGCATGGTGAATTGTAATGTGGCTGGCATTAGCAATCAGGACATTCAGAACCGTGCAAGACGATTTTCAAAGAATAAACCGGCTTCCAACCTACGTGTTCAAAATCACGGACGCTCTCAAGCGGGAAGCACGTGCCAAGGGCGAAGATATTATCGACTTTGGGATGGGCAACCCTGACCAGCCGACGCCTAAACACATTGTAGACAAATTGGTGGAGGCGGCGCAACGCAGCGACACGCACCGTTATTCGATGTCGCGTGGCATTCCGCGTTTACGCAAGGCTATCAGCAATTGGTACAAGCGCAAATTTGACGTGGATATTGACCCGGAAACCGAGGCCATTGTCACCATCGGCTCGAAAGAAGGCTTGGCGCATTTGGCGCTGGCGACACTGAGCCGTGGCGACACGGTACTTGTTCCCAACCCGGCGTACCCAATCCATCCCTATGGCAGCATTATTGCAGACGCAGATATTCGCCACGTGCCCTTGGTGGAAGGCAAAGATTTCTTTGCGGAACTGGAAGCAGCAATCAAGAATTCTTGGCCAAAACCCAAGATGCTGATCATCAATTTCCCCGCCAACCCGACCGGGCAGTGCGTGGATTTGGAGTTCTTCGAGCGCGTGATCAAGGTTGCCAAAGAGCATGATGTCTGGGTTATCCATGACATTGCTTACGGTGAAATCTGTTTCGATGGCTATGAAGCACCGTCGATTCTGCAAGTGCCGGGTGCGAAAGACATTGCTGTGGAATTCTATTCCCTGTCCAAAACCTATAATATGCCCGGTTGGCGCGTAGGTTTCATGTGCGGCAACCCAGTATTGGTGAAAGCGCTGGAACGTATCAAGTCGTATCTCGACTACGGCATGTTTGCGCCGATCCAAATTGCTGCGATTGCTGCGCTGGAAGGGCCACAAGATTGCGTCAAGGAAATCAGCGGAATGTATGAAAGCCGCCGCAATGTATTATGCGATGGTTTGAATGCAGCCGGTTGGGCGGTTGAACGCCCCAAGGCCAGCATGTTCGTCTGGGCTAAAATCCCTGAACACTACGCGGCGATGGGTTCGCTGGAATTCGCTAAAAAATTGTTAAAAGAGGCACAAGTTGCCGTATCGCCGGGGATTGGTTTCGGTGAATACGGTGACGACCATGTGCGTTTCAGCCTGATCGAAAACGAACACCGTACCCGTCAGGCTATTCGCAATATCAAACAAATGTTTCGTAAAGATCAAGGTTTAAAGGAGTGAGCATGGATCCCGTCAAGGTTGGCCTGCTGGGGCTGGGGACTGTCGGTGGCGGTACTGCCATTGTGTTGAAGCGTAACGCGGAAGAAATCGCCCGCCGTGCTGGTCGCGGCATTGTGATTGATTATGCCGCCAACCTTGACCTCAGCCGTGCTGAAGAGCTGGGTTTGGGCAGTGTGCGCCTGACGCAAGACGCCTTCGAGGTGGTTAACGACCCGGATATTCAGATCGTGGTTGAACTCATCGGCGGCTATACCGTAGCACGCGACTTGGTGTTGCAGGCTATCCGTAACGGCAAACACGTCGTCACGGCTAATAAGGCACTGATTGCGCTGCACGGCAACGAGATTTTCGCGGCTGCACAAGAGCAGGGCGTTGTAGTGGCGTTTGAAGCCGCCGTTGCGGGTGGTATTCCGGTGATCAAGGCCGTGCGTGAAGGCTTGGCTGCTAATCGTATTGAATGGCTGGCGGGCATCATCAACGGCACGGGTAACTTCATCCTGACTGAAATGCGCGACAAAGGCCGTGCGTTTGCCGATGTATTGGCTGAAGCACAAGCGTTGGGCTATGCCGAAGCTGACCCGACCTTCGACGTGGAAGGCATTGATGCTGGTCATAAGCTGACCATTTTGTCTTCCATCGCGTTTGGTATTCCGCTGCAATTCAAGCAAACCTATACCGAAGGCATCACCAAAATCACTGCTGAAGACGTGACCTATGCCACTGAGCTGGGTTATCGCATCAAGCATTTGGGGATTGCACGACGCACACCTAAAGGCATCGAACAGCGCGTACACCCGACCCTGATTCCACACCGCCGTCTGATTGCGAATGTGGACGGGGTAATGAATGCGGTATTGGTGCAAGGCGATGCAGTCGGCCCAACGCTGTATTACGGCGCAGGCGCAGGCGCTGAACCCACCGCTTCCGCCGTGATTGCCGATCTGGTCGACGTGACCCGTGCGTTGACGGCTGACCCGGAAAACCGTGTGCCGCATTTGGCCTTCCAGTCTGGTCAGCTTGCCGATACGGTTATCCTACCGATTGAAGAAGTGGAAACGGCGTTCTACCTGCGTATGTGTGCGCTGGATCGCCCCGGTGTGTTGGCGGATGTGACCCGAATTCTGGGTGATCGCCACATCAGTATCGAAGCCTTCATCCAGAAAGAACCGAGCAGCGGCGTGGACAAGGTGGACATCATCATGCTGACCCAGCGGGTACGCGAAGGCAATATGAACGAAGCGATTGCGGCGATTGAAGCGCTGGAGGCTATCTGTAGCAGCGTTACCCGTATCCGTGTAGAGACTTTGGGCTGAGACTATGAAATACCTGTCAACTCGCGGGCAATCGCCTGCGCAATCTTTCAGTGAAATCCTGCTGGGCGGCCTTGCGCCGGATGGCGGGCTGTATTTGCCGGAAACGTACCCGCATTTCAGTGCCGATGATTTAAGCCGGATGCGCGGCATGAATTACCGCGAACTGGCGTTTGAAGTGTTGTCGCGCTTTGCGACCGACATTCCGGCAGATGACCTGAAAGCCATTATCGACAAAACCTACACGGCAGACGTTTACTGCAATGTGCGCGAAGGTGAAAACGCGGAAGACATTACCCCGCTGCATACGCTGGAACCCAATCTGCATTTGCTGTGCTTGTCGAATGGCCCGACCATTGCCTTCAAGGACATGGCCATGCAGTTGCTTGGTAATTTGTTCGAGTACGTGCTGGACAAGGCGGGGCAGGATATCAATATTCTGGGGGCAACCTCAGGTGATACCGGCTCTTCCGCTGAATACGCGATGCGTGGCAAGCACAACGTGAATGTGTTCATGTTGTCACCACACGGCAAGATGAGCCGTTTCCAGACTGCGCAAATGTTCAGCCTGCAAGACGCGAATATTTTCAATATCGCCGTCAAGGGTGTGTTTGATGATTGTCAGGACATCGTGAAAGCGGTTTCCAATGATCATGCGTTTAAGGCAGCCAATAAAATTGGGGCGGTCAATTCGATCAACTGGGGGCGAGTAGCGGCACAAATTGTGTACTACTTCAAAGGCTACTTTGCGGCGACTGCCGACAATAGTCAGCAAGTGAGTTTTGCAGTGCCTTCCGGCAATTTCGGTAATGTGTGTGCCGGGCATATTGCGCGGATGATGGGCTTGCCGATCAAGCATTTGCTGGTTGCCACCAATGAAAACGATGTGCTGGATGAGTTTTTCCGTACCGGGGTTTATCGCCCGCGTGGTTCGGCGAATACTTACCACACTAGCAGCCCGTCGATGGATATTTCCAAAGCCTCCAACTTTGAGCGTTTCGTGTTTGATCTGGTCGGGCGTGATGGTGACAAAGTGCGTGGCCTGTGGACGGAAGTCGACAAGGGCGGAGCATTTGATTTGAATGCGGAAGGCTTATTGGCCAAAGTACCTGAGTTTGGTTTCCAGTCAGGGGCAAGCTCTCATGCCCATCGCATGGAGACTATCCGTCATACATGGGAAACCTATGGGGTGATGATCGACACGCATACCGCCGATGGTCTGAAGGTGGCGCTGGAACAGCGTGAGGCCGATGTGCCGATGTTGGTACTGGAAACGGCTTTACCTGCTAAATTCGAGGATTCTATCCGCGAAGCCTTGGGGCGTGACCCGGTGCGGCCTGCAAGTATGCAAGATCTGGAAAGCCTGCCACAGCGTTTTGTGGTGATGGATGCCGATGCGGAGGCTATCAAACGCTTCCTGGTCGAAAAAACCGCGTGAAATAACAAAAAAGGGCGTATTCAATACGCCCCTACATAACAAATACAATGGCAAATTTTAGTACTCATATTACGGTAGCAGCCGCTGGGGCTGGTTTGCTGTCTGTTCTCTGCTTGCAGGTTGGCTTAGCTGACCCGCAAGAGGCGTTGATGTTGGCGTTGCTTGGCACGATGGGGGGTATTTTACCGGATATTGACCTGCAACATGCTTACCCTAGCCGTATCATGTTTTCATTATTCGGCATTGTCGCAGCCTTTATGCTGGTATTTTCCAAGAAAAATGACTTGTCGATTGTGGAGTTATGGGGCGTTGGTTTGATCACGTTTGGCATGATTCGTTTCCCAATCTGGACGGTCTTTCATCAATATACCCATCACCGTGGTTCTATCCATTCATTAGTGGCAGCCGTGTTGTTTATGTTGTTAACCACCGCGTTTGCTTACCATGTGATGGAGAAAATACCCTTTATGGCTTGGCTGTTTGGGTTGTTTGTGTTTTTGGGGTTTATACTGCATTTGCTACTGGATGAGCTGTATAGCGTTGATTTCATGAATGCTAGAATCAAGCGCTCTTTTGGAACAGCCTTCAAAATTCTCGACTGGAAAAAACGTGAAAAATCTACCCTATTGGTCATCGCCACGATTCTTGCGTGGGCAGTTACACCTGAATCACGTGCTTTTTGGGATACATTGTTGAGCGCTGATACCTACCGGATTATTGGCTCACGTTTCCTGCCATAGTTTCCACCTTGTCGGGATAGTAGTGTTCCCGGAAGGAGTGAAAGGGGTAGTCTTGTAATAGTTTGTCCAGCTTGGGTTGGATACTGCCCCGGCGGGCAAACTGGTGAACCGCCATTTTGAGTGGGATGGTGACTTGTTGCGAAACTTCCCGGTATTCGTGGGTATCCAGCTCGTAAGGGTGCATGTAAAAGATGCTGGTCGTGTGATTTAGATCGCGTGCCAGCCAGCGTGAGAGCCAGTAAGGATAAATGCGGAAATAGCCGCCACCCATGACCGGCAGGTTTTTGCCCAATACCCGACTGACACTCATTGGGTAACAATCCAGCCCACGTTCGGCGATGCGTTGCAAAATACTGTCATCGGTAAACCCGTAGCAACTGCGCACGGTCGCGAGCATGATGGACGAGTCGTAAATAATCCCCCGTTCCCGCAGCGCGTCACAGTACCAGTCAAGAATATCATCCCGTACCGAAAACGTCGGGGCGCGGAAGCCGATGACTTTTTCCCCGCTGATGTCTTCCAGCAAGCCGACTGAACGTTGCATTTCGGCGCGGAATTGCGCTTCGGTCAGGTTGTAAATCATGCGATGGCTATGGGAATGGCAGGCCAGTTCATGCCCAGCGCTGGCAATGGCTTTGATCAGGCGCGGGAATTTTTCGGCAACCATACCTTGCACAAAGAATGTGCCGGTGATGTTATGGCTGTCCAGAATATCCAGCAGACGGCTGGTGTTGCGGACGACACGACTGGAAACATCTCTGTCGAAGTCGTAAACCGATTGTTGCCAGTCTTCAATATCAGCCGTGAAAATCATGCGGTGGCCTCTCCAATGTCAATAGGGGTGCTGCGGGTACAAGATAGATATAGATCACCCAGAATGTCGAGGATGCGTTCCTCTGAAAACTGCTGCTTGGCATGTTCGTGGGCGGCTTTGCCCATTTGCTGGCGCAGTTCCGGGTTATTGATGAACCAGAGCATGTGTTCAGCGAGTGCTTGCGGGGAATCAAGCGGTGTTTTGAAGCCGGTTTTTTGGTCAATAATGGCTTCGCGGCTGCCTTTGACATCGGTACAAATGACGGGTTTGCCGGATGCCATCGGTTCGATCAGGGCACGGGGGATGCCTTCGGCAAATGAGGTGAGTAACCCGACATCAATGCTTTGGTAAAACGCGGGCATGTCGTTGCTGTATTCGACGATTTCTACCACATCAGCCAGCCCTTTTTGTTGGATGGCTGCGATGACCTCGGCTTGCAAATAGCCCTGCCCAATCAGTTTCACCTTGAAGTCGCGGGTTTTTTTCGTCAGTAATTCAACGGCATCCAGCAGCAAAACATGGTTTTTGATAGGTTCAAAGCGGGCGACCATGCCAAACGTGGTGGGTGTTTGACGAGGTGTAAAGTCGGGTACGAATCTGTTCAGATTGATCCCGTTGCCCAGAAACACCATTTGCGATTCATTCAGTAATTGGTGTTCTCGCACCAGTTCCATGTCTTCACGCAACTGGAACAGCGAATAGCGCACGGTTTTCTTCAGCACTTTTTCGATCAGGATATAGGCTTTGCGTGCCAATGAACCGGTATTTTCGGCAATACTGTAGCCGTGACTTTGGTAAATCCATACGGTTTTTGAGTCGAAAAATGCCAAGAAGCGTCCAACCAAGCCAGGTATGCCAAAGTGCAGGTGTACAGCATCATAGCCACCGTGTTTAATGGCGCGGCGCAAATTCCAAGCAGAGCGTGCCAGTTGTAAGGGGTTCAGGCTGCGGTGCATGGTTTCGACTACCACGTTCATGCCTTGTTCTTGCATGAGGGTGACTTCTAAGCCTGCGCTGCATAATACATCCACCCGCATTTTCCCAGCATGGCGCTGGTTGAGCGCGTGTGCACGGTGGAATACCAGTGCGTAGGCTGAGCTACTGACGGTGCAAACTTCCAGAATTTTTAAGCGATTATCTTTCATGGGGCTGTTTTCATTATTCAGTAAAATTTGTGGATTAGGGCGCGAGAAAGGCCATTCATCACCACTTCGGGGGTGTTGCGTATTAACCAAGAGGCGGCGTCCTGCACGCTTGAGCGGCTGCGGGGTAATGCAGCAATATTCATTTGGTAGTAGTAAATTTTGTGGCTGCGGTTGGCGAGTTTTAGTTTGAATTGGTGTGGATTGCTGCCTTCTGAAGAGCGCCCTAGATTGTAGGTTTTACGCCCACTGGCACCACAATACTCGATCATTTGCCAGAGCATGGCGAGGAAAACATTATGCTTTTTATAATCGGTATGGATGCCCGACCATGCACCGTAGACTTCATCCTGACTAACAAAGCTCACCGACGATACCACGGGAATGCCATCCATATACCCAACAAAGATCTCCATGTGGGCTGGGCATTGCATCATTAGGTCAGTAAAGAACTGTTTAGGATGGAGTAGGCTACCAATATCATGCAGGCTCATGCGGTAAAGCTGGTAAAACTCGTCCAGCAGCGTGGTATTCAAGCCAATTGTGGAGGTAAATCCCTGTTTCAAAGGGCGGCGGATATTTTTTCGAGTGTTAGTTGATAGTTTGTTCCAGATAGCGTCTACAGAGGGTTGGATATCGACATTCAGTTCAACTTTGTCGGATTGGTCGGTCAGGCAGGGAATATGCTGTGCAGTGCGTATTTCCAATGACTTCACGCGGGTTGTTGCCAATTCACGCGCCAGTTGTTCAATGGTTACAGCATAATCGTTGTCGGCAAGCGCGGTAATCAGGCCGGTTTTGTCAAAACCAGCCCCTAAAATCAGCGTTTGTTTGCCAAACAATGGGTTGCGGCGAAACGCCGGGATAGTGATAGCCTCCATGAACACCTGCACGGATTCTAGCCGGAATTCACGCGCTAAAATTGCCCGGAAGGCTGGGCTGGAGAATATATCGCCTACAGCAGGTGTTGGCGTGACCGGGTGCTCCGTTGTAATGGTTATGCTCATGTTTCACGGGGGTCTTGTTTTTATGATGCGCTATTTGTATGACGTTGGGAAAAGACGCGCCAGTATGGGCAGATTAACGGGGGTGCTTGACAGGGTGGGCGGTAACGGTGCCCGCTTATCTAGAAAATGCCCGCGAATGCAGGCTAAACTTTGCGGTATGGCAGCGGCTGTTGGAGAATAGACGACATACTAACAATTATCTCCATTAGAGAATTATGTTAACAGTTAATAATAAAAGCAGTGTTACCTATCAGCATTCTCCCGTCAGCGAACCAGTGCCGTATCTTGCGGTGCCTGCTAGCGGAGTCGCTAACCACACACTGACACTTGAAGATGTGTGGAAACGCCTGATGCGGCAAAAATGGACGTTGCTGTTAACGGCACTCTCCATTCTATTGTTAACAGCTTATATCACTTGGACAACACCGCCGAGCTACCGTGCAGGAGCAACCATCCAGATTGAAAAGGAAGGTGTGCAAGTCGTCAATTTCGGCACGCTGAACAGTGCTGCGCCTGATATGGGGGAGCAGGACCCTTTCTTTCGCACCCAATACGAGCAGTTAAAAAGCCGCAAGCTGGCGACACAGGTTATTGCCGATCTGGATTTGAAAAGCCGTTTGTTTGAGCGCCCCGAGCCGTTCAGCTTGCTAACGTCGTTCAAGGTGATTCTCAAGGGACTATTTTCATCCTTGTTTCCGGCGCAACAAGGGACTGGATTATTGAAAAGTGCTGATTATGCCACTGATTTTTCGCAGAAACTGTACGTTGAGCCAATTGAAAAAACCCATTTGGTCAAAGTCTTTTTTGAAAGCCCTGATCCGGTGTTGTCAGCCGACATTGTGAATGCCCTGATTAATGCCTTTATCAAGGACAATATCAGTTCCCAAAGTGAAACAGACACTTATGCAAAAGCTTTTCTGGAACAGGAGATGGAAAAAGCCCGGCAACGCCTGACTTTGCAGGAGGCCAAGCAGATTGAGTACGCCAAGCAAAACGGTATTCTGGAAGTCAATAACAGCCAGTCCAGTCAGGAACGCAAACTGGATGAGCTGTATTCAGCCTTGGGGGAAGCCGAACGCGCTCGTATTCAAGCAGAAAGCCAGATGATTCAGGGGCGTAAGCGTAGCAACGCCCGTGAGGTGATCAACAATCCGATGCTGGAAGGTATCAAGCAAAACCTGAGCACGCTGGAAGCCGAGTATCAGGACAAGCTCAAGCAGTTCAAGCCCGCATTCCCCGATATGGTGAGTTTACGGGAGCGCATTGAAGAATTGCGGCGTCAGTTGAATAGCGAAACCGGACGTATTAGACAATCCCTGCAAGCCGATGATAGCTCCGCCAGACGTGCCGACTTTTTGTCAGCGAAAAAGCTGGAAGACGATTTACGTGTGCAGGTCGATGCTTACAAGGGTGAGCTGGTCGCGTTGCGTGATAGCAGCATTGAGTACAATGCCCTCAAGCGTGAAGTGGAAACCAGCCGCAACCTTTACGATGGCTTGTTACAGCGCATGAAAGAGGTGAGTGTCGCCTCCAATGTCACCAGCAGCAATATTCGTGTAGTGGATGCGGCTGCCCCTGACGACAATATTTTCCGCCCAAAAAAGGCACTTAACCTGATTCTCGGTGGTTTGGTGGGCTTGATGCTGGGCGTTGGGGCGGCCTTGTTGCGTGAAACCCTGAGCCAAAGCATTAGTTCGGTGACGGAGTTGCAGGCGCTGAGTGGTTTGCCGGTGCTGGGGACGATTCCGCATGTACGCCATTTGTCCGAGAGTAATCTGGCACTGGCAACAGTGCGTGATGCGGGTTCGCTACTGGCGGAATCCTACCGGGTGATGACGGCTAACTTGCGCTTTGTGTTGCCCGGCGGGTGTGCACCGCGTGTGACCCTGATTACCAGCGTCAATCCGGCAGAAGGTAAATCGACTTCAGCGGTCAATATTGCGCTCAGTCAGGCACAGCAGGGCTTAAAAGTGTTGCTGGTAGATGCTGACTTACGCCGCCCATCAGTGCATACCAAGCTGGGTTTGCCCAATGCACGCGGCTTGAGCAACTTCCTCAATGGCGAGGTGGACATCGCCAGCGTTACCCACCCTTCCCGCGAGGTTAAAGGCTTGTACCTGATTACGGCGGGAAGCCTGATTGCATCCGATCCGGTGCGCATGGTGTCTAGCCCGGCGATGGCGCAATTGTTGAACCTTGCTACCAAACACTTTGACAGCATTATCATTGACGGACCGCCGACAGCGGGGTTTGCGGATGCGATTTATCTGTCGTCGATGGCGGAAGCCACCGTGATTGTTGCAGATGAAGACCGTATCAACCGCAAACGTTTAGTGACGGCGATCGAGCAACTGCGTCGGGTAAGACAAAATGTAGTGGGCTTCCTGATGGTCAAGTCACAAGAAGAAACCATCGACTATCGTTACCATGACCGCTATCAGACCCGCATTCCCAGTAAGCCCGCAGCTAGTAGTGCAGCTAAGGCAAAGGGTAAGCGCAAGGGCTTGAACCTGTCGCCCGCCCTTTAAAAACGGTCGATCAGGTCGATTACATCTCTGAAACGGGTAAAACCGTGGTTGCCCCCCTGAAATACCAGTTGGTGGGCATCACGGTAATAGCCGGTAGCGTCCCGCCAGTCCAATGTCTTGTCACCATTTTCCAGCATGAGCAGCATGTTTTGCGGGTGCTGGGGGGAAAGTTGATCCAGCGCGATTAATTCATCCAGATGATCCTGGGTGAAGGTATAAGTCTGGCTTTCCTCATGCCAGTTTTTCTGCACAGTCCCGACCACAGGCCGTAACAACAGCCCCGGATGCACGGCGGGGTTGATCAGTGCTGCTTTCAGTTTGTATTGGGCAACCAGATGGGTCGCATAGAAACCACCGAGGGAACTACCAATCAATTTGGGCGGGGTTTCCGCACGTTCGATCAGTTCCGAGAGCAGGGCAATGGCTTGTGCCGGACGATCAGGCAGGTCGGGGGCAATCCATTCGTGTCCACGATGGCGTGCTTCCAGCCAGCGCTTGAGTTCTTGCGCTTTGCCAGCTTGTGAAGAGGAATTGAAGCCGTGGATATACAGAAACATAATATGGCTTTGTAGAATTAAGTGCTCTCTCCCGTTCCCTTCGATTTCGCTCAGGGAACGGGGGGAGTTTGAGGCGTATTACGGCAAGTAAGTCTTGCCCATCAAAAAGCGGTCACATTCACGGGCGGCTTCGCGGCCTTCGTTAATCGCCCAAACGATCAGGCTTTGACCACGACGCATATCCCCGGCGGCAAAAACGCCCGGCAGGTTGGTGGTGTACTTGCCATAGTCGGCTTGCACGTTACCACGCGGGTCAGTTGCCAGCGTCAGCGCATCAATCAGGGTTTTTTCAGGCCCAGTAAAGCCCATGGCCAGCAACACCAGTTGGGCAGGTAACACTTCTTCCGTGCCTTCAACTTCGACCAGGTTCATGCGCCCGCCTGAACCCTGTTCCCAGCGTACTCCAACGGTATGGATGGCTGTCACATGACCATTCTCATCACCCACCAGTTTCTTGGTGGAAATGAGGTAATCACGTGGGTCACGCCCGAACACCGCCGCTGCTTCTTCCTGACCGTAGTCGATTTTGTGGACACGTGGCCATTCTGGCCAAGGGTTATCCGCCGCCCGCGCATCCGGCGCACGCGGCATGATTTCCAGTTGATTGACGGACTTGCAGCCGTGGCGCACGGAAGTGCCCACGCAGTCAGTGCCAGTATCGCCACCACCAATCACGATAACGTCCAAGCCTTTAGCCGAAATGTAGTTGCCATTTTCCAGATTGGAATCCAGCAGGCTCTTGGTATTGGCAGTGAGGAACTCCATCGCGTAATGCACGCCCTTGAGGTTACGCCCTTCAACCGGCAGGTCACGTGGCTGGGTTGCGCCTGCGCACAACACCACAGCATCAAAATCGTTGCGCAAGGTGTCAGCGGCAATGTCTTTGCCCACTTCCACGCCGGTCACGAAGTTCACGCCTTCGGCTGCCATCAGGTCAACGCGGCGTTGCACCACTTCTTGCTTGTCCAGCTTCATATTGGGGATGCCGTACATCAGCAAGCCACCAATGCGGTCAGCACGTTCGTATACAGTGACTTCGTGGCCTGCCTTATTCAACTGGTCGGCACACGCCATGCCCGCAGGGCCGGAACCGACCACGGCAACTTTTTTGCCGGTGCGCTCAGTGGGTGGCTCTGGTTTAACCCAACCTTCTTCAAACGCCTTGTCAATAATGCTGACTTCGTTCAGCTTGATGGTGACAGGTGGTTCGCTGATGCCGAGGGTGCAAGAGCCTTCGCACGGCGCTGGACACACCCGCCCGGTGAATTCCGGGAAGTTGTTGGTCATGCGCAGGCGTTCGTAGGCTTCCTTCCACAAACCCCGGAAGATCATGTCGTTCCATTCGGGGATCAGGTTGTGTACCGGGCAACCACTTGCGCCACCGGGTAAGATTTTCCCGGTTTGGCAGAAGGGGATGCCGCATTCCATGCAACGTGCGCCTTGTTCACGGCTTTCGACTTCGCGCTCGAAATGCAGGTGAAATTCACGCCAGTCCTTGATGCGTTCCATCGGGGCGCGGTCGGCTGGCAACTCGCGTTGGTATTCGAGGAATCCTGTAGGTTTTCCCATGACTTACTCGTTCTCCTTAGTTGCCGCTGACGCGCGACGCATCACTATTGTTTGCTGTAAAGGCTGCCATCAGCGCTTCTTCACCGGAAAGCCCCTGTTCCTCGAAGGAACGGATCGCTTCCAGCATCCGTTGGTAGTCATTGGGCATGACGCGCACGAAACTGCCCGCCAGCTTGTCCCAATCGGCCAGAATCATGCTGGCGCGAGTACTGCCGGTATGCAGCAAATGCTTTTCGATCATGGCTTTGACTTCCGCCATTTCTGCCGCATCGCTCAACGGGCTGTAGGCCACCATTTCGGTGTTGCCGCTGATCGCGAGGATGCCCGTCGGGTCGTAAACGTAAGCCACGCCGCCGGACATGCCCGCGCCGAAGTTACGCCCAACCTTGCCGAGCACGACCACGCGTCCGCCGGTCATGTATTCGCAGCCGTGGTCGCCGGTGCCTTCGACAACGACGCGCACACCGGAGTTACGCACACAGAAACGTTCGCCTGCGACACCACGGATGTAGGCTTCACCGTCACTCGCCCCGAAGAACGCGACGTTACCGATCAGGATATTATCCTCAGCGGCGAATTGCGCATCTTTACGTGGGTAAACGATGATCTTACCACCCGACAAACCTTTGCCGATGTAGTCGTTGGAATCACCTTCCAGCTCCAGTGTCATGCCTTTAGGGACAAATCCACCGAAACTTTGACCCGCCGAACCGTTGAATTTCAGGCGGATGGTGTCTTCCGGCAAGCCTGCTGCGCCGTATTTGCGGGTAACTTCCGAGCCAGTAATCGTGCCTGCTACGCGGTCAATGTTCTTGATCGCAAATTCAGCGGTAACAGGTGTACCGTTGTCGATGGCAGGCTGGCAAGCCTTGAGGATATGTTGCTCATCCAGTGAGTTAGCAATGCCGTGATCCTGTTCGCGGGTGCAGAATACGCCGTCGCACTCTTCCAATTTAGGTGTGAACAGGATTTTGCTCATGTCGACCATGCTGGCTTTCCAGTGGCCTTGTGCCGGATCCTGACGCAATTTGTCGACACGACCCACCATTTCATCAATGGTACGGAAGCCGAGTTTCGCCATGTATTCACGCAACTCTTCGGCAATGAACATCAGCAGGTTGACCACGTATTGTGGGTCGCCAGCGTATTTCTTGCGCAGTTCCGGGTTCTGGGTGGCAATGCCTACCGGGCAGGTGTCCAGATGGCAAACGCGCATCATGACACAACCCAGCGCGACCAGTGGCAGTGTTGCGAAACCGTATTCTTCCGCACCCAGCAAGGCAGCAATGGCTACGTCACGGCCAGTCATCAGCTTGCCATCGGTTTCCAGACGCACGCGGCTACGCAGGTTGTTGAGCAACAAGGTTTGGTGTGTTTCTGCCAGACCCAGTTCCCACGGTAAACCGGCGTGTTGTACGCTGGTTTTCGGGGAAGCGCCGGTGCCGCCGTCATAACCTGAAATCAGGATGACATCAGCCTTGCCTTTGGCAACCCCGGCAGCAATCGTGCCGACGCCGACTTCGGAAACCAGTTTGACGTTGATCCGCGCACGTTTGTTGGCGTTTTTCAGGTCATGGATGAGCTGTGACAAGTCTTCGATTGAGTAAATGTCATGGTGAGGCGGTGGTGAAATCAGGCCAACGCCCGGTGTTGTGCCACGCACTCGTGCTACCCACGGGTAAACTTTCTTGCCCGGTAACTGACCGCCTTCACCCGGTTTTGCGCCTTGTGCCAGTTTGATCTGGATTTCTTGCGCATTGTTCAGGTAATAACTGGTCACGCCGAAACGCCCGGAAGCGACTTGCTTGATAGCACTGTTGCGGGAATCGCCGTTAGCATCCGGAGTGAAGCGTGCCGGATCTTCGCCACCTTCGCCAGAGTTGGAGCGTCCGCCTAAGCGGTTCATGGCGATGGCCAATGCCTCGTGTGCTTCTTGACTGATCGAGCCGAAGGACATTGCGCCAGACTTGAAACGTTTGACGATAGCGTTGGCGGGTTCGACTTCACTTAACGGAATGGCTTGGTCAGCGTAGTTGAAGTCGAGCAGGTTACGCAGGTTGAACTTAACCTCAGCATCTTCGTGCATCAGCTTGCTGTACTCTTTATACAGCTTGTAGTCACCCATCCGCACGGCCTTTTGCAAGGTGTAAATGGTGGATGGGTTGTACTGGTGCTCTTCTTCTTCATTGCGCCATTGGAACACGTTGCCCGCTTTTAATGAGCGTTGTTCAGCATCGTGGTGGTCATACGCCATTTGGTGACGGATAAGTGTTTCCTTAGCAATGACACCGAGATCTATGCCGCCGATACGGGAAGCTGTCGCGGTGAAATACTTATCAATGACAGTGCTATTAATGCCGAGCGCTTCAAAGATTTGTGCACCACGGTAAGATTGAATGGTGGAAATGCCGATTTTCGACATAACCTTGACCACGCCTTTGGTAACAGCCTTGATGTATTTCTGTACCGCGTAATCGTACTTGAGGTTAGGCAACAAGCCTTCACGCCCTAAGTCATCCAGCGATTCAAACGCCAGATACGGGTTGATGGCTTGTGCACCGTAACCCAACAAGACCGCAAAGTGATGTACTTCACGCGGTTCGCCGGATTCGAGGATCAAGCTGACACGAGTACGTTTGCCATCACGGATCAGGTGATGGTGCAAGCCTGCGACTGCCAATAATGACGGAATCGGTGCATTGTCAGAATCCGCCAGCCGGTCGGACAGCACGATCAGGTTTGCTCCATTGTCGATTTCATGATCGGCCATTGCAAACAAGTGTTCCATTGCCGCATTCAGTCCCGCTTCGCCATCGGCAGCACGGAATGTAATCGGCAGGGTGATGCACTTGAAGCCTTCGCGCTGAATATGGGTCAGCTTGTCCAGTTCAGCATTGCCCAGAATCGGGGTTTGCAGTTGGATTTGTTGGCAACTGGCCGCTGTCGGTGCGGTAACATCGCCCTCAGAACCCAAGGTGGTGTAAGACGAGGTGACGATTTCTTCACGGATTGAGTCAATCGGCGGGTTGGTGACTTGCGCGAACAACTGCTTGAAATAGTTGAACAACGGTTGTGCCTGATTCGATAGCACTGCAATCGGTGAGTCGATACCCATTGCACCCAGCGGATCAATGCCGGTCAGTGCCATTGGCACGAGCACTTTACGCACGTCTTCATAGGTGTAGCCGAACATTTTCTGGCGTTGTACCAGCGTTTCGTGTTCTGGCAAGGCTCTGTGTGGCGCTTCCGGTAGATCGTTGAGTTCAATCAGGTTGCTGGCCAGCCAATCTTGATATGGCTTAGCGGCTGCCATTTCCAGCTTGATTTCTTCATCAGCGATGATGCGTCCTTGGGCGGTATCCACCAGCAACATGCGCCCTGGTTGCAGGCGTTGCTTGGACACGATGGTGCTTTGGTCAAGATCATCTAGCACGCCGACTTCGGAGGCCAAGATGATCATGTCATCGTTGGTTACATAATAGCGTGAAGGCCGTAAGCCGTTACGGTCAAGCGTTGCACCGACAATCGTGCCATCGGTGAAGCCCATCGCCGCAGGACCATCCCACGGCTCCATCAGGCAGCTATGGTATTGGTAGAAGGCTTTCTTTTCAGGACTCATGCTTTCATGGTTTGACCACGGTTCGGGAACCATCATCATCATGGCATGGGGCAGGGAGTAGCCTGATAGGTACATGAATTCCAGCGTGTTATCAAACATCGCTGAGTCACTGCCGTCAGGGTTGATGACCGGGAAAACGTTATCCAGACTGGTGTTGAATACGTCGGTTTTGATCATGCCCTGACGTGCATTCATCCAGTTGACGTTACCGCGCATGGTGTTGATTTCACCATTGTGGATCAGGTAACGGTTGGGATGCGCCCGCTCCCAGCTTGGGAAGGTATTGGTGGAAAACCGCGAGTGTACCATCGCAATGGCAGTTTCCATGTGTGGGTTGGATAAATCACGGTAGAACTGCCCAACTTGTTCGGTGGTGAGCATTCCTTTATAGACCAGCGTGCGCGAAGACAGGCTGGGGAAATAAATATGACCGGTGACATCCGGGCTGCCCACCAGGTTTTGGGTGCGCTTGCGGATCACGTACAGCTTGCGCTCGAAATCAATGCCTGCTGCGACATCATCCGACTTGGCGATAAACACCATGCGGATGAAGGGCATACCTTTCAACGCCGTTTTGCCAATCGGTGTCGGGTTGGTGGGCACGTCACGCCAGCCCAACAGGGTTTGGCCTTCCTCTTCTACAATGCGGGCGAACAGGGAGGCAACATCAGCGCGTGCGTCGGCATCTTGTGGCAAGAAGACCATGCCTACGGCATAATGACCGGGTTCCGGTAATTTGATGTTGAGTGATTTGCACTCGGCTGCAAGAAAGGTATGCGGGAGCTGGAGCAAGATGCCCGCGCCATCGCCGGTATTCTCTTCGCAGCCACAAGCGCCTCGGTGCTCCATGTGGGTCAAGACTTTTAACGCCTGTTGGACGATTTCATGTGACTTGACACCTTTCAGGTGAGCCACAAAGCCCATGCCACATGCATCGTGTTCAAAGCCAGGGTCGTAAAGCCCTTGCGATGGGGGTAATTCAGTGTATCTCATCGTAGTCTCAGGCGATAAAAGGGTGAGTATTATGGACTAAAATGCCAGTTTAGGGCTAGAACCTTAGCGCGTTTTTGTCGATATGAACAGAAGGTGTTATCACGATATGGCGTATACTACCTTGCCCGGATAACAGAACACTATCATTTCGCTATTTTATGAGTACAGCAGGCCGCATTCCTCGCGAATTTATTGATCAGCTTCTTGCCCGTGTCGACATTATCGACGTGGTAGGTTCGCGCGTACCCCTTAAAAAGGCGGGGCGTGAGTACATGGCGTGCTGTCCTTTTCATAATGAAAAAACACCTTCGTTTACGGTTAGTCCGACGAAACAGTTCTACCATTGTTTTGGTTGTGGGGTACACGGTTCCGCCATTTCTTTTTTGATGGAATACGAACATCTGGAGTATCCAGAGGCGATTGAGGCACTAGCACGCACTATTGGGGTGCAAGTGCCCCGTGAAGGTGCAGCGGATGCACCAACGCGTAAGCGTAAAGACCCCAATCTGTATACCTTGTTGGAAGAGGCTGCTGTCTGGTTTCAGGCACAATTGAAACAAAACCCTGATGCGACTGGGTATTTACAGCAGCGCGGCTTGAGCGGGGAAGTTTCTACCCGCTTTGGTTTGGGCTATGCCCCGGTCAACAGCAATCTAGGGCGTGAATTGCACCAGTACGGCGAAGACAAGCTGGTGGCGAGCGGCATGTCTATCCGCAATGATGCCGGGCGAGTGTATGACCGTTTCCGTGAACGCATTATGTTCCCTATTCGTGACCGGCGCGGGCGGGTCATTGGGTTTGGCGGACGGATTATTGGCGATGGGACGCCCAAATACCTGAATTCCCCCGAAACCGACATATTCCACAAGGGGGCTGAACTCTACGGCCTGTTTGAGGCGCGTCACGATACCCGCAAGCTGGGGCGTTTGCTGGTGGTGGAAGGCTACATGGATGTGATCGCCCTAGCGCAATATGGCATCACTTACGCAGTGGCAACGCTGGGAACAGCCACAACCCCGGAACATATCCGCCAGTTACTACGTTTAGTGCCGGAAGTGGTGTTCTGTTTCGACGGCGACCGGGCAGGGCGGGACGCCGCCTGGCGTGCGCTGGAAAATGCTTTGCCGGAATTGCGTGATGATAAGGAAATCCGTTTCCTGTTCCTGCCGCAGGGGGAAGACCCGGATACGCAAGTCCGCAGCATTGGCAAGGATGCTTTTGAAGCGCAAGTAGCCGAGGCGCTGACCTTGAGTGCTTATTTGATTGCCGGTTTGAAGGAGCGTTTCAATATCAGCACCAAAGAAGGCAAGGCACGCCTGTTGAATGATGGCCTGAAATTACTGGTTACCATGCCGGTTATTTTGTTCCGGGAGCAAATTCTCGGAGAATTGTCTACACTCACGGACACGCCATTGGAAGTGGTACGCCGTCATCTGAAAAAAAATTCAGCGGGCGAGATAATCCCGGCCTATAATCAGGCGCGGCTCGGTGATCAGGATGTACGCCGTACCCCAATAGAACATGCTATTGCGCTGTTATTGCACAATCCGGTATTGGTGGAAGTGGCTGATAGTGCTGAACAGATTCTCGATTATGATTTGAAGTACACGGGTTTACTAGCAGCCATCATTGAAAATATCGAGGAGAATCCCCATATACATCTCGCAGGTCTGCTGGAGCAGTTTCGCCAAACAGAGCATGAGAGTGTTGTGCAACGGCTATCCAACTGGCGGCTTGAAACGGATGATGAAGCTGTTATACGGCGTGAATTTGCCGACTGTCTGCAACAAATCAGGCGTCAGTCGCGTCAAAAGCAGCTAGAAATACTGTTACACCGTGGTCAAACCCAGGTGTTAAGTGAGCAAGAGCGTAGTGATTTGGCTTATCTACTACTTCAGGACTATAAAAGTCCGGGGGCGTGATAACCCACCGTGGTTGCATTTTATAAAAATGTGATATACTTACCGACCTTTTTTCCAGAGAGTTTTAGGGCATGAGTCAAGAAGAGCAGCAGCAGTCAAGCTTGAAAGAGTTAATTGCCAAAGGTAAGGAGCAGGGCTACCTCACCTATGCTGAGGTCAACGACCATCTTCCAGATACCATCGTTGACCCCGAGCAGATTGAAGATATCGTTGCCATGATCAACGATATGGGCATTACGGTGTTTGAACATGCCCCGGATGCGGATTCCCTGTTGCTGAATGACGACGCGCCTCAGGCGGATGACGAAGCCGCTGAGGAAGCAGCAGCAGCGTTGGCGAACGTTGACGGTGATTTCGGGCGGACAACTGACCCAGTGCGTATGTACATGCGTGAAATGGGCACAGTCGAGTTGTTGACCCGTGAGGGTGAAATCCAGATCGCCATTCGTATTGAGGAGGGTTTGAACGAAATTCTGCGGGCGTTGGCGCAATACCCAGCATCAACCGAACTCTTGTTGGAGAAGGCTACGCTCGTTGACTCTGAAGAGATGCGCCTGACCGATGTCATCAACGGCTTTGTGAACCCTGACGAAGACTTGAGTGCTTTCCCGGTCGCAGCGGTTGTGGAAGAGGTTCTGGTGGAAGCTGTCGCTGAAGATGAAGCAGCGGTAGCTGAAGAGGAAGATGACGACGACGTTGAAGACCCGGTTGACACAGGCCCGGATCCTGAAGAGGCGCGTCTCAAGTTTGCGGAACTGCGCGAACTGTATGAAGCCTCGAAAGCCGCGAGTCTGGGTAATGACCAATTGGCCTATACCGCCACTCGTGATGCCGTCGCTACCAAATTCATGGAATTCCGTCTGGCTCAGCCGATCATTGAGCAGTTGACCATACAATTGAATGAAATCGTTGATCGTATTCGCCAGAACGAACGCCACATTATGAAGTTGTGCGTGCAAAAAGGCGGCATGGCGCGTCAGGACTTCATCGACAGCTTCCCGAACAATTCCACCGATCTGGAATGGTTGACTAATTACTGTGCCACCAAGCGTGGGGATAGCAGCCGTTTGCTGGCATTCTTGCCCAAAACGCAGGAAGCCCAAAAAGAATTGCTGGATATTGAGCGCGAATGCAACCTGTCGATCTCGCAAATCAAAGACATCAACCGCAGCATGTCAGTCGGCGAAGCCAAAGCCCGCCGTGCCAAAAAAGAGATGGTCGAAGCCAACTTGCGTTTGGTTATCTCCATTGCCAAGAAATACACTAACCGTGGCCTGCAATTCCTCGATCTGATTCAGGAAGGCAATATTGGCCTGATGAAAGCGGTCGACAAGTTTGAATATCGCCGTGGTTACAAATTCTCGACTTACGCGACCTGGTGGATTCGTCAGGCGATTACCCGTTCGATTGCGGATCAGGCACGTACCATCCGTATTCCGGTGCACATGATCGAAACCATCAACAAGCTCAACCGCATTTCGCGCAAATTGTTGCAGGAAAAAGGCCGTGAAGCGACCCCAGAAGAATTGGCCGAAGCGATGGATATGCCGGAAGACAAAATCCGCAAAGTCCTGAAAATCGCCAAGGAACCGATTTCAATGGAAACCCCGATTGGTGACGATGAAGATTCGCATCTGGGTGACTTCATTGAGGACGGCAATATCCTGTCGCCGATTGAGTCTGCCACCACGTCGAGCTTGTCGGAAATCACCCGTGAAGTGCTTTCCAGCCTGACTTCGCGTGAGGCCAAAGTCCTGCGGATGCGTTTCGGTATCGACATGAATACTGACCATACGCTGGAAGAAGTGGGCAAGCAGTTTGACGTAACCCGTGAGCGTATCCGTCAGATTGAAGCTAAAGCCTTGCGCAAGTTGCGTCATCCGAGCCGTTCAGATATGCTTCGCAGCTTCCTTGAATACGAGCCGGGCGTCTTGCCGACGAACTAACCGTAACGTTTTCCGGGCCTATAGCTCAGTTGGTTAGAGCAGGGGACTCATAATCCCTTGGTCCTAGGTTCGAGTCCTAGTGGGCCCACCAAATCCCCCTAAAACATCAAAGGCTTACAGTAATGAATGTGAGCCTTTTTTGTTTCTGGCTTCCTGAAAATAAATGGGGCTTTCCTGAAAATTAGCCATGAAAAAGCCCACTCGTGGTGGACTATTTCCAGAATAGGAATCGGGCAGGAATATCAATATTCACAGCACGCTGTATATCACAGTGTTAGACCGCAGATGCTACCGACATTTCAACATAACTCCTCCAGTAATCAACAAATAAGTTTCTAATTATATCAATAACTTGATTATGTTTTTAGTTGTTTATGTCTTTTAAATGCAGAAAAGAATCAACAAATAATTTCCTGTTTATCTTCACTGTCTTTCACATCAAATCCTATCATATGCAGAAAAAGAAAATAGTAGTAGTTGCAATAAAAACAACAGCTTACTTTGACTTATCGGTTCGGTAAGTTGTTGAGTGCTGGTGGTATTTGGTTTCGAGCTTGCTGATTAGCAGAATAGTTGGTTTTAGGTCGTTGGGCATGGTGTTGTAGTGGTTGCGGTTGAGTTGGGCAAGTTCGGCGCGGGATACTAGGGTGAGATTGCTTAGGGTGGGATTGGCCTTGTTGCCGTCGAGAAACTTTAAGGTGTGGCTTTTGGGGATTTTGCCGTGGGCTTGTTCCCAGATTAGCCGGTGGGTGGGCTTCCATGTCCCGGGTTCGGCAACTTTTGTCAATTGGTAGCCGCTACGCATCCGGGTGCTGCCAATGGGTCGGTGAGTATGTGGTGTGTGGCCTGGTTGGAAGCAGCCTTTGCCGTTGTTCAGCTTTAGCCCTTTCATGCCTTTGTTCCAGGTGGCGTGACCTTTTTCCATGTGACCTGTGCGCCCGGTTTGCCAGTTGCGACGATTGCAGAGGGATTGGAGTTGCGTCACGGGTACATTTGTTCCGAAGGTTTGGTTGTACTGACTGGTGAGTTCGGCGCGTGGCAGGTGGCGGTTGTTGCTGACGAAGAGCAATTGTTGGTATGTGTAGGTTTTTTCACGGTTGGCAGGGATGCCAAGCTCTTCCCTGAGCTTGGTTTCCAGCCATTTTTCATGGCTTTCGGTCATTACTTTGATTCCAGCATCTCGGGTAGGCAGGTCATGGGGATATTGGAATGTTCTTGTTTGAACTTCTCGGCATCCAGTGCCAGTTGCCCGATCTGTACGAGTTGTTTGGCAACGCCGGTGATGGCGCGGCTGCGCTCGATCTCGGTGGTGAGTGCGTCACCTTTGAGGTCTTCATCCCCTAGCCGTTCCAGTTGGGCAAAGAGGTGGTTGTTTAAGTCGACGAGTTTGTTTTTCATGCTATACCTTCTTCTACTTCCTGCATTTGATCATTCAGCCACACGCTGATTCCGTCGCCGTCTTCGTGACCAATGCAGTACCGGCTGCATGGTAATATTCCGAAGGTGTCTTCATCGTCGGCCTGGTCTTCATCGTAGTAACTACCATCTTCGAGCCAGTCGAGCATGGGGACTTTGACAACGCAGCCGGTTAGGTCGGTGTATTGTAAGTCGCTCATGCTGCTGCGCTCCACATTAGGGATTGTTGGCGGTTGGCGGTGAGTTTGGCTACTTCGGCGTAGAGTTCGGCTTCGAGGCGGCGGCTGTCGAAGCCGTTGCCGTTGCGGATGACTTCGCGGAAGAACCTTTTCTCGGCTTCCATTACGGCGCTGCGGAAGGCGAAGGCGAGCTTTCCCATGTCGGTGATCAGTGCCAGTGCGTTGTTGAATTGTGACGCTGGCAGGTTTTTGATGCTGTCTTCGACGTTGAACGCTTTGCGAAGACTGGCATAGGCGGCGTGAGAGGCTGCATTCCTGTAGTGGAAGTTTTCCTGCATTGCGCCAACCAAGCACGCGAGGTGGTTCATTTGGGTGGCGGTGATGTATTCCACTGCGGGTTTGGATGCTGCGGTATAACTGCCGGTTTTGCGGATGCTGGGTAGCACTTCATCACAAACCCAGCTTTCAAACTTTTCTGCTTCCGGTTTGCGGCTCTTGATGATCAGGCGGTAAAGGTTGCCTTCGGTGATGTAGGTGAGTGACTGAGTTCTTCCCATGCTGTCGATGGTGTCACGTTTCGTTACACCATCCGCCCGGCAATGATCCGCTAGGGCTTTTCGGCTATTGGTATAGCCCAGTACATCACAGACATCAGCAACTGCGAACCACGGATCACCATTGATAGTGATGATGCGAATGGCGTTTCCACCGAAGTTGTACGCGTTTGGGGCAACCGCTACCGCTGGTGCGGTTGGCTGGTTGACAGTGATGTTGATGTTGATATTATCTTGCATAGCCATTAGATGTAGGTTGTCAAGTCCCGATAGATCATATACTTTCTTTTTGAATAAATCTGGCTTCTTTTTCTGCCATTCCTTGAGTGCTTGAATAGGGGTTTTGTATCCCAGTGCTTTCTGGGGAATGCAGTGGTTGTAGAGCCGTTCATAATGTTTGATCGCGTCAGCCAATTCATTGGATGAGGCGAAACGGGTGGTTTGCAACAAGTCGCTGATACGTCCGTTGAAGCGTTCTACCATGCCGTTGGTTTGGGGGTGGCGTGGCTTGGTGAGGCGGTGTTCAGCCTTGATGCGCTCACAGGCTTTGTCGAATTTATGCTTGCCTGTGGGGTCACGTTCCCCTTTACGGGTAAAGCGGTCGGTGAATTCCTTCCCATTGTCGGTCAGCACGTATTGCACCTTGATGGGGAAGCGCTGCTCTACTTTACCCAAAAAATCCGCTGTACTGGCAGCCGCTTTGTCGGGGTAAATGGCAAGGCACACCATACGACTGGCACGGTCGATGGCGACATACAGGTATTGGTGTTCCTTTTCGTCGGGCATCTTCGGCAAGTATTTGATGTCAATATGGATATAGCCGGGTTCGTAGTCCTTGAACACCTTTTTCGGTGGCGGCTCCTCGCCATACAGTTCCCGCTTCATTACCGCCAGGTTGGCGATCCCATGACGACGCAGGCAGCGGTCTATACCCGAACGGCTGGCGGCGGCATTGATATATTCTTTGGTGATGTGGGTCAGGTCATCCAGCGACAGCAGCAGGGTCTTACGTAGCTCCACCACCAACCATTCCTGTACCTCAGTCAGCGTGGTGTGCAGCGTATCGGGACGGTGCGATTTGTCGGTCATCTCCTCACGGTTCTGCCATTTGCGGATCGTCAGGCGGCTGACATTGTATTGTTTCGCCAGTTCTGCTTGTGTGAGCGGCGATGCCTTGATTTCACTCCGTAATTTCGGGGTTGTCCGTGCTTCGGGATGCAGTTTCATGTACGCTTTGCCTTGTAGCCATGGGTGGATAAGATGCCTTCAAGGATAGCCCGTGCTTTGAATAATGGGTAGCTCCTTGAGGGAATATGATCCCATGGGACATGACATGTAGTCCTATTCAATATTGAGTGGTTAGGGGTTGCGGGTGTGTCACCACCCTCTTCCCCGATTACTTTGCTGATGCTGTTTCCAGCGGTTCTTGTTGCTTTGCCCATTCCTCCTTCAACTTCCTGAAAATTTCAATGATTTCGCCGTTCAGTGTGCGGTGGTTGCTCTTGGCTGCTGTTTCCAGCCATTCCCGATATTCATCTGGAACTCTGATGGTCATCCTTTGCATGTTTTTCTCCTTAAGTGGCAGTAAATCTCTGTCAGTGTGGATATGTTAATGTGACAGAGTTTTACTGTCAATAACAAAATGACAGTAAAACTCTGTCAGGTGAAAAATGACAGCATTCTGATGTAACATTGCGTCATGGAATATCAGCGAATCACACTACGTATACCCCTTGATCTGCATCAAGAATTAATGGATGCAGCAGATGAAGGCAGCCGATCTATGAATGCGGAAGTCATCGCAAGGCTTCGGCTTGCCCAGTCTTTGCCGGAAGCGGAAACCAAGCCGATTACGGAAAGGCGGATGAAGGAGTTGATGCGGGAGGTGTTGATTGAGAGTGGGGTTATTTCTAAGTAGTTGATCTCATTGCCCGTCGTTATTAGTGAGGGACAATGTGATCAATGGGTTAGGGTTTTTAGTGGGGTGAATGAGTAGCTAGGACTTGCATAGAGATGCCCATATATTTCGCAATCAGAGATTTGAATCTACTATACGTTAAGTAAATTTAACGTGATAACTGTCACGGGTGGAAGAAATCCCCGGTGTGAATGCCTAGGAAAAGTCAGAGGCTGCTCCTAACTGTAAATGTCTGGTTTTGTGTGTTGTTAAGTGTGACAATAACAGCACACTTAAACAGTAACCGGAGATGATGTATGCAAACCCTACTTTCCCGTAAGTCTATTTCTATGACGGAGTTGCGTGAGCCTGCCAAGGTCATTGCGCAGGCGGGTAACTGCCCTGTTGCTATTCTCAATCGTAGTCAGGTGGTGGGGTACTTTGTACCAGTGGCCGCTATTAGCCCTGCGCCGTTGGTGACGGCGGGCGCTGATGAGTTAGGCGCTGTGTTGGCACGCCGCCGCACTGCGATTGCGGCTACGCTGAAATACCTTGAGGACAAGTGATATGAAGTACTTGTCTGCACCGGACGTTATCCTGATTCATGATAGCGTGATCAATGCCCATGAGTTGCAAGGTGAAGCGCCGGATAAGTCGGTGGAATCGGTAATTGCGCGGGTGTTGAATCGGCTGGAGTATGGGCTGATTGGGGATGTGTTTGAGCTGGCGGCGTGTTATGCGGCTTTCATTGCGGTTGCCCATGCGTTTAATGATGCTAATAAGCGTACCGCGTTCGCGGCGCTGGATACGTTGCTGGCACTCAACGGCGTGGAACTGGATTACGGTAGCCCAGAGGATGCTGGTGGCATGATCGTTAAGGTCGTGCTGGGTGAGGTGGATGAATTGGGCTTAGCGGATTGGCTGAGGTCGTTGTCATGCAAGTTGTGAATGTTGCATGGATTTATGGGTGTTTTTTATGAATCATCAAGGGATTATGAATCCCTTGGTGAATTTATTTAAATCAACGGTTTAAAGTGGCGTCTGTGTGCCATACAGAAAATGTAAACCGGGTTTCCTGAAAAAAATGTTCTCTTCCTGAAAACGTTTTCGGGAGTCCGGTTTTCATTGAATGCCGCCATTGTTCCATTTGTGCGGCTTATCGGCAAGCGGTGTTTTTTCTTGTGTGATTATTTTGCGGGGTCGGTGGTGGGTAATTTGCGGTCGTAGCGGTTGCGCATGGCTTCGCTACGATGGCCTGCAATGTGTTTGTCTTTGCTGTCGCTGACGCCTTTGGCTTTGAGGGCGTGGAGGTTGAAAAAGGTTTCGCCCTGCTCTGCTGCGTCGAGTTTTGCTTTGAGTTCGCGCATGGCGATGTGGGCTGCGCCCCGGCTGACGGCTTCGCCGTTGCGGTAGCAAATCAGGTAGGGGTCACGCACGGTTTGTTTGTCGGGTTGGTGGAGTACTAGGGCGGCTTGGTGGGCTTGGCGCAGGCGTTGTGACCAGCGGATGATGTTGTCGCGGGAGCCTTTGCGGCGGTGGGTGCGGATGCCCTCTTCCGTGCAGTCGCTGAGGCGGATGGTGAGGGTTTCGATGCCGCGTAGTGCTAGCAGGTAGGTGAGTTCCATGAGGGGTTGTAGCCAGGGGCGGATGCTGGCGGCGTGGTCGTAGGCGATTTGGTATTCGTCGTCGGTGATGTAGCGGGTGATGGGTGTTTCGGGGATGCCGCTGAAGCCGCGTAAGGGGTTGGTGGTGATGCCGATGTCGGGGATGTAGTTGCACGCCCAACTGAGTGCGCCACTGAGAAAGGTGGTTTCACGGTTGACCTGGACAACCCCTTTTTTGCCGTTGCGTTGGTAGTCGCTGAGGCGTTTGTCGGCGATCTGGTGTAATAGCGGTTGGCTGAGGTTGGTGATGTGGAGCATGGCGAGGGTGCTGGGTGTGCCGTTGATCTTGAGGGGGTGTTCGAGGATGCGGGATAGTTGGAAGGCACGTTTTTGGGTGCTGATGGCGAGGTCACGGAATTGGCGTGAGGCGAGGTATTGTTCGGTGAGCCAGCCTAGGGTGTTGCGGGCGCTGGTCATTTGTAGGCGTAGTGATTCGCGGGCGGCAAGGTAGGCGCGGTAGATGGCGTCTTGGTCATCCAGTGGTGTGCCCAGGCGGATGCTGTGTTTGAGTAGGCCGTTTTTGCCTACGTCTAGCCCTGCCCTTTTTTCGGCTGGGACGTAGGGTCTGAAGACGACCACGCCATAGCTGACGCTGACATAGGGTGGGTATTGGAGTGTGGCGCGTAGCTGGCGTGGTCTTGGCATGGTTATAGCTCGATGGTTTGTTGGGGTTTGAGGTTGGTGTCGTGGTCTTGGCGACGACGTAGCCCCATAGCGGATTCGATGGCGCTTAGGATGGTAAAGGGTTTTCCGCTGGGCGGTAGGATGTAGCGGATGCGTAGCACTTCAAGGTTGGCTACGACACTTTCGGGGGTGTTGCCGCCGACGGTGCGTTTGAGTTCGGCGTAGGTGATGAGTGTGGTCATGCTGTTGCCTCCCCTGCTTCTTTGAGGGTTTCGAGTAGTTGTTGGGCTGATTCGAGCGCGGTACGGTAGCTCATGCCATGGGTGGCGTTGGAGTATTCAATTTCGGTTTCAAGGTCGTCGAGGATGGCAATGCAAAGGTCTACTGCCTCGGCGAGTTTTTCGGGGTTTAGTGTTTGGGTTTTTTGTTGGGTAGGTGTTTGCATGGTTATCTCCTGTTTAGAGTGAAATGGCGGCTTTAGCTGCGATAAATAAAACAATAATTAAAGGCGCGAAGGCTTTGTATGTTTCCCATCCGCCAGCTATTCCTAATTGCGCGGCTATTGCGCCGCCGATTAATAGGCCGATCAGGATAATAATTTGTTCTGCTGTTTTCATTTTGTGTTTCCTTCCCCGGCATTGCCGGGGGGTTGGTGGTTAAGCGATTGCAGATTCAGGCTCGTTGTTTTCTGTATTCGGACGTGACCAGTAATCAATGAAGTATTGTTGTTCCAAATGCCGCCTCCAGATACTCAGGGTCGCCTCTGTTGTCGTGGCGAAGTGCGAGCAGTCTTGCGATTGTTTGGGTATCAAGGCGAACCTTGCACACTAGCCCTTCATCTGCAAAATAAGTGATGAATCCTTGGTTATCCAAGATGTAATGTTTCATGTGTTTTCTCCGTCGTTGTTGATGATGTTGTGTATTTGGAGCGGAACGGATGAAGCGTTCCATCCGTTCCATCCGTTCCATTCAATCCGTTCCATCCGTTCCACCATCCGTTCCATCCGTTCCACCATCCGTTCCATCCGTTCCACCATCCGTTCCATCCAGTTCCTTGCCACGGTATCCGTTCCGTTTTGCGAGTTTCCAGTAATGCGCTTTGTCTTCTACACAGCAGAACCGTTGGTTGGAACGCTTCTTCAGGAACGGAACGGCACATACTGGGCAGAACACTTCCCTTCCCTTCTCAAGTAGTTCATTTTCTTCAAAAACCTTGCGCATTCTTTCAAAGTTTTCTGTGTCATTTTTGGCGGTATCACCCTCTTCCGCAGCGCTTGGAACGCTTCCGCCCTTCTCAACGGAACGGATTGGAACGCTATGGAACGCTTCTATTTCACCCGTTCCAACCCGTTCCATAGCGTTCCGTTCCGTAGCGTTCGGAACGCTTCTATCCGTTCCATCCGTTCCGCCATCCGTTCCAGATTGCTGCACCGCGTCATTTTTGACCATATCATCGGTGGGGAGCGGGAGGGGATAGATGGCTTCAGCTTTGCCCAGTGCTGGGTTTTTGATGCCTGTGCCGCCGATGTATTGATTGCTGGGGCGTTCTGGGATCATGCCGAACGATACCTTTTTAGGGGCAGGGGCAGGGTGTTGCTCAGCAGCGATGGCTGGCGGTTGGATGCCACGATCTTGGGTGATCTTTTCAGCCACTTTGTCCAGATCGGTATCATTCAGCGGGGCAGGGTTGGGGATAACGGAATAAGCGTTGTAGACCGCTTTTTTAATATCGCCCGCCGTATTTGCTTTGCTCAGGTCAACACCGTTCACGATGGTTTTAATGGTGCTGGAAATAGACGATGGGGTAGGGCGGTTATTCAATGCTGTGGCAGTATCATTAAATGCAGGTGATTTAATGGGTGCTGCTGATTGAGATGGCTTTTTAAAGTCCTGCGGCATTACTGGTTGCATCGGTTGACGTGATACAGGTTTTTTCATGTCGTCGAAATCGTCTGAGGAAACAATGTGGCCTGTGAGTTCCATATATTCACCGTTCATTTCAATTAATTCGTTGTTGGTTTCTCTCCAGCGGCGTAAACGGCTGGCGTAAGTAAATAAATTGATGATGTGGGTTAATTCAAAAATCGTAATCATGATTGCTACGCCGATAATCATGCCCGTGTTAATGGTTACGTCAAACGTGTCGCGAATCATTTTGAACAGCGGTTTGTTAGCGTCTTCTTTCAGTTCTTCGCGTGCCTTGTGTTGCTCAGCGAATAGGGCAGTGCTGGCGGCGATCTGTTGCTGAGCATCACGCGCTTGCTGTTCTCTGAGTGAATTGGCACGGGCTTCATCACCCACGCAGGTTTTCTCCTTTTTTGCATAGCAGAGAGCAACCCGGCGCTCAGCCGCTGCCAATTCTGAGCCGCTGGTGCTGGCAATGGTAATGGTGCTTTCGGTCTGCTTGAACGATTGGCTATTTTCAGCCGCTGTGGTGGTGATGTGTTGCTGTTGCGAGGTGGCGGTAAACAACTCGAAAAACAGCCCGGAACACGCGAAAAAAATCAGCGTCAGGATGGCGACGATGTTTAGTCGGTAGCCGCTGGCGGTGGTTTCCGCGATGTCTTTGTAACGGTCTTCCTTTGTCCTGGACAGGAAGCGGGGGAGCATGACGGAAACGGTGCCGAAGATGATGAAGGCGGGTGCGTCACCCATGTTGCTGCTCAGGAAGTCAGCGACACCCCACACGTCATAGACGTACAACGTCCAAACAGCGGTGAAATACAGGATGAATGTGACCCACTTGGCAATGCTGAGGTTAACAATGGAGTGATCTAGTGCGGCTCGGTAGTCGGACAGGTCGGTTTCCAGCAGCTTGAGGCGCTGGTTGATTTTGTAAGCAGATGCTGTGTTGTTACTCATGATGATTCCCCTGTTAGTATGCGATCACGAGGACATACATCCCCGTGCTGTGCAGTAGTGTTTTGATGCCGTCATCGGCTTCCATCGTCCACACCGCGTGGAGGTGGTAGATGCCCATCAGCAGCAAGCCAACGCTGTAGATGGAATGCCACCCAAACGCCTCGGCATACGTCATAAACATGCCGAGGAGGTAGGTGAAACCGGCAAGGTTCAAGATCGTGGCGGCAACCTTGAACCAGCGCCAGTAGTCAATGTCGGCAGCGCGTTGCTTGAGCGATTCCCATGCAGTGTGGGGCTGGAGGAGGGTGGGGTAGGGTTGATCGTGTAATGCCCGTGCTGCGTCGATATGCGCCTGTTCGGCTGCGCTTAAGAGTGGGTTATTCATGACTGCCCCCTTCGATCAGCATGGCTTCCAGATACTCACGACCTTGATAGCCGTGCTTTGCTGCATATTGCTGGTATTCCATCGGCAAGCGCCCACGACCAGACCACAAGCATTCCACGCCACCCACGATCAGGCGGTAACGGGGTGGTGCTCGTCTGGCGTGTGGCAAGCCTTCGGGCAACTTGATTTCTGTAACAGTTTTCAAGTCTGGATGACGGTAATCAGCAATCAACTGCTGAACCGCTGCCAAACACCCCACCGGTACGCGAACAACTGCCGTTTTTTCCGCTACGGATTTGCGCCCACTGCCTTGACGGTTGCCGCCGTGTGGGGCGGGTAGGTCAAATAGCTGGATTTGGTCTAACTTGATTTCTGTAACAGTTTTCAAGTTGGCTTGCGCGGTCTGGTTTTCAGCTTGCAGGGCGACAAGATCGGACAGTGAGAAAGGTTTGCTTAGATTGCTCATTTGAAACTCCCGATGACATAGCCCAGATACTGGATGGTGTTGGTCATCCACACGGGTGGGATGATCAAGACCGCAAGCAAAATAGTGATGCCGATCTTAATTACCCGGCCTTGGTGGTTAGCCTGACGCGCCCGTTTGCGGGGCAGTGGCTGGTACAGGGGTTGCTGTCTCACGGTTGCACCTCCATCGCCTGTTTCAGGTCGGTATGAAGCGCTTGCAGGCTTTCCAGTACCAACACAGCCGCGTCCAGCATTTTGTGCTTGGAGCATTCGTCATGGCGGTCGGCGGCTGCTGCATCGGTGAAGATTTCAAGGATGATCGACTCGCCGTGAATTTGTTTCAAGATGGCTTCAACGGAACGGTTCATGCTGCACCTCCTGCGCGGGTAGGGCGGGGCAGGCCGTTGGTGAGCCAGTGGCGGATTTCGATGTTCTTCAGCCAGATTTGGATTTCAGCCGCTGGTTTGTATGCGGATTGCTTCTTCCAGTGACGTGCTTTAGACTGTTTTTGCCCTGTTGAAAAGGGATTAAGATGTGTAGTTTGTTGTAACATTTATGTGTCTCCTGACCCACCGCAGCGTCGAAACATTGGTGGGTCGTTGATTGAGGTGGAAGCCCTTCGCAAGAGGGGCTTTTTTAATCCATTGCGACAATGGCCTTGGTTGTGGTCAGGACGGTAAATGTCCGGGTTTTGGTCACTTCTTTTTCCGCGATGGTGGTCGTGAAATATGCGGTGTAGTTACCCCAGCATGTCAGCTCTTTTGTCGTTGCAGAGTGTCCGTGTATCTCCATCACGACTATCCCTGATTGCATTACCCGGATTGTGGTTGGTCTCATTGCTGGCTGACCGCCAACGGTTGCGCGGAAAAAAACGGTACATGCTTGGTCACTTGCTGCCGTCTTTTTTGGAGCAGGGAAGTTTTCCGGGCGTGTCCCCAGTGGCTTGATTTCTGTTTTGGTTGTTCCATCCTCGAATGTATAAATGCAATGCTCCCTGTTGAGGAACACGCTGCATTCGGTTTTGATGATCACTGGCAGTTTGTTGTCGGCAAACTTGGCAGCGGCGGCGGCGGGGTTGATGATTAAGAGCAGGGCAGTAGCGGTTGCTGCTGCGCCTGTCAGTGCTGATTTCAATGACATTGTGTTTTGTGTTTTCATTTTCTAAGCCCTTCCTGTGTTATTCGGCGTTGTGACTGTCGTGATCGGCGGGTGGGTATTCATCCATCGCGTCGATGTTGACGATTTCTGGCATATCCGGTGTTTCTGTCATTTCGTCTTCTGGGTCTTTCCAGTCGAAATCAACTTCTTTTTTTCCTATGCTCAGGCTTGTTTCGTAGGTGTGATACGCTTTTGTGTAAATGTATTCGTCGCCTTTTTTAACCATTCTGAGTGGGATGAGTTCTGATTCGTCGAGTGCGGTCAGCAATTTTTGTGCTGATTTCAAGTCCTTGCAAAGAAAGTCATAACCGTTGATTTGGATATATACGGGTTTTGCTTGTGCCATTTTCAAATCTCCTGTTATACGGATAAATATTCGGTGACTTCGTTGCCGTCGCCGTCCAGCCAGACAGAATCTTCTTCACTAATTGCGAGGCGGTAGCAAGGCTCGCCATCTTCGGTTTCAGATTCTTCCAGTTCCAGTTGCTGTTGCTGTTTGGTTGTCATGATCGTTCTCCTTCAGTTGTATTGTTTGAGCCAAGCACGCAGGGTGTGGCGGGTGATGCCTAGCACGATGGACGTTTTCACTTGGCTTGTGTGGGTGTGTACCAGCACGGTGTTGAGGAGTGCTGGAATGGCAACGGCGCGGAAATCGTTGTACAGGTGAGTTTCGTTGCCATTGAGTATTTTGAAGTCGACCCAGTTGGTGATTGCCAGTGCTAGCGCTTCGTTGAGGTGTGGGTTTGCCATGGTTGTTTCCTTGGTAACGTTTGTCGGTTTTGGTTGCCGCCTTATTTTGAGGCAGTGAATAAAGACTACAACCAAAGTTGTATTGTTGTAAACAACCAAAGTTGTATTGTTGTAAACAACCAAAGTTGTTATTGGCAAAACTTTTTGTTTATGACTGGATCTAGCGCGGTTAGATCGAGCGGAGAGCGAACATGGCGGGAAGGGTTGGCGTAAAAAAACCCGCGTGGGCGGGTGGTTGCGGGTGGTTGTTTCCCTGGTGTGCTGGTGTCAAACAATGTGCGTGAGTTTGAGCGTGTGCCGGGGTTGGTGGTTGAGATCTGGGTGGGTTAGACGTGCGACGGCGTAGTTTGTTATGCTATTGGGGTTGGTTGGGTTGGTCAGCCTGCGTTAAACAGGCTGACCGCCTCAGGTCACAATATCAACAGTGCGACTATTGCGGCGATGGCCGAAACCACCTTTGCAAGGTCGATGTTGACATTCACCTTTATTGTTAGCGTCGTTTTCATGGATGTTTCCATGTTGTGACCGCCAACAGCGCTGTCGACTGATCGGTTGATCGGTCTCTTATGACGGTTACGCTGCTGCTGTGTCTTGAGCCGTGCTTGTTACCGCAAGTCGGTGTTCAAGAGGGGGAAGCTGCTTTGCCGTCACCTAGTGGGTCGCGCAGCCCGCTAGGGGTTTTGCCAACGAGCCACCACGCGGTAACGTGGTGGAGTCGTCGGCTTCCCAATTTGGTATGCTTGGCGCTTCAGTGATTCTCTTCTGGAAAAACCCACGATGGCTCTTGATCGAAAAACAGAATACGCACGGATACGCCTCGGTTTTGTAGAGCGACGTAGATTTGAACAAAAGCATCTAGCCCATGAGTTACGTCAATTTGGTAAAGAGTTTCGTTCAACATGGTGCAATTTTTGGCGTTATGCGGTTGTAATGCACTTTTTACCGTTCGTGCGATGTTCTGTAATGTCAGTATATCTGCCAGTTGCCCAGCGGTTGCGGCTTCCACTGCCATCAAAAGATGCGTGGGGCGTAGATTATTTGCCATAAGGTTTCTCCCTGGTTGTGGTGTTACTTCTTGCCCATGACCTTGCTCAATTGCTCCCAGATCACTTTGTTTTGCTGTTTCTGAGCTTCAAGCGAGCGCACGATCTCGGTTTTCTGGTCATCCGTTAGCCCTCGGAATAACCCTAGCAGCACTACTTCCTGCGGTGACGCTGGCAGCTCTTCATTGCTTGCCTGATCAGGCGGGGCAGGGGGTAACATATCTTTGCCCGTCAACAACCACTCAACCGATACCCCTAATGCCCCAGCAATCTCGCCAATAAAGCGCGGCTTGCGCGTCAATCCGTTTAGGACTTTGTAGATTGATGTTTGTGACACGCCAACCCGCAACGCAAGATCATCTTGGCTGTATCCTCGCTCCTGCATTTTTTCTTTGATTCGGTCTTTCATTTCCATAAAGCAATTTTACAACCAAAG
Organism: Thiothrix litoralis; assembly: GCF_017901135.1. NCBI lineage: Bacteria > Pseudomonadati > Pseudomonadota > Gammaproteobacteria > Thiotrichales > Thiotrichaceae > Thiothrix > Thiothrix litoralis. Next base: position 1,265,462 of record NZ_CP072801.1, on the reverse strand, counting down.
GTTGTTGATACAATCAAACAAAAGTTTTGACTAATTACCACTTAAGTTGTTATCTTATAGTAATGAATGAAGCACTCCTTGAAGCAATCTCTATTGCAGGCTCACAGGCTGCACTGGCAAAACACCTCAAGCTACGCCAACAGGCGGTGGCAAAGTGGGTGTTGAATGGTCGCGTTCCTCCGTTTCGCGCTATTCAGATTGAAGAGATGACGGGTGGCGCGATAACAAGAGGTCGCTTGCGTCCTGATTTGTTTGACGCTGACTCAATCGCTACGCCAGTGTTGATGGAAAAGCCAGCGGATGATGATCAGCGGTCTTTAGCGGCTGATGGTCGGTCTTCGGAAGGGGCGAAAGCATGAGCGCCACATCGGCCTACTTTTCGCTTGAGTGCTTTGTGTTGGTGCTGTTGGTGCTGGGGTTTCTGGCAGTGGCGGCGGTAGTCGGCGTAGTGCTCGTTTTTGCGCTGCGGCTATGGGATAGAATTTAGTATTTTTTGAACACTCACCGGCAGATAGCTGGCGACTTCCGGTATTAGCCCATCGGAAGCTGACGTTAAGGGAGATGTGCAGGGGATGACAACTTGCACCGTCCAGCCAGAATCCCTTTTGAATGTTTTGATGGACTTCCCTGACCTCTGGGTATAAGCCCAACACTCTACCCGGCGGATACGCAAGCACTGGGGGAGTCCTTCAAAGCAGTTTGCTGATAGTGCCAGCGTTTTAATCCCTTTTGAGTAGGGCAGGCGCTGGGTTTTTGATAGGCGTAAAAAAACCCACTCAAACGGTGTTACAAGCACCTCGTGGGTTTTTTACAGGGGTGAGAATTGAATGAACAGTATACCTAAAAACACTGAGATTCCCAATAGAATCAACGCCAATAAGGCGATAGACGGCGATAATTTATCGACTGAGGCGAAATTGGGCTATAGCGTTGCGCATATTCCCATTGGTAGGCAGCGTCAGGTGCTGATTACTGTCGGTGCTGACACTAAATCGCTGACGGAGTGGGCTAGGCTTCACGGTATCAATAAGGGGCTGCTGTCACGTCGCGTGAGTGAGCGCCGCCCGCTTTCCCAGCTCTTTGCTGCTTCCTTGCGTAAAACCACTTGCCAGAACCCTGCCAAACAGAAATACGAGGCTGCACGCGCTCAATTGGCGATGGAGGAGAATATTCGGTGGGTGGTGTATTTGCCTGAGGTGTTTGCGCCGTGTGTGCGGGGGTTGATATGAGCAACACTGTACCAACTCCCCGTGTGATCTGGCAGACGCTGCCAGATGGTTCTCGTAAATACTCTGATGGGCGGATGACTGCCATTCTTCCCCCACCTCCACCTTTCATGCTGACCCCCGCTCAATGCCCGAAACAGGGAAGGGAGAAGGAATGAGTTTGGTTTAAGCTTTTATTCTCGCGACAATTTGAATTTTTGAAGTCCCGCTACAGCGGGGTAGGGGTTTTTATGTCTTTTACATTTTGTCCAAATGAAGTTTTTCAAGACGATAGGCTGTCAAAAATACAGCTTAGGGTGCTGTTGGCGCTATTTTCATTCCGTGATAACAAGAGCAGCAACACCATTCATCCCAAGCGGGATACACTGATCGCACGCATCGGCAGTTATTCAACCGAGGTTATTTCTCGCACCACGTCACAACTGGTCGAACTGGGATGGCTTTCAAAGGCAGAAAATAATGGAGGGTTTAGCAGATCAGCAATTTACAAACTGCATGTTCCAGAACTTTTACTCAAAACGGTGACTGATTCGGATACGGTGACTGATTCGTTCGGATACAGTGACCGATTCAGTCGAGAAACGGTGACTGATTCGGTCAATCAAACGGTGACTGATTCGGTCAGGGGCAATAAACAAACCAATAAACAAACCATAATAACAAACCATAATAACATAGCACCAACCACCGAAAAGCCAGCCAGAAAGCCGCAAGCGGCAAGTGCTCAGGTGGCAGTGCCGAGTTTCATTCCTGCAAAACTCTGGGAAAACGTTATCGCTCACCGCAAAAGTAAAAAACAGCCTGTAACACAACTGGCACTGGAAGCGGTTGCTGATCATCTGGCACACCTGCACGCAGCAGGGGAGGATTTGCAGGAGGTGGTGATGGCAACCATCCGAGCCAATTACCCCGATTTCTACCCAGTACGCAAAGCACCACCCGCCGCGCAATCTCGCGCTACTGCATACGCCCCTGTCGACTTTGCAACCGTAGGAGGCAGCCATGCAACCGTTACCCGTTTCTGAGCAATCCGCCCGCCAAGTGCAAGCCGAAATCCTGCGTGACAAGGGGATTAAGCCAGCCGCCAAACCTACCGACAACGTGGTGCAGTTGCGGGATTTCTTCCCAGATGCCCCCGCCGGGGAAGTGCCTGCCGATCTGCAAGCCTTTCGGCAAGAGTGGGAATCTTGCGAAACCCATGGGCGGTATCCTGCCAATGCCCTGCGCAATGGGGTGGTGTGCTGGGTTCCCGATTGCCCGACGTGTGCGCAGAATCGCAAGCTGAAGGCGCTTTCCAGCAAGCTTGTGGCGGTGAATGTTCCTAAGCGTTTCCAACATGCGACCTTTGAGAATTACGTTTGCAGCAATCCGGCGCAACAGGTTGCGGTGGATGAGTGCCGGGCGTATGCCGATGATTTCCAGCGTAACCGCGATGAGGGCAATTGCGTGGTGCTGTACGGCAACCCCGGCAACGGTAAAAATCATCTGGCTACTGCGCTGGTTCGGCAGGTGGTCGAGGCGGGGTTTTCCGCGCTGATCATCACGGCCCGCGATTATTTGGAGGAGGTGTGGGGTAAGGATTTCAGCCAGAAGAAAGCTCTCATTGCCGGTTTCACCGGGGTTGATCTGCTGGTGATTGATGAGATTGAGAAAACATCCAGCGGTAAAGCGGCGCATGATGAGTTTTTCGCGCTGATCAATGCGCGGTATCTGGCAGAGTTGCCGACAGTGGTGATCTCAAATTTGCCGATCAAGGGGATTGAGGCACATATGGGGGAGATGGCGTTCGACCGTCTGCGCCAAGGTGATCGTAGGGCAATACTTTTCAACTGGGGTTCGTATCGTAACAGTTGATTCGATGGTCGATAAATTTTGTTGTTGCAGGATGTCACAGAAATCAGTACAGTTCAGGCATTGTTGCCAGAGGTGGCAATAAGCAAGATTCTTAAAGCCCGGTTGGTTCGTTCCAGTCCGGGCTTTTTTGTGGGCGTTTGATTAATATTCAAATAAATTCAAACGGTTATCGGCTTTGTTTCGTTGGGGTATTTGATATGGCGCGTGGTGGTGCGCGTAGTGGCGCTGGTCGTCCTAAGGGGACTGTGGATGAGAAAAAGAAGCAGGTTAGGGATATTGCAGCCACTCATAGCACGTCAATGATTAACATCCTGGTGAAGCTGGCGCAGAACACGAAGAAACCAGACAACATTCGGATTATGGCTATCCGTGAGGTGCTTGATCGGGGGATGGGTAAGCCACGGCAAGAGATTGATGCGACGGTGAGCAAGGGCCATGAGGAATGGCTTGAGTTGATGGAAAACCTTGGAGTGAGTGAATAGCGTGTTTGAGAGTGAGATGGGGTTGCGTAAGAGATTGTCGAGTGACTTTTTCTTTTTTGCGTCTCATTGCTTGAAGATTCGTACCAAGAGCGGGGCGATTAAGCCGCTGGTGATGAATCAGGCGCAGCGGTATTTGCATGATCGGCTTGAGGAGCAGTTGCTACGTACCCATAAGGTGCGGGCGCTGGTGTTGAAGGGTCGGCAGCAGGGCGTTTCTACTTACACTGAGGCGCGTTATTACTGGCGGGTCATTCACCGCAAGGGTGTCAGGGCGTTCATTTTGACCCATGAGCAGGAGGCGACGAACAATCTGTTCGATATGGTTTCCCGCTATCACGAGAATAATCTGGAGATGGTTAAGCCTGCGACTGATGCGAGTAATGCCAGGGAGTTGATCTTTGGCAGGCTGGATTCTGGGTACAAGGTTGGCACGGCTGGGAATAAGGGCGTGGGGCGTTCGAGTACGATTCAGTTTTTTCATGGTTCTGAAACCGCATTCTGGCCTCATGCGGATGAACACGCGAAGGGGATTATGCAGGCGATACCAGATCAGGCTGGAACCGAGGTGGTGTTGGAGTCTACCGCCAATGGCTTGGGGAATTACTTTTATCAGCAGTGTATGGCGGCTCAGGCGGGCGAGACGGATTATCAGTTGGTGTTTATCCCGTGGTTTTGGCAGCAGGAGTATTTCAGTGCGGTTGAGGCTGGGTTTAAGCGCTCTGAAGATGAAGAGGAATTGGTTGGGCTGCATGGGCTGAATGATGGTCAGTTGGTGTGGCGACGGAAGAAGATTGCAGAATTGTCGGTTGGGGGTGCGGATGGTACGCATTCGTTCCGACAAGAATACCCGTGTACGGTGACTGAGGCGTTTCAGGTCTCGGATAGTAAGAGTTTGATTAAGGCGGTGCATGTGATGGCGGCGCGTGTCGATGATTATCGGGATACGTCTGCACCGTTGGTGATGGGGGTTGACCCTGCACGTTTTGGGAAGGATTCGACGGCGTTTGTGTTGCGGCGTGGTCGGGAAATTGTGGCGACTGAGAAGTTTCAGCGTCTGGATACGATGGAGGTCGTGGGCAGGATGTTGGAGTGGGTCAGGTTGCATAAGCCGATGAAGGTGTTCGTTGACGTGGGCGGTTTGGGTGCTGGCGTGGTTGATCGGGCGCGGGAGCTTGGGTTTGATGATCTGGTAACAGGGATCCAGTTTGGGCAGCGGGCGGGCAATGCGGTGTCTTACACGAATAAGCGTGCGGAAATGTGGGGCTTGTTGAATGAGTGGTTGCAGGATGCGCCGGTGAATATTCCCGATAGTGATGAATTGCATGGTGATTTGACCGCGCCTGAGTATGGCTATGACAGTAATGGGCGCTTGAAGCTGGAGGATAAGGATGCGTTGCAGCAGCGTTTGGGGCGCTCACCGGACTTGGGTGATGCACTGGCGTTGACGTTTGCGTTTCCGGTGGCGCGGGATGAGGTTAGGCGCAGTGCGTCGGTTGGCTCTACTTCTGTGAGGGCTGCATGGGCGTGATGGATGCGCGTAAGCCTGATGATGCCGTGGTGGATGATGCACTGTTGGAGTCTGGGCAGTCGGTTAAGGCGTTGTCTGATCTGGCGGCGCATGTGCGTAAGTGTTACCGCGAGGCGAAAGAGGCTAAGCGGTTGGTGGAAGAGCAGATGCTGGATAACTTGCGCCAGCGCCGGGGGGAGTATCCACCGGATAAGCTCGCGGCGATTCAGAAGCAGGGGTTGTCTGAGCTTTACCTGAAACTGACTGATAGCAAGTGCCGTGGGGCTGAGTCGTGGATACGGGATGTGTTGTTACCAGCTGGGGATAAGCCGTGGACGATGGACGCTACGCCGTTGCCTGATTTGCCGGTGGAGCTTGACAAGGCGGTGTTGTTGACGGTGTTTCAGCAGGGTATGGGGCCACAGGATGCTGATGCGCTGCGTGATGCGGTGTTGACGGCATTGCAGGAGGATGCGGATGAGCGTGCCAGCAATATGGAGCGCTTGTGTGAAGATCAGCAGGTTGAGGGCGGGTTTCGGAATGCGGTGAGCGCGATTATTTCGGATGTGGTGACGCTGAAGGCGGGGGTGATGAAAGCCCCGGTATTGCGCAATGAGAAGCGCTTGAAGTGGGGACGGGATTTTAAGCCGTTGATGGAGGAGCAGGTGAGTATGTGCTTTGAGCGCGTGTCACCGTTTGACCTTTATCCTGCGCCTGGGGCGACGGATTGTCAGCGGGCAGCGTTTGTGATTGAGCACCACCACCTTCAGCCGGGCGATTTGGAGATGCTGCTGGGCGTGACGGGATTTGATGATGTGGCCCTGCAAGCGGTGATGGATGAATTCGATGGTGGCAGCTACCAGTGGCTGGATGTGTCGGATGATGTGCAGGATTTGCAGCGCTCTGAGTTTGAGAGTGGTACGACGTTGGCTAGCCCTTCGAGTGAGATTGATGCGTTGCAGTTCTTTGGGAAGGTGCGGGGTCAGTGGTTGCTGGATTGGGGTTGGTCAGATGAGATTGCGCCGAACCGCTGGCACGAGGCGGAGGTGTGGCTGATCGGTGAGCATGTGATCAAGGCTAAGGTGAATGAGCACCCGCTGGGGTTGCGGCCTTATTACCATACCGGTGCGGTGAAGGTTAATGATCAGTTTTGGCATCAGTCGATTCCTGAGCTGATGACGGATTGCCAGGAGGTGACGAATGCGTCAGCCCGCAATCTGGTGAATAACATGGGGATGTCGTCGGGGCCGCAGGTGGCGATTGATGATGGGCGCGTCAGGAAAGAAGATCAGAACGATTTGATGTACCCGTGGAAGATTTGGCACTTTAGGCCGAATGAGTCGGGTGGTAGCTCGAACCCTATACAGTTTTTTCAGCCTCAGTCGAACTCGAATGAGTTGATTGGGGTGTTGCAACATTTTAAGAATCTGGCGGATGAGCTGACAGGCGTGCCTGCTTATACTCAGGGGATTGGTAATGCTGGCGGGGCGGGTAAGACTGCTTCAGGTTTGTCGATGTTGATGGGCGCTGCGGCGAAGGGGATACGTTCGATTATCTATAACATCGACATCGACATCATTGAGCCGGTGCTGTATGCGCAGTTTGTGTGGAACATGTTGTATCACGACGATGATTCGGTGAAGGGCGACATTATGATTAAGCCGCGTGGCGCAGCAGCTTTGGTGGTGAAGGAGCAGTTGCAGTTGCGGCGCGGTGAGTTCTTGGCGTCAACGGCTAACCCGGTTGATCTGGAGATCGTTGGGATTGAGGGCAGGGCGGAACTGTTGCGCGAGATGGTGAAGGGGTTAGATATGCCGCCTGACCGGATTGTGCCGAGCCGTCAGGAGTTGGCGCGACGGGAACAGGAGAAGAACCAGCCACCACCACAGCAACAGCCGCCGATGCTTCCACCGCAGGCGCAGCAGTCGCCACAAGGCGTTTTACTCCCTGATGGTTCACCTGCGGGTGGGCAATCACATAATCAATTCTGAGGTTCACTATGACGGCAACACCCTTATCATTCGAGAGCGATAACCCTGTTGGGGTTAATGCCACTAGATTTCCTGACCATAACCATACACTAGATAATTATGGGTCTGGCCTTCCAGCCACTGGTGGCGGCGGTGGCGCTGCGGACGGCAACGATGTCTCTACGCTGGTGGATAATGGCGATGGCACGTACACCCATACGGCGGGTGGTGTTGTCACTACCTTTTCTACCAGTACGCCCCTTGATCTGACTGACGCGGCAACGGTCACGGCTATCGTGGATGCGATTGCTGCCAGCCCAGATGATGTTGAAACCCTCATGCGGTCAATGACCGCGAATCCAGTAGCTGTACCTGTTGTGGATGCTTTCGGTGTGCCGCAATACGTCGGCCTGCCTGTTTAAATAACCTTTTTGGAGTAATAGAACATGACACAAGTAGTCACCCCCTCGAACCTTAACACCCCCGACTTTGACATCGGCGGTCGCGTTGCGAATAAGATCAGCCTAGACGGTCGTCTTTTCGTTTCGGCAGTACAGGACAACACAGCAAAGACTCTGACGCTGACCCAGTTGGACGGCACAGATGTTGTCCTCAGCATGGCAGCGTTAGACATTTTCGTGGACGATTTGACCACGGCCTATGACGCGACCACTAATATGATCACGCTCAAGCAGACCAATGGCGGCGCGGATGTCGTCATCAACCTCAGTGAGTTGCAGACTGCTGCGATCAGCAACGGTATCGCCACCACGATGAGCGGTGATGGTTCGGATGCTGCGCCCCTGAAAGTGGACGTGTTGATTGACCCGGCATCTGATGCCTCCCTGACTGCCTCAGCGGCGGGTGTGAAGCTGGATGCTACGCTACTGCTGCCCGTTGAACTGACGGATGCCTTCAATGTTCATATCGCGCAGGCTGGCACGTAAGGAGTAGCACATGACAACTACATCAGTCGTAGCAACTAGCAATCTTAGCGATGATTTTACGCTTGATGTAGTTGCTCAGAAGGTCAACGTCAAAGGCGCTAAGGTGTGGCTGAAACAGTCGGATGACACGCAGGCCAGTACGACCACTGACGCGATACACCACACAGGCAACGTGGCGGTCAAGCAAGCCTTCGCGGTGCGTAGCGGCGGGAACGCGGCTACCTCTGCCTCGCTGAATGCCACGGACAAGTCAGTCATCCGCCTCACGACGGCGGGGACGATTGGTGGGATTACGGGTGCGGAAGATGGTAAGTACTTGACGCTTATCAACACGTCTACGGGCACGGTGAAACTCACCCATGCTGCATCCGCTTCAACGGAAAAGCTACTACTGCCCAATGACACGGATATGACGGTGACGGCAGGCAGTGTGGTTGACCTGATTTATGATCAGACCTCTACTGCATGGCGCTGCAAGTCGCAGGCATACACCCCGCTGGCGACACGGGTCATGGTGGGTAGTGGGCTTGACCCGAACACCACGGCTCCGGTGGATACGTTCGCTGTTGGTGCGCCGTATGTGGCGGGTGAAACGTATCTGCAAACGCACAACGGCCTGAACACGGGCAACCTGTTGGCAGAGTGGCGTTATGTGGGTGGCACATGGCAACGGCTGTATGCCCGTACAGGGGTTGCAGCGACCGTCACCAACATGACCCGCACGTATCATCCGGTACGGTCGAACATGTTGTTGATGACCAAGACGGACGTGAGCACGGCGGCGCAAGTCACCGCGCAGGGCTTCGCGGCACATGGTGGTGCTACCTGTAACCCGTGGTCAGCCGGGGCAGCGTATAATGGTTATTCCATGATTAACTGCACCGCGACACGCGCAATTGCAGCGACACGCTACACCCCGCCGACCAACTACGTCTCGCACACCTTAGCGGTTACGCCGGGTGAGGACAATACGTATTTCTGCTCTACGCTGACCGACCGCGCTAACTTTGTGCTGCTTGAAGCGTGGGTCTGTGACCCGGTGACGAAAGTCCCTGTTATGCGGTTGCACAGTAACTCGCAGTCAGCAGCGTCCACTACCCAACGTCTGAGCATCAACCTTGCCCCCGACAATGGGCATGAACAAGTCAGTGTGTACTTTGCGTTTATGTCCTTCGGCATTCCCAAAGCACTGGTGGACACGTATATCTCAGCGACTAACAGCCTGACCATCGCGCTGCGTCCCGGCTTGAACAGCACGGGTACAGACGTGTTCTATCTCGGTGGGTGGGGCATGGCGACTAACCCCTTTGGTCTGATTACCTCTCCGGTCATCAACCAGTTTTGGAGCGGTAACGATGACCCGTCGCCCAATCTGACATGGTACGGCACGCTGAATAGAGCGGCGGCGGCATCCGTGGCGGCTAACGGCAAGTCGCGGGTGTACATCCCGATCATGGCAACGGACAAGGACATCATCCTGACGTTTATAGGCCGTGAAACGACGTTGACGGATTCCGCACAAGTGTCGCTCACGTTGCTGCACGCGTCGGGGGATGTCGAGTTGGGACGCTTTAACCGTTCGACGAAAAGCCCCTACAGCGTGATGCTGGCAGCGACCTCGCAGAACTGCCAAGCGATGATCATCCCGGCGGCAACCGTGGCGGCGAAAGCGGATACGCCTGCTAACTCAGGCATCTCATACCTTGCCATTGAGATCACCAATCACGCTATCACATGGCCTCAGTACTTTTTTGGGTTTGCGACTGAATACGCAGATTAAACTAAACAGGAGACACGACGATGACACTACAAGAACTTTACAGTTACCTTCAGATGAACGGCAACAGTACCGCCGCCAGCGTTGCAATGAACACGGGCGAGAGCACCGTTGACATTCAAGCACTACTGGATGCGAACACGGGCGCTACTGCGATGTTCACCGTGGACGGGATGGGCATGTATGCTATCAACCCCGACTATGCCCCAGTGACTATCGACGAGGCGGCGAATGATGCGGACGCGCTGGCAGCGTTAGAGCTGGCGATCTGTTCTGCGACCGAATGCCTGAACGATGTGGATGTGGTGCTGGGGACTACGGGTATCACCGCCGAGGCGTGGGCGCGTGGTAATGAAAACACCGAGGCGCTGCTGGCTATGCTGCGTTGCGGTGCATTGCGCACCAAGGTCATTTCCCTCGGTCTGAATGCTGACAAGCTGGATAGCATGTTGGATAGCTGTGACGCGGCTAGCACGGTCAACACCGCGATGCTTACCCATCACGGCGCGGCGGGTGTCTAAGGCTGATGCGGGATGATGCTGAGGCTATCCATGCGCTCAAAGCTGCGGTTTGCTGTTCATGTAGCACAGTCCGCAGTTTTGCAATGGGGGTGCTCTTTGGGGCGCTCTTATTGTGGCTGGCGGCGGTCGCGGGTCTATACACTGCCCAGCTGGTGGGCGGTGCTGCCGGAATTAATCCTGCTGTGCAGCATCCGGTGGTAGCGCCAGTGGTGTCATGCCCTGCCCAGGTAATTGATGTTGAGCATCTGGCACAGGTTTGCTTGGACTACCACAACAAGCCAGTAGTGAAGAAAAAATGATTTCCATTGCTACTCCTCCTAGCGGTTGCCCTCTTCGTGAGGGCATTTTTTTGGGGAACGTGTTGTGATTGACCGCAAGGCTTTTTTTGATGCGGTAAGGATGCCGCTGTTTGACGGGGCGCTGACACAGCGTCAAGTTGATGGCATGGAAGCGATATTGACTGAGTGGGATGCACGGGGGTTGGCTGATCTTGGTCAACTGGCGTACATCCTGACGACTGCCTACCATGAGACTGGACGGGCGATGTATCCGGTTGAAGAGGTGGGCAAGGGCAGGGGTTACAAGTACCCGCCTTATTACGGTCGTGGGTTGGTGGGGATTACATGGTTACGCAATTACCAGTTGTTTGGTAAGCGGCTTGGCGTTGATCTGGTGAATCAGCCCGATCTGGCGATGCGGCTTGATTATTCTGTGACTATCCTCATCGAGGGTATGCTGCTTGGGCTGTTCACGGGTAAGCGTCTGGAGCAATTCGACCTGAGCACAAGCAAGGGTGTTTATGATGCACGGGTTATCGTCAACGGAGATAAGGATTACCCCAGCAGGGATAAGCGGTGGGGAACGCGGGGCATGATGATTGCGTCTTACTTCCAGTTTTTCCGGTCGGCTCTGATGGTGCAGGATGCGCAAACAGACATTACAACAACCGAAGAGGTAGAAGCTGTGGTGCATGATGAAACCGATACAGTGGTCATGAATGAACGCGATAACACGTCACTGGTACGCGGTGATACTCGCGGTGTTGTGGTAAACGATGTCGACCCTGAATACCTTGAGTGGTTGCGCCAGAAGCAGGCGGAAGAGGCCGACGAGTTGTACCGACTCAACAATACGAAGCCAGCGGTATCCAGTACTGTCACGCGCTTTGTCATTGCGGGGATCAGTTCGTTTCTGGCGGTGCGGTTTGGTCTGACGATTCCGCCTGAGTGGCAGCCGCTGATCGAGACGGCGATTGTGACGGTCATGGGTGCGGGTGCTGTCTGGGGACGGTCACGCGCTACAACATTTATTAGTGGGGTATTCAATGCAAAATCTTGATCAGTGGTTTAGTCAGATGCAGGCGCAATTTTATGGGCAAGCACAAGAGATTATTAACAAGCACATGTTGGAACTTCGAGAGGAGCTTGATGCTGTGCATGTATCACGCCTGGAGAAAATCAATAATGATCTGGGTGAATTGTTTGGGCTGGCTGGAACAGGCGAAGCGCAAACTGATTAGGCATTGTAGTAATGCAATTTTTTGAAACAGGGGAATACCAATGCCAGAAACTGAACTGGGGCACGCTACGCGGCTGGCGGTTGTTGAGGAGCGTCAAAACCGCTTCCGGCAGGATATGGACGAAATGAAAAAGAATTTAGGGCAACTTGAGAACGTTACGGAAAAACAACAAACGGTTGTTTCGTCAATTCTCTGGGTGCTCGCTACTTTCCTGATTATTTTATTGCTGGTGGCCTTTGGTCCACTCGATGCAATGAGAGCAGCTTTTGGGTTGCTACCTACAAATTGACCGCTGGCTTTCCTGCTGGCTTCTTTTGATTATGCCCCGGTTGGGGCTTTTTTATGGAATAACACGATGGCACGTTTAGATTCATTGACCGATAAAGTAATGGTGCTTCAGGGCGGAAGCATGGCAAAGGTCATGCCGAAAGTACTGGTTGCTGACGGCATGGAAGCGGCGGGGGGTATCGCTGGGTTGTGGTCAGTCCTCAAGCCCTTGTATATCGCATCCAGTGCGGACTTACCCGTGGGTATCAAGGTATTCGATGCGGATAACAAGGTCTACCAACTGACGGGTACAACAGGCTTAAACGCACCTTCGGGCGATGCGGCAAACTGGACGCTGCTGAATCTTGGCGGGGCGGCGGGTGCGACGGTATCCGCTGCAACGGAAACGGCTGCTGGAATCGCTATCCTGAACGGCTCTGCGACGCCGGATGCAACCGATAATACGCAAGCACTGACAGCGGCTGGTTTGGTTGCGCTCATGAATAATGCGGATGGAAACGACGTCATTCTGGGTGTACAGGCGATTGTTACTGCAATGATGGGTGCATCCATTGAATTGACCGTCTAATACAGGAGGGTAGCTGTATGCAGCTTATAGGAACACGCGACTGTTACGGCAGCCGTGGCAACATCTCGGCTTCACCGCCGGTTATCAATCGACCCGTTATGACACGGCAGTTTACCCCGCTGGATTACTGCCAGTTCATTATTGTGGGTGGGGAGTCAGAGGAGATCGTTAGCGTTCCCTTTGACCCCAACACTAATCAGAAGGCGCAGTTTGCTGTTATGACCCCAATGCGGGGTGACTATGCTGTGTCATTGACGGGCGCTACTGATTTTTCAAACCTTGGGGTTAATGGGCCACTGCTTAACCCGGTGATTTTCCCGCTGGATAACCTGCACGATTTCCGTGTGTATTCCGTCATTGGAACCATGCTGAAAATATGCTGGTATCTGGATAATCCGAACGGGGTTAAATTTGACCGACCGCCCATCGTATCTACTATCCCTGTTGCTGCTGTTGACCAGTTTGCAACAGCGCCTGAATTGACCATCTGAGGCTTATATTATGGCATTACAAAAACTTAACCCGTCGGTAGATTATCTGACGGGCGCTCGTACTTTTAACGCTGCAACGGGGAAGGTTTCCGACCCGTTTGTTATCCACCCGATAACTAACTACTTATCCAGTGCAGTGGCAACGGGTGCACCATTGGGCAGTTGGTCGGCGGTTAAAACAGCGTTGACGGCGGCTGGCGAGACTTTTACGGTTGGCTCTCGCGTTATTGGTAGCAACGGGCGTCAGTACAAACTCACCGGGGCATCTGGGGCGAATGACCCTACCACTGATGCGGCAAACTGGACGGTTGAAAGTGCTGATGTGTACGCTAATGCTCGACACATTGGTATGGCGACGATGACCAACGTAGCTATCCCTGCGGGCATTGGCCTGTTCAATCCGGTTAACTACGGGGCATATACCGAAGTATCTGATATTTACGGTGATTTTGATGCGCCAAACGGTACGGTGCAGATTGCCGATTGGTGTGATGAGATTACCATGACAGCGAGTGTCCTGCTTCACATCACCAACGACCAAGACTGTAATCCTACGGCATACCTCGCCATTGACGGTGATCATACAGATGCATGGGCAGTCGGTAATACGGGGCCACTGATTCAGTCGGGGGTAAACGGCTTGTCGGTAACGGGCACATACATATCCCTCAACATGACGCTGCATATCCCGTCTAAGCAAGAGCTGTGGGGAACGCTACTTAAGGGTATCTCCATACGGATGGCGCTGGGCGGGGCATCCTGTACGGCGGTACTCGATAAAGTGAACATTACGTTTGCTATGGTACGTTTCGGGGATAACTACGACTAAAGTGGTGAAGCATGGATCTCGATAAAATTAAGCCGATGGATGATTTCATCACTGGTGCACGCTCTTACGACCCGATTGAAAAGTTCGCCAATGATGAGTTTGTTATTCGTTCGGTTGATTTGCATATTGCAAACTGCCTGGCAATAGGCGCACCCGTCGGTTTCTGGTCAACGGCGCAGGATTACTTTGCCAGTGCTGGTATCCCCATTCCGGTTGGCGCTCGCATGATTGGCTCAAATGGTCACATCTACCAGCTTGTACTGGAAGGTGGTGGCGTTAATGACCCGACCACTGGGAACCCGGCGTGGGTTGATCTGCTGGACGGGGCTGAGGTGCAGATGCTCGTTGAAAGACTAGCGGGCAAAGTGGTGGTGGTGGTGAATTCCCCACTCGGAGGCAGTGGGACTGTCGCTGCACCACTGCACCTGGACATGCAGGAAATTGCCGATGATCTGGGGGGTAAGGTGAGTATTATCACTGAGGCCCCCTTAACCGGTGATGGTACGGTGGGCAGCCCACTAGCGCTTGATTTGACGCAGTTAGTCAGTGCGTTGGATGCCCTGTTTGGCTGTACGACATGGAAGTCATGCTCAGGGAGTCCAACACCCACGCCAACACCCACGCCAACGCCAACGCCAACGCCCACTGTGACCACTTACGAGGGTTTGCAGTTTGTGACGGGCATCAGCGATGACGGGATTGTTGCCGGTACGGGTGAGTTCGGGGCAGGGTACAGACTGGTATATGGATCTGCCTACGGGACTGAACAGGGGCATGTTGTCATCGCACCCTTTAACGGTACTGTCGCGATAACCGGGGGCAGTGTGAGCCTTAACGCCCACACGGTCACAGGCACAGTGGTAGCGGGGCAAGAATTGCTGATCAGCGTAGATGCCACGGGCCAAACCATGTACGGATTTACTGCGGTATTCACCCAGGCATAATGTTTCCATTGAACCAGCAGCAAGCTAACGCGCTCCACCGGCTATCACAGCATGACGATTTTGCTGTGTTTAGCCAGCTCATGAGTGAAATGGATGCTATCAGCCAGTCGGTGCTGATGGTGAATGAGCATGAGGTGGAGTTGCGCAGGCAGCAGGGGGAGTGCCGCCGTCACCGTAAGTTGTTGGCGTTGTTGGATGAGGCTGAAAGGGTGGTGCGGGGCAGTTGAGGATTGAGGGTGGTGGTGTTGCATAGCGAAAGCCTACTTTGCGGAGTGGGCTTTTTTTATGCCTGAAAATAGGAACCCCAGCGTCAGCGCAGGCGCATGGCTTCTTGATGATGTGCATGTTAGTTGTAGGCGTAATTCCCATCTGATTGGCTTCATGCCGATACAGATACGGCTTGCGTCGTGACGTGATAACTCCCCGATTGGGGCTTACACAGAGGTATTGTATGGCAGGAATTCCTGAACGTGTTCTCAGAATGAACGCGGAGACTGATAAGTATTTGGATGAGGTTGACCTTGAGGCGGATGTGGTTGATGAAGCCCCGCTGGTTGATTCCCTGGATGAATCCCAAGCCTTTGAGGGCGATGGCTCAGACATGGCTCATGAAGAGGATCAGGCTGATTTAGGTGAGGGTGGTGTGCCGGTGCCGCTGGTGGATAAGCCAGAGGCGACGGGCGCGGGTGGTGATAACTGGGAGCATAGGGCGAAGATTGCTGAGGGGCGGTTGCGGTCACAGGGTCAGGAGGTGGCGCAATTGCGTCAGCAGTTGGCGCAGTTCCAGAGTGGTTTGTCGCAGACGGTTGAACAGGTGATTGCGCAACGTGAGACGGCACTGAAGGCGCAAGCCGAGAAAGAGCAGGCACGTCATGCGG
Source organism: Thiothrix litoralis (assembly GCF_017901135.1). Lineage (NCBI taxonomy): Bacteria > Pseudomonadati > Pseudomonadota > Gammaproteobacteria > Thiotrichales > Thiotrichaceae > Thiothrix > Thiothrix litoralis. Next base: position 1,249,661 of record NZ_CP072801.1, on the reverse strand, counting down.
CGCGTAGCAAGGTGTTGGAGACGTTTGATGAAGATACGTTGACGGCACTGGATCAGTATTACCAGTCAACCAAACCAGAAACCGCACCCGCGCCCACACCCGTTGCCAACAGCCAGACCCAGCAGGTTGTGCCGATGGAACAGCTTCACGCGATGCGTGCGGAAATGTTCGAGACGGATGTGCTGGAGGCTGTGCCGGATTATGCCGAGGTTATCAGTAACCCTGAATTTCAGTCGTGGGGTCAGCAGGTGGATAGCACCAGTGGCGCGACGTTCTATGACCTGATGGTGCAGGCGAAGACTCAGATGCAGGCGGGTAGGTTGATTGGGATGATGCAGCGTTTCAAGGCGGACGTGCAGACCACCCAACAGCGTAAGCAGGCGTTACAGAGTCAAGTTTCACCGGGTCGGAGTCGGGCAGGGACTACCCAACCGGCTACCCCACAATACCTTAACCCGCAACAAATTGAGCAGTACCGCGCTGATTTCCGGCGCGGCAAGTATCGGGATGAGTCCATGTGGGGCAAGTGGGGCAAAATTGAGAAGCTCATTAACTTGTCTGAGAAGCACATGGGCATTGCCTAGTGTTTTTTTGAGAGGTGTTTAGATGGCTGTACAACGTGCGCCGGGCTTTCAAGACCAGAAAGCCAGCGGTTATATCCCTGAGGTATGGAGTGGTAAGTGGTTGCATGAGTTTTATACTCAGACAGTGGCTTCTTCCATTACTAACACGGATTTCGAGGGCGAGATTCGTGGCAAGGGCGATAAGGTCATTATTCCGCGTGTGCCGGATATTCAGTGGGCGAAGTACCACAAAGGCCAGAAGCTGGAGCTGACGGGCAAGCTGGAAAGTGAGCCGGTGGTGATGGATGTGAATCGCGCCCATTACTTTATGTTTGTGGATGACGATGTGGATACCGTGCAGCGTAACGAGAAGTCGTTGCCGATGAAGGCTATCAAGAAGTCATCCATCAACGGTGCTAAGCGCATTGACTCGGAGCTGCTGTGTGATTTGCCGTTCCATGTGTCGCCGTGCAATCAGGGCTGCGAGGCGGGCGCTGTGTCGGGCGCGTATAACCTTGGTGGTGTGGGTACGGGTGGTTGCAACCCGCTGGAACTGCTGTGTGGTGGTAGCGACTGCCAGAACTCGGCAATCAATGTGCTGATCGACTTGATGAGTACGCTGGAAGAGAACGATGTGCCAAATGATGAGGGCAATCTGTTTGTGGTGATTCCGCAGTGGCTCAAGAATCTGGTGTTGAAGCACCCGCGCTTTCAGGATGCGTCGGCACTGGGTGAGAGCAAGTCACCGTTGCGTAATGGCAAGATCGGCATGATCGACGGCATGGAAGTGTATATGTCTAACCTGGTGCGTAACTATGATCTGGGCGGTCAGCGTGTGTTTGACATTGTGGCGGGGCATACGTCAGCGATTACGTTTGCCACGCAGTTGACCAAGACGGAAAGCAAGTTGCGTTCGCAAGAAACGTTTGGGGATATTTACCGGGGTCTGCAAGTGTATGACTGGATGGTAACGAACCCTGAGTATTTGGCGCTGGCGCGTGTCACTAAAGGTTAAGGAGTAGGTTATGAGTTGCTGTAAGAGTAACCCGTGTGCGTTTTCGTGTGACCCGCCGATTCCGGCGTACAGCACGATTGCTGGGCGTGCGGATTGGGTACGGAATTTCTGCAAACACCCGGCGAAGGCAGGGGAGAAGTTCCAGTTGACGGATACGCTGTTGATGCCGGGTCATTTTATTGATTGGGCTTCGTTCATCGTTGAGACGCCTTCCAGCGTGTCTGTTCCCTTCAAAGTGGGGACGGAGGCTGTGCCGGATAAGTATTTCAGTTCTGACTTGAATGTGGGTCAGAACGTGAAGGGCTTTAAGGATGTGCGTGAGTTTGTCACGGTGGAGACGCCCGTTTATATCACCCTCGACGCGGATGCGGATGAGGGGATTTTGGGTGTGGCGCTGTGGCTGGCGGATGTGTCCCCGATGGGGACGCGAATGGGCGGGGGTTGATATGAGTGATTTACCTGTTGGTACGTGGATTCGTGCGGTGAATGGGACTGTTCACGCCTTTTCGGCGGGAATGGTGTTGCCGAAAGGGGCTGAGGTGTTTGTGGTGCCGGAAGGTGCTGCTACGCCGGATGATGTGGCGGTGGCGGCTGAAGAAGCGCCCGCCGTTGAAGTGAAGCCTGCTGCTGGTAAGAAACGTGCTGGCGGGTGAGGTGATCACTCGTGTTCGGGTGACGCTGCGGGATGAAACCAGCTCGCAGCGTTGGCCTGATGCCGAGTTGTTGCAGTGGTTGCGCGATGGTGTGGACGCTGTAGGCGACGCGAAACCGGAAGAGGCGGCGGCACATCGGGTGCTGGTGATGGTGGGTGATCACCGTCAGGCAGTGCCGGAGGGTGTGCGGCGCTTGTTGCGGCTGGAGGCTAATGTGGATGAGAACGGGAATATGGGGCGGTCGGTGAACCGTGCTGACCGTTTTGCGTTGCAGATGGCTGAGCGCCAGTATGCGTTTTATAAGTATGCCCGCGAGGTGTGGGATTACTGGCAGGATGATGTGGCGGGGACAGATTTTTATGTGTTCCCGTTGCCGCGTGATGGCGTGAGGGTTCGCGCTTATGTGTCGGTGTATCAGCCGGAGATTGTGGGCTTGGGTGATCGGTTGGTGTTGCAGGATTCGTACCGGGCAGCATTGGTGGATTATGTGGTGTCGGCAGCTTATGCGAAGGATGCGGAATACGCGGATAACGTGAATCTGGCGGCGGCGTTTGCGCAGTCGTTTGCGCAGAAGGCGGGGATTAAGGTACAGGGCGGGCGGGATAAGCCGCCCACTGTTACCCATTACGACAGGCAAAAATCTGAATGAGTGATTGGCTGGAGTTGGCGTTGGGTGAGGTGTTGCTTCATGCACCTGAGTGCCCGTCGTTGTTGGCGCGGTCGTATTTGGATAGTGCCTTGCGGTCGGTGGGTAATGCTATTGGGCTGGAGACGTTTCAGCGGCGCTTATTGGCGCGGTCGGGTTGTCGGGAGTATCCGTTGGATGCACCTGTGGGTCGGGCGGTGGCGGGGGTGTTGGGGGTGACATTGGCGGGAACGCCGGTGGCTTATCAGCGTACCCGTGATGGGATTCGGCTGGAGGATGCGCCCAAGGAGGTTGGGGCGGTGTTGCTGGCTGAGGTTCAGCTTGTACCGTCTGCGCTGATGGATGCACCACAGGCGTTGCAGGATGCGGTGGTGAATCATGCGTTGGCGCGGTTGTTGCTGGTTCCGCAGCAGCGTTGGAGTAACCCGGCGTTGGCGTCGGCGTTTATGGCGTTGTATCGGGAGGCTAAGGCGATGTTGGTTTCGGACAGTGCGGCGGCTGAGCGGGCGCAAAAGGGCGTGGCTATGCCGCGTATGCGAGGTTTGCGATGGGTGTGATCAATGAGGGGTTGCGGTTTGACCAGCCCCAGACGGTGTTTTATCTGGAAGGCGTTGACCTGATTGAGGGGATGGCAGCACGGGTGCGGATTGCGCCGCGTGGTTGGCTGTCGGCTTGTGGGTTGCCGCGTGTGGGGGATGTGGTGACTCATGCCGTGGGGCGTGGGTGTCATGACGAAACACGGGTGACGCGTTTTCCGGTGCTGTTGGATGCGACGCTGATGTTTGATGAGCGGGCGGTGTTGTTGGAGGGGGTTCCTTTCGCGGCGTGGCCTGATGGTCTGTATGAGGCGCAAGTGGTGCTGTTGTACCAGGGCAGTGAGATGCCGGTGCAGGAGTTGGTATTGTTTGACGTTGGGGAGGTTTGCTAATGGCTTGTCAATTTGCGGTGGTGGAATGTCGCCCACGGGTGGCACGGGTGGTGCAGGGGTGCGGGTATCGTGCTGGGTATCATCGTCAGCCTGTGGCGTTGTTGCCGGTGCATGAGGTGCATCATGCGGCGGAGGCTTATCAGATTTTCCCCGCTTACCCGGAGCAGCAGGTGCAGGATTATGTGTTGGTTGATCATCGGGGTTGCGGTGGTGGCTGTCATGAGTGTGGTCAGGTGGTGTCGGGCAGTGATTGCGGGTGTCGTTCGCATGGGCAGCCTGCGCATCAGCCGCCGACACGTTATGGTTTTAGGAGTGCGTTCTGATGGGCAAGGTTTTGTTTGGGGATGCGGCGCAGACGAAGTTGCGGGCTGACCTGTATGCGAATGAGGGCTTGATGATTGTGGCGGGGACGGCTTGTTTCCCCACGGTGAAGCCCGATTCAGGGGATTATTTCTTTGTGGCGATTGTGCGACCGGCGACGGGGTGCAATGGGGTATACAAGGAAATCGTGAAGGTGGTGAACACCGACGGGGATAAGTGGGGCATTCAGCGGGTGCAGGATCAATGTTACCGGCTGGCGATGGATTTTCGGATGGGGGATATGGTGTATTTTGAGCCGAATATTTCGCAGATGATCTTCAATGCGTTATCCGATGGGGCGAAGTTGGGTGGGCGTGAGGTGGCGGGTGGCAATTCCTGTGAGGGGATGGCCTTCCAGCAACTGACGTTCTGAGAGGTGATATGGCTAACGGTTTCGATTTGACGGTGTTTAATGGGCTAAGCCCGCGTACTTCCCGGCGGTTGTTACGTGAGGCGATGGCAACGGTGGCTGAGAATGTTTATCTCCTTCATGGCAATGTTGCGCCGGGGCGTTTGCCGCTGGATGCGGGCATTGGCGTGTTATTGGGTACGCGGTCTCTCTACCGCCATTGTGGCACGTGGCTGTCGTATCCGGGAAAAGTCTACTTTGCCCAACGCGTAATGCCCGGCGAGACGGGCGAACGCCTTTACATTGCAGGCAATGGTGAACCTGTGGTGCGTGATTGTGATGGCACTACCTATAATCTGGCTATCAATAAACCTGCGGCGGCGCTGGCTGTCGTGGCTTCCCCCACGGATTACAGTGTTTACACCTACCGTTTTTCGGGCTTCTATGAAGGGGCTGATGGCGGTATGTATGACAAGGCTACGATCACGCCTGCGGTGGTGGATGCGGGCAAGGAATACACGTTTGCACCCCCGGCACGGGTTACGGCCCCGGCTGAATCTGAATTCGGGGTATCGGTTGAGGTGCTCAAGGGCGCTGACCTGCTGGGCATTGTGTACAGCAGCAACACCTACCGGGCGGGTAATTCGGATTTGTATTTGAATGGTAATCAGGTGATTGCTTCGTTGTTTGACCGTACCAGCGGCACAGACACGGCATTCGATGATGGCACGTTAAACCCGGTATTGATGGCGCTTAAGCTTACCTATTCGGCGGCTGACAGTGCCAGCTTGACGCGGGCGTATGCTTATACTTATGTCACGGCATGGGGCGAGGAATCACAGCCGTCTGATGCGTCTGATCTGGTGCTGGTGGATGCGGGCAATGATGTGGTGCTGTCTGGTTTTGTGGCGTCACCGCATGGAAATGTTGACCGTATCCGGCTGTACCGCACGGATAGTAGTGGGGCTTTCCGGTTTGTGGCTGAGTTCCCGGATACGCAGGCGGTCTATACGGATAATAACCTTGATACTGAGCTGGGCGAGGTGTTGCCTTCGGCGACGTGGGAGCCACCACCCGCAGACTTGCAGGGACTTGTCGGGATGCCCAATGGGTTTATGGCTGGTTTTGCTGGCAATGTTTTGTATTTTTCGGAAATCAATCAGCCTCATGCATGGCCTGTTGAATACACGCTGACCAAGATCGACGGCAACATTGTGGGGATTTGCGGGGCGTTTGAGAATTCCTTGGTGGTAGCCACTACTAAGCACCCGTATATCGTCACCGGCTATACACCTGACACGATGACGGCAACGAAGGTATCAGCCTTTGAGCCGTGTTTGTCAGCGTTCAGCTTGGTGGATATGGGGGTTTATGGGGTGGGGTATGCTTCATCCAATGGGCTGGTGATTGTGCGGGCGGGGTCGGCTGAGGTGTTTACTGAGCCGATGATTACACCGGAGCAGTGGCGTAATCATTCGCCTGAAACAATGCGCTGTGGTTGGCATAAGGAGCGGCTGCATGTGGTGTCGGGGTTGGTGCATTGGGTGTTTCACCTGCGTGATGGTGATGACTTGCTGACGACAGAAACCAATTTCCCCACAGCACTGTGGCAGGATACTGAGGTGGATGCGTTGTGGACGGCTGAGGATGGCAAGCTGTGGAAGCATGGCGAGGGGATACAGGCGGTATTAATGTGGCGTAGCGGGGAAACCCAGTATCCGCGCCCCGCGTCGTTTGTGCGGGCAAAGATTGAGGCAGATGAGCATCCGGTGACGTTGCTGCTGTTTGCGGATGGCGTGGAGGTCTATCGGCAGGATACGGATGATGATGAGCCGTTTTATTTGCCGGTATTGCCACGGGCGAAGCATTGGATGGTGGGCGTGTTGAGCCTGTTTGAGGTGCACCGGGTGGTGGTGACAGATGGGCATATCCAGCTTTAGGATAAAATGATGAAGTATGAGGCGATTGGCAGCATGGCACTGAAGATCATGGGCGGCATTGGCATTATTCTTGGTGGCATTGCGGCTGTCATTATGGCCATTGGCAAGTCGGGAATTTATTGAAGTGAAGCAGGTGGCGGTGGCTGACCCGTCGTTAGTGGCGGATGCGTATTTGCGGCAAATTTTACAGGCGTTGCGGCATAACCAGATTGCGGTGTTCCGGGCGCTGGAGGTTAGTGCTAGCACGGCGGTGACGGCGGATGACAGCGTGACCAAGGCGGCAAAGTTGCCGGTGCGCTCGGCGGGTGGCGCTGGGGTAACAGCGGTGTCAGTGGCGTTGGCGCTGCCTGTTGATGCGGTGGCTGCTGACCCTGACAGTATGGCTGCCCTTGCGAATGCGAATAAGGCGGCGTTGCTGGCATTAGCCGGTGAGTACAACAAGTTGCTGGGTGATGTGGCGGCGTTGGTGGCTGTGGTGAAGAATTTGCAGGGTCAAAACGCTGAAGTGATTAATAGACTGAACCAAGGATTATAAGTATGGGACTGTTTTCAGCGATTGGGACGGTGGTGGGGTCGGCGTTTGGTGTGCCAACGCTTGGCGCGGCAGCTGGTGGCATAGTCGATGGGCTATCAGCGAATTCTACCGCCAACAAAGCGAGTGATGCTCAGAATGCGATGATGGCGGAGCAGACGCGGTTGTATGGGCAGCAGGCTGATATGGGGCAGCATTTCTTTGACCAGTACAAGGATAATTATGAGCCGTTGGCGTTGTCGCAGTTGCACGCGGCGCAGACGGGGGTTGATCCGAATTATTACGCGGGGCTGGCGGATAGTGGCGTGGTGCAGAATCAGGGGCTGGCGTTGCAGTCGGCGCAGCGCAATCTTGAGCGTAACGGCGTTGCAGCCACTGATGGACGTTGGTTGGCGATGCAGGATCAGAATGCGTTGGCGTTGTCGGGCAGTAGGGCAGCCGCACAGAATCAGGCGCGACAGGGTGCGCTGGAGACGAATTGGACTCGGCGCAATCAGCAGGTGGAGTATGGGGCTGGGCTGGTGAACCGTGGGTCGGGGATGATGTCGGGCGCGGCTTCTGGGTTTGGTGCGCTGGGTAGTGGTTATGGTGCGCAAGCGGCTGGGGCTGGTACGGCGGCGGGGTATGAGTTTGGGACGATTGCGGGGAATTTGGTGGATGCTTACCGCAAGCCGGATACTGTGGCGTCGGCGAATCAGTCAGCGGTTAACCCGTATGTGTCGGAGTGGGGGACGCTGAAGAATGCGTGGAGCAATGGTGGCTTTGGTGGTCAGTAGGGTTTAATCAGGTGAATATGCGTATGCAAGCAAGGTGGCTATCGTGAATGGTTTGGCGTTGAGTGGGTTTGTGGATGGGCAGCGGGCGGCGATGCGGGACAGGCTGGCATTGGCGCAGGAGCGGCGGATTGCGGCGCAGCATCCGTTGGATATTCAGGCGTTGCAGCAACAGAATTATCAGCGGGGTTTGGTTAACCAGCAGACTGAGGCTATGAATCCGCTGACGGTGACGCAGCAGAAGCAGGGGAACTATGCGCGGGATTTGTCGAATCAGCAGACTGAGGCTATGAATCCGCTGACGGTGACGCAGCAGAGGCAGGGGAACTATGCGCGGGATTTGTCGAACTACCAGAATTACCAGTTAAGCCCGTTGCAGGTGGAGCAGCAGAAACAGGGGAACTATGCGCGGGATTTGTCGAATCAGCAGACTGAGGCTATGAATCCGCTGACGGTGACGCAGCAGAGGCAGGGGAACTATGCGCGGGATTTGTCGAACTACCAGAATTACCAGTTAAGCCCGTTGCAGGTGGAGCAGCAGAAACAGGGGAACTATGCGCGGGATTTGTCGAATCAGCAGACTGAGGCTATGAATCCGCTGACGGTGACGCAGCAGAGGCAGGGGAACTATGCGCGGGATTTGTCGAACTACCAGAATTACCAGTTAAGCCCGTTGCAGGTGGAGCAGCAGAAACAGGCGAATGCTAAGCAGGGGTTGGCGTTGCAGTCGGCGCAGCAGTTGGCGCCAACGGAGAATGCGCTGGCGTTGCAGAAGACGCAGGATGATTTGCATGAAAATGCGTTGCAGAATAGTGTTGATCATTACCTGACGACGGGGAATCTTGACCCGTTGAAGCAGTCGATCACAGCGGCTTACGGCGGGAATGTGAAGCTAGATCAAATGCCTGATGGCAGTGTGCAGATTCAGGGGCCGAGTGGGGTAAAGCGTTTTGAGTCGATGGATGCGTTTTTGAAGGTGGTGAAGCCAGTTCAGAGTGAATGGGTAAGTGCTGGTGATGGTTATGCTGTGAATCGGGCGACGGGTGAGGCCAAGCAGTTGTACCAGAAGGCGCAGAAGCCTGCTGAGTTGCCCGTGGATGCACTGACGTTGGATTCGATGACGGAAAACTATTTGAAGGATAAGGGCATTGATCTTCCAAAGAGTGAACTGGGGATGTTGCAGACTGATTTGCAAGCGCGGGCAGAGGGTTTGATGCGGAACGGTGCTGACCCATCAGTAGCTGTGCAGCAGGCTTATCAGTCATTGGAACCTGCTGTTTCCACGAATGAATATAATATGTTCCGTCCGTGGGATAAGGCTAATGCGTATGACCCGTCGAAGGTGGCGTTGTCGGGGAGTGGGGCGGCTGTTCCTGCTGCACCCGCGTCTGCTGTCAATTATTTGAAGCAGAATGATACGCCCTCGGTACGGGCGATGTTCCAGCAGAAGTACGGCTATTTGCCCTAAATACCGCATTAACCATTTAACTCAAGCCCCGGAAGCTACTAGCTTGCCGGGGCTTTTTTTCGTTTGAGGATTCGTTATGAGCAATGTATTCGACCAGTTTGATGAGCAGCCAGTAGAGAAGGCGCAACCGAAGCCAGCTCAGGCTAATGTGTTTGATCAGTTTGATCAGTTTGATCAGTTTGATCAGCAGCCCGTGGCGAGGCCGGAGGCACGTAATTGGGATCCGACGTTGATTGAGTCAATTCAGGGTGTATTTGGGGCAAACAAGGAGAGGGCTACCAATGAAATAGCCATGAAGAAAGTAGCGCAAGATAACGGTATTTCACTGAATCAGGCTTATAAAAGCGTCGGGGGTCATCGCCCCGTGTTGAACCCGGAGGGGCGCAATCCAGCGCTTGCACTAACTGAAGGGGCTAAGGTTGTTGTTGACCAAGCGCCTGATGTTATTCCGGCAATGGGAAATACGGTGTTGCGCTATGCGCGTGGTGGGCGTGATAACGCTCAGGATTCATCGTGGCTTGATCGAGCCATTACCGCCACCGACACGCCACCACCGGCTGATGCTGACCCTAACTATTCTTCCTTGCAGGGCATTGGGTCGTCACTGGGCTATAGCTTAACTTCAATGGGCGCGTCATTAGGTGCGGGTGCGGCTGTAACGCCATTTACTTCGCCCGCTGGCGGTGTTGCTGCGGGGATGGCAGCGTCGGGCGCTGTGGCATTTAATGCTTCAAAAGACCAATTTCTTGATCATTTGCGCGACAAGATGCAAAAAACCAAGGGAGCGCCGCTTACGCAAGAGGAATGGACGGCAGCTCGTGCCAAGTTTATTGGCGAAGCAAGCAGATACGGGGTATGGGAGGCAATACCCGAGGCAGTAGGTAATGCCTTAATGATTAAGGCAGTTAAGCATGGTCTGGTAGGTATGGCGGCTGAACAGGCATCTGAGCATGTCACTGAAACGGTGACAGCACTGGGGCAGAATCAGGCTGAATATAATTCTGGCCTGACCAATGACAAGATGGATGTGGGGGATGCTTGGCGAAGTCATGCGCTGCAAACGGGGTTGATCACTGCCGGAATGGGTGGTGCTGGCTATGCGTATGACAAGTATAAACAGCGGTCAGATAAGAAAAAGCAGGATGGTGTAGGTAATCAGCCACCTGTGGATATGTCGCCTGCTGATCTGCCGGTTGCTGAAGAGCAGCCAGTGCCGCCAGTGGCGGATGTGCAGGCGCAGGCGCAACCACCGGCGCGACAGAATAGCGGCACGGTGAATGCTTCGTTGCCACCAGAGGCGCGGGCGTTGTTGGATACGATTGCGGGTACGGAGTCGCCGGGTTATGACGTGATATATGGGGGTGAGCGATTCAGTGGATACGGTGATCATCCTCGGGTGGCTGTGCCTATTCGGAGTGGGCCAAACAAGGGTAAGACTTCTTCGGCGGCTGGTCGCTATCAATTCCTTGGCAGTACGTGGGATGGCGTTGCGGGTAAGTTGGGCTTGACGGACTTTTCCCCAGCAAGTCAGGATGCGGCTGCGTGGCAGTTGGCACAGGATGATTATCGTGCCAAGACGGGCGGGGATTTGCTGAGTGATTTGCGGGCGGGGAAAACGGGCGATGTTGGTAAGGCGCTGTCGTCTACGTGGACAAGCCTGCCCTCTGGTATTGAGGCGGGGACGAACGTTGATCGGTTTGGCAGTGAATACGGGGCGTTCCTGTCAGGGAAAAAGGCTACGGGTACGACAGCTGGCGGGGTGAGTGGCCAGCAAGCAGCCGCTAGTGATGCCAGTGGAGCGCAGGCGGCGCGGGATGCGGGGCTGTGGCAGCCGATTGAACCCGCTGCGAGTGAGGCGGGGCAGCAGCGGGCTGATGGGCTGTGGGATAGTCCGGCTGACCGGATTGTGGGTGAGCAGGCGGCAAGGGATGCGGCGTTGTGGAACCCGGTGGAAAGCTCGGTGGATGCGTTTGCGCCGTCGCATGTGTTGGCTGATGGTCGGCAGGTGATGGAGTTGCCTGACCCGACGACGGGGGAAAGTTTGTGGGTTGATCAGCAGTTGAATGAGGTTGACCCGATTGGGTTGAAGCCGATTCCTGAGACGGCGTTGGTTAATGTGGGAGGGGTGGAAAATGCGGGTGATGCGGGACGTGCGCCAGTCGTACCAACAGGTGAGAGCGCGGCGGCGGTTAGCGCCGAAGGTATTGCTGATTCGGCGGTGCAATCAGTGGGGCAGGTTGAGAAGCCTCAGTATGATGGGCTGTTTAGTGTGGCTGAGGGGGATGGCGCTAGGTTTCGGGGTGATGATCTGAGCTTTGCGGCGGAGGTGTTGCAGGAGTTGGCGCAATACGATGAGGCGTTTCGTTACCCTATCAGCAAGCAGCGCAGGCTTGAAGATGTGGTGACGGAGGTGGCGCACAATACCCGTTACCTTGGGGAAGATACACGGATTGATGAGGAGAAGATTTCTGGGGCGGATAGCCGCTATATGTTCCAGACGGAGCAGGGTAAGAATTTTTATGTGTATACCCGTGAAGACCGTGGTGATAGAGAGGTGTGGATTGATGTTAGCCGCTTGGGTGAGGGTGATGGTGGTGGCGGCATTTATGCGGCGATTGCCAACTATGCTTACAACAATAAGGCTGAGTTCATTGGAGACCCTGATGGATTGAGTGAGGCGGCTACCATGCGCCGTACACAGCACATGCTGTCTTCTTTTTTGCGGTATGGAACTATTGACCACTTTTCGCCGTCTATTGAGCAGATGATAGGTGATGAGAAGCAGGGGATTCCTGATCTTGATTGGCGTGGCTCAGATGCTGATAGATTAAAATCATTGATAGCGGTATCATTGGCAACATTACACAACCGTTTCCCAGAGATAAGGAATGCACGTTATGATTTCTCAAAAAGACAATTTGTTGACTCAAGGGGAGTGCCCCTTACGGAAGCTGATTTCAGGGAGATCGGAAATACCAGCGGAAGCCGTAGCGCGAGAGCAGGCAGAGATACGTTGCGAAGAGGCATTCTTATCCAGTCCCTTGTATCAGGACAAGAAGGGCAATCGGCAATACTGGAGAGGGTTCTACGCGGGGCGCGTCAACTGCTACAAAGCGGCGGGCTAGATAGGATATTCTCCAAACAAGATGCTAAAAGCCGGACAAGTTCCGGCTTTTCTGCGTCTGGGGTTAGGGCGGAATTGGCGGCGAAGTTGGGTAAGCGGTTGGCGTTGTTGGAGCGTAGCGGGAAGTTGGTGTTGTCGGATAGCCCGCCACGGGATGGGGCGCAGGGTAGTTTTCTGAATGGGGTGGTGACGTTGTACCCACAGAATATTCAGCCAGGGAATGCGTGGGGGGTGTTCCTGCATGAGGCGGGGGAACATGCGGGACTGGCGGCGATGCTGAAGGATAAGTATGCGGTGGTGGTGCAGCACTTTAACCGCTTGCTTGAAAAGGGTAATGCGTATGCGTTACGGGCGGATGAACGGCAAAAAGCTGCAAAAACACCCGCGAAAGATGTTGATTCGGAGCGTTTGGCTTATCTGATTGAGGACTTTACCCGTAACCCGAATCGGCAGGGTTATGGTGCGGCGCGGCTGTTGGTGGCGCGGATTGTGGCAGCAGTGCGGGCGTGGGCGTTTGAGCGCTTGCCTAAGTGGGCTGCACCAGGGCAGTTGACTGAGGCAGATATTCAGGCGTTGGCGGTACGGGCGGCACGGGCTTGGGCGGATGGGAGTGCTACACTCAATCATTCCCCAGTGAGTGAAGGCGGCAAGCTGATGGTGGCTAGGAATGATGCGAAAATTGAATTAGAACCCGCGATGATTGGCAACCCCTTGGGTAGCTTGAATAATCACCCGGATTATCAGGCAGCTAAGCAGGGGGATTCCGCTGCGGCTAGTCGGGTGGCGCGTGATCTTGTTACGGATAAGATGATTGCGGATATTCGGCGGTTGGGTGATGTGCTGGTTATGCCGGTGTTGGCTGAAGAAAGTCAGGGTCGGAATAAGATTCCGTTGGCGGTGGCGCTGGAGATTGAGCGCAGAACGGGTAATGCGGTGGTGCTGGAGGTTATCCAGTCGAAGAAGGTGGGGCGTACTGAGTTGTCGGGGCTTGACCGTATCTTTAATGTGCCGGAGTTTGATGGTCAAATTGCTGAGAATGCAAAGTATTTGTTGGTGGATG